>PQAJ01000175.1 GCA_003105185.1 Holophagae bacterium
CTCCTCCACCGCCTGGTGGAGCGGCCGCACCGGTGCCAATGGCCGCGCCATGCCATCGCCTTCCTCGCCGCGCAGGGCGGCCGGCAGATCGTCGACGACGATCCGGTCGCCCTTGCAGAACAGCACCGCCCGCTCGATCACGTTGCGCAGCTCGCGCACATTGCCGGGCCAGGGGTGGTTCTCGAACAGCTCCATCACCTGGTCGGTGACGCCCTCGATCTGGCGCTGGCGCGCGTCCGCGAACTCGCGCAGGAAGCTCTGGACGAGGAGCGGGATGTCCTCCCTGCGGTCGCGCAGCGGCGGCAGGTGGATGACCACGGTGTGAATGCGGAAGTAGAGGTCCTCCCGGAAGCGGCCGCTGCGGATCTCCTCCTCGAGCGGCCGCTGTGAGGCGGAAACGATGCGGACGTCGACGTCGATCGGGCGGTTCGAGCCGAGACGCTCGATCTTGCGCTCCTGGAGGGCGCGCAGCAGCTTGACCTGGAAGGCCGTCGGCAGGTCCCCGATCTCGTCCAGGAACAGGGTGCCCCCGCTCGCCGCCTCGAAGCGGCCGATCCGCCGCTCGCTCGCCCCGGTGAACGCTCCCCGCTCGTAGCCGAACAGCTCGGACTCGATCAGCGACTCCGGCAGCGAGGCGCAGCTGACGCGAACGTACGGTCTGGCGCGCCGGCGTGAGTTGAAGTGGACGGCCGCCGCGACCATCTCCTTGCCGGTGCCGCTCTCGCCGTGAACCAGCACCGAGGCGTCCGAGTCCGCGACCAGCCGGATCAGCTCGAAGACCTCCTGCATCGGCTTCGACTTGCCGATGATGCTGGCGAACGAGTGGCGCTGCTCGAGCTGCTCCTGGAGCCGGACGTTCTGCTCGAGCAGCAGGCGCGCCGAGCAGACGCTGTTGAGCCGGACGATGAGCTGGGCCATCGAGAACGGCTTGGCGATGAAGTCCGCGGCGCCCTCCCGCATCGCCTCGACCGCGCGGTCGACCGAGCCGTGGGCGGTAATGATCACCACAGTGGTCTCGGGCTGCAGCGCCTTGATGCGCTTGAGCAGCTCCATGCCACCGAGCCGCGGCATCACCAGGTCCGCGAGCACCAGCTCGTGCAGGTGCTGCTCGAAGAGCGCAGCGCCCTTGGCGCCGTCCTCCGCGACGTCAACCGCCCAGCCCTCCTTACGCAGGGCGTCGGCGATGGTGATCCGCAGCAGCGGCTCGTCGTCGACCACCAGCAGCCGGCGGCCGAGGACCGTCATCTGCCGCCCCTGGCCGCGGCGGCGCCGGCCATCGCCGCGAAGCGGACCCGGAAGGTGGTGCCGGCACCGACCTTCGACTCGACCTCGATGGTCCCGCGGTGGGCGGCCACGATGCTGTGGCTCACGGCGAGCCCGAGCCCGGTGCCCTCACCCGCCTCCCGGGTGGTGAAGAACGGATCGAACACCCGGTCGCGGATCCCCTCCGGGATCCCGGTTCCGGTGTCCCGGACCTCGACGACCGCCTCGCCGCGGCGCACCCGGGTCTTCAGGGTCAGGGTGCCGCCCGCGGGCATCGCGCCGATCGCGTTGAGAACCAGGTTCAAGAAAAGCTGCTCCATCTGGAAGTGGTCGGCCATGACCATCGCCTGGTCGGCGTCGAGGTCGAGCACGACCTCCACACCGGCCTGGCGCAGCTGGAAGCCTACCAGCTCCACCACGTGCCGGAGGCTGTGGTTGAGCGAGGTCGGCTCGAGCGTGACCTCGCGCTGGCGGGAGAAGTCGAGCAGGTTGGTGATCGTGCGCTCGATCCGCATCAGGCCGTCGCCGATCAGGTCGAGATAGCGGCTCCGCATCTCGGCGTCGTCGGGGTTGGCGCGCAGGTTCTCGAGGCAGGCCGTGATCCCGGCGAGCGGGTTGTTGACCTCGTGGGCCACGCCCGCCGCGAGCGTCCCGACCGCGGCCATCTTCTCGGCGTGGGCGAGCTGGGCCAGCTGCGCCTCCTCCCGCTCGCGACCGGCCTCCAGCTCGTCCATCATCCGGTTGAAGGCCCCCGACAGCTCGCCGACCTCGTCGCCGCTCCTCGCCTGGGCCCGCACGCCGAGGTCGCCGAGGCCGGCCCACTTCATGGTCTCGTTCAGGGTCAGGATGGGCCGGATCAGCGTCTCCACGTAGAGCGCAGTCAGGGCCGAGTTGAAGAGCATCAGCACCAGCGCCACCAGCGCCGCGTAGCGGACGACGGCGGCCACGCTGTCCTCGATCGGATCGAGCGAGAAGCCGACGGCGAGCGAGCCGAGGAACGAGCCCGCGTCACCGAGGGCGGTCCGCACCTCGAGCAGCCGCTCGCCGGACCGGTCCTGGCGGATCGTCACGTCGGGCCGGGCGCCGATCGAGTCGGCGCCCAGCGGCCGGTCGAAGTGGTGGCCGGTGAGGTCGCGCGAGCTCGAGTGGGTGACCCTCCCCTGGGCGTCGCTGACGATGACGTAGCGGACGAAGTCCGGGTTCCGGGTCAGGATCTCCACGATGTACTGGGTGGCCGGGTCCGTCGCGCCGGGTGCCGCCGCCGTGGGCGCCCGCTCGAGAGCCAGCGTCATCGGCAGCGCCATCGCGTCGACGATGCTCCGGCCGCGGTTGATGAACGCCTCGTGCAGCGACTGCCGCTCGTGGAGCATCCAGAAGAAGGTGACCAGCACCATGGTCACGGCGATCACCGTGTTCGAGTAGAGGAAGAAGCGGGCGCGCAGGCCGAGCCGGATCATCAGCCGCTCGCGGCCCGCGGCCCGGCCGCGATCCGCGCCACCAGGCCGGCGGGGTCCAGGGCTTCCTCGAGCACCTCGATCCGCTGCCAGCCGCAGTCGCGCGCCCGGCTCGCGGTTGCTTCCCCGACACACCAGGCGACCACCTCGGCCCCCCAGCCCGGGCTGCAGCGCTCGTCGTCGAGGCCGTCCACCTCGTCCGGCCGCCGCACCAGACACCCGGTCAGCGGCCGCGCCGCCATCACGACCCGCGCCGCCGGCGTCAGCGGCAAGGGCACGCTGACGACCTCGGCGCCCGCATCCTCGAGGTGGAACGCGAGCCCATCGTCCGCGGCGGCGATCAGCAGGCGCTGGCCGGCCAGCGGCAGCCGGCCGAACCAGTCGAGGCGATCGGCGTGACCGACCGTCGGCCCGATCACGAGCAGCGCCGGCGGCTGGAGGCCGGCGCGGGCAGACGCCGCCGGGAGCTCGGCGAGCGTCGCCACCACCCGCCGCTGGGCCGAGGTCGTGCCCTGCTCGATGACCGCGGCCGGCGTCGCCGGGTCCATGCCGGCGTCGAGCAGCCGCGCCACCACCTCGGGCAGCGCGGCCACACCCATGTAGCCGACCAGGGTGGCGTGCTCGTCGCCCGCCAGCAGGTCCCAGCGGACCAGCGACTCCTCGCCCTGGGCGGCGTCGTGGGCGGTGACCAGTGACAGCCGCACCGCCTCGCCGCGGTGGGTCGCCGGGATTCCGGCCCACGCCAGGGCCGCCACACCCGAGGTCACGCCCGGCACCACCTCGAACGGGATGCCCTCCGCCGCCAGCGCCTCGGCCTCCTCGCCACCGCGGCCGAAGACGTACGGGTCGCCGCCCTTGAGCCGGACCACCCGCTTGCCGGCACGGGCGAGGAGCACCAGCAGCGCGGTGATCTCCTCCTGGGGGACCGGCTGGCTGCCGGCCGCCTTGCCGACCGCGTGCAGCTCGACCGCGGCCGGCAGATCGCACGGCAGGGTCCCGGCCGCGAGCCGGTCGTACACCACCGCGTCGGCCTCGGCGAGGCGGCGCCGGCCGCGCACCGTGAGCAGGCCGGGGCAGCCGGGACCGGCGCCGACCAGCGACACCAACCCAGCCGCAGCGGTCGGGCCGGGACCGGGTGCCGGCGTGGTGGCCGCCGGCTCCACCCGCCGCTCATCGGGCCCCGCCGCCAGCCACTGCTGCTGCTCGGCCCGAGTCGGCACGCGTGCCGTCAGGTTCTCGCCGTCAACCGTGGCCTCAAAAAACCGGTCGAATCGCGACTCCTGCTCAGGGGCTGTCAGGCCGAGCCGCCGCACCTGGTCGCGGAAGCGGGCTGCCGCCGCCAGCCACTCGCCCCACTCCGGGCCGAGCCGCTGCTCGAGCAGCCCGCGCAGGCGCCGCGCCGCGAACGGGGCCTCGCCCGCCGAGCCGATGGCGAGCTGCAGCTCCCCCCGGCGGATGCGGGCCGGCAGGTGGAAGGAGCACAGCTCCGGGTCGTCGGCCACGTTGGCCCAGATGCCGGCGTCATCGGCATCGCGAAACACCTGCGCGTTGACCGCGCGGTCGTCGGTCGCCGCCACCACCAGCCAGAAGCCGCCGGCCTCGCCGGCCTGGTAAGCCCGCCGCTCCCAGCCGATCCGGCCGGCTGCAGCCAGGGCCGCGAGCGGCCCCACCGCCTCCGGGGCCACGAGCGTGACCAGGGCTCCCTCCTCGAGGAGGCCCTGGACCTTGCGCAGGGCGACGCCGCCGCCGCCCACCACCAGGCAGCGCCGGTTCTCGAGGTCGAGCATCACCGGGAACATGCGGTCGCCTTCCCTCCCCGTCACGTAAACGTAACATGGAGTCTACCACTGCAATTCACTGCATGGATTGCAGAAGGCGCACTGTGGGAGGGGCCGCTCAGGGCCTGCGGAGGTGGCCGCGGACCTCGAGCGCGATCTTGAACAGCCCGGTGACGACCAGCAGCCCGGCGGCCCAGATGCCGAGGCCGATCGCGAGCTCCGGCGCGGTCGGCGAGTAGTGCACCACCCTGCCCAGCGGCGAGGGGACGAAGCCGGCGACCACCATCCCCAGCCCCTTGTCGATCCACAGCGAGGCGAAGACCGCGACGCAGGCCACGACGAGCGAGGTCTCGCTGCTCCGCGAGCCGGGGTTGAGCAGCAGCACCAGGGCCACCACCGCGAGCACCGCCGAGGCCCACATCCACGGCGCGAGCGTGGCCTCGCCGTCGAGGCCCATGAAAAGGTAGGCGAAGTGGCTGACATGCTCCGGAATGCCGCTGTAGAGCGCGGTATAGAGCTCCACCGCCACGAAGAAGACGTTGGCGACCATCGCATAGGTGACGATCGTGGCCAGCGCCCGGATCGCCTGCCGGCCGGGATCGAAGTCGGACACCCTGCGCACCACCAGGGCGAGCAGGATCAGCAGCGCCGGGCCGGACGCGAAGGCCGACGCGAGGAAGCGCGGCGCCATGATCGCAGTCAGCCAGAACGGGCGGGCGGCGAGGCCGGCGTACAGAAAGGCGGTCACGGTGTGGATGCTGATCGCCCACGGGATGGAGAGGACGATGACCGGCGTGATCCAGGCCGGCGGCGGGTCACCGCGGCGCTCGGCGCCGAGCGTCACCCGGCTGATGACGATGTTCAGCAGCAGGTAGCCGCCGAGGGCCACGGCATCCCAGAACATCATCGAGCTCGGCGTCGGGTGGAGGAAGATGTTGAGGATCCTCGCCGGCATGCCCATGTCGACGAAGATGAAGAGCATGCACATGATCACCGCGGCGATCGCCAGCAGCTCGCCGAGGATCGTGATCTTGCCGAACGCCCGGTAGTCGTGGAGGTAGTAGGGCAGGACGACCATCACCGCCGACGCCGCCACTCCGACGAGGAAGGTGAACTGCGCGATGTAGAAGCCCCAGACCACATCCCGGCTGAGGCCGGTGATGGTCAGCCCCTCGCTGAGCTGCCAGTACCAGCATGCGGCACCGACGCCGATGACGACCAGCAGCGACACCATCCAGGCCCAGTACCGCCGGCCCCCGGAGAGCGCCTTCTCAAACATGGTCGTTCTCCGCGGCCCCCGGCACGACGGCGGCCGGCGCCGTCTCGGCCAGGGTCCGCGGGTCCTCGACGATGTAGTAGACCTCGGGCCGGGTGCCGAGGCCGGGCTGGCGGCGGATCGCGAGGTGCTCGGCGAGCAGCCGGCGCACCTTGGAGCCGGGGTCGTTGAGGTCGCCGAAGACGATCTCGTCGTCGGCGCAGGCCTCGACGCAGGCCGGCTGGCCGCCGCGCGCGAGGAGCTCCTCGCAGAAGGTGCACTTCTCGACCACACCGCGCGTCCGGGTCGGGAAGTCCGCCTGCGGGCTCTCCAGGTGCGGCCGCGGATCGGTCCAGTTGAAGCTCCGCGACCCGTAGGGGCAGGCCACGATGCAGTAGCGGCAGCCAATGCATCGGTGCCAGTCCATCATCACGATGCCGTCGGCGGGGCGCCTCCAGGTCGCCTTGGTCGGACAGACCCGGGTGCACGGCGGGTTGTCGCAGTGGTTGCACAGCAGCAGGGTGGGCTTGCCCTGGAGGTCGCGGCGCAGGTAGCGGAACTCCTCGTCGCGGAAGGTCGACTCGAAGTCCTCGGCCCAGATCCACTTGATCTCGTTCTTGCGGTCGGCCCCGAAGTCGGGGACGTTGTGCGCCCGGTGGCAGGCCCGGATGCAGCGCTCGACGAGCTCGCCGTCGTGACCGAACTTCCGCAGGTCGATCACCATCGCCAGCCGGCGACCGCCGCCCGGCGGTTCGGCGGGGAGGCTCTCCACCGCCGTCCCCGGCTCGCCGATGGCCGCGATCAGGGTCGAGCCGCCCGCGGCCCCCACCAGCGACAGCCCGGCGATCGTGAGGAATCCCCGTCGTGAAGCGTCCATCACGGCGCCTCCTTCGGCTCCACGTGGCAGTCCCAGCAGGGTGGATTGACCGCCAGGAAGGTGTGGCAACGGTCGCAGAACTCGGCCTTGTTGGAGTGGCAGTCCAGGCAGGTGCGCGAGAGGCTCATGTCGAAGGCGCGGCCGTTGGTGGTGCTGACATAGTCGCGCTGCCCGGTGCGCACCACGAGGTCCCGCCACTCGTTGAGCAGGTCCATGTGGTTGGCGCGCATGTAGGCCCTCGGCTCGACGCACTCTTTCGAGCCGTTCGGCGGCGGGTCCAGGGCCGGGACCGCAGCCGGGGCGGCGGTGAGCGCGTTGTACCAGAACGGCGAGGTCATCACGGCCGCGAAGAGGACGAGCCCGCCCACGATCTTGGCGGCGTCATGCATCGGCGGGCTCCTGCGTCTCGGCGTGCGGGTGGAGCGGCTCTCCCCTCAGGTCCGTGGTGCGCTCGTTCTCGCCGTCCATGACCAGCGCGTTGCCGACCAGCTCGTGGACGCCGCTGACGTCGACGCCCGGCGCCCAGTAGTCACAGAGCGGGGGCAGCGTCGCCCGATCGATCGCGCAGATGCAGGCGAGCCGGTTGACGCGGTGGCGGTCGCGGACGTGGCGCACCGCGTTGCCGCGCGGCAGGCCGCCCCGCAGCCGCATCTCCATGTTCTCGTCGGTCCCGAGCCCGGCACCGCCGGCGCAGCAGAAGGTGTGCTCCCGGATCGTGGTCTCGGGCATCTCGTAGAAGTGGTTGCAGACGCCCTTGATGATGGCGCGCGGTTCCTCGAGCAGGCCCATCGCGCGCGCCGTGTTGCAGGCGTCGTGGAAGGTCACCCGGAGCTTGTCGTTGCGGCTCGTGTCGAGCCGGAGCCGGCCGTGGTGGATCAGGTCGGCGGTGAACTCGCAGATGTGGACGGCCTTGGTCGATGCGGCATGGTCGAACACCGTGCCGGTGGCCGGCGATCGCGGCACCTCGAGGAAGTCGGCCGGCCCGTTCATGGTTTCCATGTACTGGTGCAGCACCCGCCACATGTGGCCGCACTCGCCGCCCAGGATCCACTTCACACCGAGCCGCCGGGCCTCGTGGTAGATCTTGTAGTTGAGCTTCTTCATCGTGTCGTGGGAGGTGAAGAGCCCGAAGTTCCCGCCCTCCGAGGCGTACGCCGACAGCGTGTAGTCGAGGCCGATGTGCTCGAACAGCATCAGGTAGCCGACGAAGGTGTAGGTGCCGGGGTCCAGGAAGTAGTCCGAGGACGGCACCACGAACAGGACCTCGGCRCCCTTGCGGTTGATCTGYGGCTCGATGCSGACGCCCGTGACCTCCGCGAGCTCGTCGAGCAGGAACTCGATGTTGTCTTTGAAGGTGTGGGGCTGGATCCCGAGGTGGTTGCCGGTGCGGTGGCAGTTGGCCACCGGCTCGACGACCCAGTTGATSGTGAGGCCGACGAGCAGCATCAGCTCGCGGGCGATCATCGTGATCTCGGCGGTGTCGATGCCGAACGGGCAATAGACCGAGCAGCGCCGGCACTCGGTGCACTGGAAGAAGTAGTAGAACCACTCTTTGAGCACCGCCTCGGTCAGCTCCCTGCCGCCGGCGAGCTCCCCGAAGATCCTGCCCGCCGCCGTGAACTCCCGCCGGTAGATCGAGCGCAGCAGTTCGGCGCGGAGCACCGGCATGTTCTTGGGATCGCCCGAGCCGATGAAGAAGTGGCACTTGTCGGCGCAGGCCCCGCAGCGCACGCAGGTGTCCATGAAGACGTGGAAGGTGCGGTACTTCAGCAGCCGTTCCCGGATGCCCTCGAGCACGATCCGCTTCCAGTCCGCGGGCAGCTGCCAGTCGGCGTCGGTCGGCGACCACTCGCGAGGGTTCGCGAAGCCCATGGCGGCGAGGGCCTTGGCGGAGCCCGGATAGCACCAGCTGCCGTGCCGCGCGTGGAAGTCGATCGACGGATCACGCCAGTTGCCCTTCGGCGGCTCGAGATCGATCGGGATCAGCTCGTGGGGCGGCCGGTCGTGTGAGCTCGCCATCGCTCACTCCTTCTCCAGCGGATAGCCCGCCGCCTTGAGCTTGTCGTGGAACTCCTCTTCCCACTCGGCATAGGTGCGGCCGACGATCGGCGGGTTCCACGGGTTGACGTGCCGCACCCGGCGGTTCGAGTTGGCGAGATTCCTGGTCGGGCTCAGGAAGACGCCCGGCGCGTGCAGCAGCTTGGAGAACGGGAGGTAGGCCAGCAGCACGCTCACCAGCAGCACGTGGACGAAGTACCACCCGCCCACTCCGGCCGGCGTCACCGCCTGCAGCGACGCCCACCCGGCGATCGCCGCTTTGACCTGGACGATGTCGACCTTCTCGACGTGGCGCATGAGCACACCCGAGGCCGCGATCCCGAGCAGCAGGTAGAGCGCGAAGTAGTCGGTGGGCAGCGAGATGGCGCGCAGCTTCGCATCGACCAGGCGGCGCAGCAGCAGGTAGAGCAGAGCGGCGATGAAGACCACCGTCGTGAGGTAGACGACAGGCACGCCGACCGCGAAGAACCCGTCCCAGCGCTGGACGAGCTCGACCCAGGCCGGCACCCGGTCGAGAAAGAACCGAAAGTGCCGCAGCAGGATCACGAGCATCGACCAGTGGAAGGCCATCGCCGCCGCCCACAGGTACTTGCTCGCGACGTACGAGACCTTCTCCCGCCCGTGGGAGAGCTCGACCCTGTGATTGCGGAACAGCGACCGGAACAGCAGCACCTCGCCGGCCATGCGGCCGATCGCACCGAGCGGGCCGCTCGGGTTGTCGAGCTCCTCGTTTCGAATCCAGGGCAGCGACCTTTGCTGACCGCAGGTGGTCGGGATCCGGAAGGGCACGGCCGCCCGGCCCCAGCGCACGACCCGGCAGGCGACGCCCACCACGAACACCACGAAGGCGATTCCCGGCACGACAACCCCGATCAGGAAGCGGAGGTCGCCGACAGCGACCGCGATCACCGCGACCAGCGCCAGCCCGGCCACCGCGACGAGCGAGATCACGGCGCCCATTCGTCGCCCCCTCCGGTCGGCGATGCATCGGCCTCGGCCGTGAGCCCTCCGTCGCGTCGCGACCGCCACTCGTTGAGCCGCTCGACCTGCCGCACCGACCGCTCCCGGATCGAACGCACGCGGATCTCGTAGACCTGCTCGCGACACGCCGAGTAGACGTCGAACGCTGCCAGCGCGACCCGATCCACCTGCCGGTCGAGGCGCGTCCGCTCGTCGGCCGCCGCGACCCCGGAACCGTCGACGAGCCGCGCCAGGATCGGCTTGAGCTCGAGCACGAAGCCGACCGCGGCCGACGGCGGAAGGCCCTGCACCGCGCGGACGCGGACGATCCGGTCGAGCGCGGCATGGAGGCGCTCCTCGTCGACCGCGCCGAGGACGCTGTCGAGCAGGGTTCCGAGCTCCTCGCGCAGTGCCGCGCCGAAGGGGTTGCCGAAGGGGTCGGCGGTGTCCCGCAGGAAGCGCGCGGCCTCCTGAGGGTAGGTGGCGAGGATGCGCTCGAGCCAGCTCGCCAGCACCGCGTCCCGCTTCTCAGCGGCGAGCTCGGCGATCGTTCGCTGCGGATTCGTCATGTCTCCTCCCGATCGGGGCCACCAGCCGGCGGCTGCGACTGCCAGGGGGTCATCGCGCCGTGCTCCGCGGAGCGGCCTACACGCACCCGGTCGGCTTGGGCAGGCCGGCCACCTTGCAGGCGCCTTTCGCCGGGCCCGAAGGGAACATCTCGTAGATCTCCTTGAGGCTGAAGCCGGTCTGCTTGCACAGCTTGCGGATCATCGGCGCGACACCGAACTGGAGGTAGTACTCGCGCAGGTAGTTGACGACCTTCCAGTGGTTGTCGGTCAGCGCGTTGACCCCCTCGGTGGTCGCCAGCGCCGCCGCCACCGCCTGGTTCCACCTGTCCGGCTCCTGCATGAAGCCGTCCTCGTCGACCGCGAGCGTTACCCCTCCGTACTCGAATGTGGGCATCTCAGTCCTCCTTCACTTTCCCGGGGGCCTCGCCCCCGCCGATCTCGACCATGTCGATGCGATCCGCGGCCTGGTCCCGCTGCGCCCGCTCGAGGGCCCGCAGGAACTCCGCCGTCGGCCGGTGCCCGAGCTCGATCGCCCGCCCCAGGTGACGCTCGGCCGCGCCGAGCTCGCCGAGCGCGAGCAGGCCGACCGCCGCGTAGTAGTGAGACGGCGGGTGGTCCGGATCGAGCTCCAGAGCCCTCCGCGCACACCGCACCAGGCCCTCCGGGTCGTTCATGTACAGGCAGGCCTGACCGAGGTTGTGGTGGGCGAGCACCAGGTCGTCGCGCAGCTCGACCGCCCTGAGCGAGGCCTCCATGCAGCCTGCGAAGTCCCAGCCGTGCAGGCGGACGCCGCCCAGGTTGACCCATGCCTCGGCGAGGGTCGGATCGAGCTCGACCGACCGCTCGTACGCCTGCTCCGCTTCCTGGAAGCGGCCGAGCCTCTGGTAGGCGAGCCCGAGGTTGTAGTGAGCCACGGCCGAGCCCGGGCTCTGCCCGGTCGCGTCCAGGCAGCGCTCGAGTCGTTCGCTGCGGCTCTCAACCTCGGTCATCCGTCACCCTTCCCGCTTTTCCATTCAAACTCCCGCCACGGCGGTCCCGGCGCGCTCGGCGGCGCAGCGCGCGGCCATGCCGAGGAAGCCGTCCGCCCAGCCGGGCGTGCCGAGCGCRTGGAGGTGGAGGTACGACGCCCACACCGTCCCCTTCACGATCCCGTCGCGGCCRGCCCCGATGCCGCAGCCGCGCTCCACCGCCAGCACCGTCGACGCGGCGTCCGCGCCGGCGACCACCCGCGAGTAGTGGAACTCGTGCCCGGCCAGGCTCGTGCCGGCCTCGAAGAACGGGTTGCGGCGGTCCACCCTCGCGACCTCGTAACCATGCCCCTGCGGCCGCGGCGTCTGCTCGACCACGAGGTCGAGGACCCCGGCCATCGGATGGCTCGAACCATCGATCACCAGCTCGCGCGCCAGCAGCATCAGGCCGCCGCACTCGGCATAGATCGGCAGCCCGGCTGCGGCGTGGTCGCGCAGCGCGCCGAACAGGGCGCCGCCGCCGGCCAGCCGCCCGGCGTGGACCTCGGGGAACCCGCCGCCGATGTAGAGCGCATCGAGCCGAGGCAGCGCGGCGCTCTCCTCCGGCGCCACCGCCACCAGCTCGGCGCCGCGCCGGCGCAGGCTCTCGAGGTTCTCCGGGTAGTAGAACGAGAAGGCCGGGTCGGCGAGGTAGCCGACGCGGCAGCTCCTCGGCTCGGCTTCGACCCGCAGCAGCGGCAGCTCGACGTCGACGGCGCTGCGCGCCAGGTCGAGCACGCAGTCGATGTCGCAATACCGGGCCACGGCCTCGGCCGCCCGGGCAATCGCCCCCTCGCCATCCGGGTGCTCGGCGACGGTGACCAGCCCGAGGTGGCGACCCGGCAGCGGGTCGTCACCGGAGAGGCGCGGCAGCGCACCGACAACAGGCAGCCCGGTCACCTCCTCCACCGCGCTGCGGACCAGCGCCTGCTGGCGCGCGGTCCCGACCCGATTGAGGACGACGCCGGCGAGCCGCAGTGCCGGGTCGAGCAGCTGGCACCCGAGCACCTGGGCGGCGACCGTCCGGCTCGCCTTGGTCACGTCGACGACCAGCAGCACCGGCGAGCCGAGCAGCTTCGCGAGCTCCGCGGTGGAGTGGCTGCCCTCGGCGTCGACGCCGTCATACAGCCCGCGATTGCCCTCCACCAGCACGACGTCGGCGCCGGCGAGCGAGCTGGCTCCCGAGCCGATGCCCTCGCGCGGCATCATGAAGGTGTCGAGGTTGACGCAGGCCGATCCGCTGGCGGCGGCGAGCCACGCGGCGTCGATGTAGTCGGGCCCCTTCTTGGCGGTCCGCACCGCGAGGCCGCGCTCGCGCAGGCTGCGCGCGAGGCCCAGCGTCAGCAGCGTCTTGCCGCTGTCGCCCGCCAGGCCGGCCACGACCAGGCGGGGCGAGCTCAGGCGCATGGCCACCACGTTCAACCGCCTACTCCCCGACGATGAAGCCGCACGGACACTCCTCCCAGCACTTCTTGCAGCCGTCACAGACCTCGAGCTTGATCGTGTAGAAGATCCCGGGCTTCGGTTGCTGGACCTTGACGAAGCAGTTGTTCTGGCAGTACATCCAGCAGGCCTCACAGCCGAAGCACTTGCCGCAGGACAGACAGCGCGCGGCCTCGGCGATGGCAGCCTCCGCGGTCAGCCCGCGGTCGACTTCGTGCTCCGGCCTGGCGAGCCGCTCCTCCGGCGCCAGCACCCGCCGCGCGGCGCGATCCTTCGCCTCGTACCAGCCGAGCTTCAGCCGGTCGTGCAGGACCGGCGCGCCGGCGTCCACCTCGGCGGGCAGACCGCCGCGCAGCACGGCATCGATGCACTCGGCGGCCCGGCGGCCGTGGCCGATCGAGGTCGTCGCGATGCCGGCCTCGATGTTGTCGCCGCCGGTCCAGATGCCGTTGATCCCGGTCCGCCCCCAGGCATCGGCACCAAGCCAGCCCCCGCCCAGCTCGGCGGCGGCCAGCTCCTCGAGCTGCGGCTGCTGGCTGACCGCCGCGATCACGGCATCGGCCGGCAGCTCGAACGGGTCGCCCTCGGCGACGTCCCGCCGGCCCTGCAGCCAGTCGCCGATCCCACCCGGTCGGATCCGCTGCACGACCACGGCACGCACTCCGCCCTCGCGGTCGCGCCGGATCTCGACCGGCGCGGCCGCGGGCTCGATCCTGATCCCCTCCTCGAGCGCCTGCTCGATCTCCAGCCCGATCGCCGGCATCTCGGCGACGGTCTCGAGGCAGAGCATCGTGACGTCAGCACCCAGCCTCCTGGAGACCGTTGCCGCGTCCAGGGTCACTCGCTTGGACACGCGCGCCGCGTCGACCGCCGTGTCGCCGCCGCCGACCACCACGACGCGGCGGCCCAGCTCGACCCGCTTGCCGGAGTTGATGTGGCGCAGGAACTCGGTGCCGGTCCAGATGCCCGGCCCGTCCTCGCCCGGGATGCCCAGCCTCTTGCCCTGATGGGCGCCGATCGCGACGTAGACCGCGTCGTAGCCCCGGCGCAGGTTGGCGAACGACATCTCCTTGCCGATCGTGGTGCCGCACTCAAGCTCCACCCCGAGATCGACGATGCGCTGGATCTCGGCGTCGAGCACCGCCCGCGGCAGCCGGTAGACCGGGATGCCGTAGCGCAGCATKCCGCCCGGYWKSGGCAGCGACTCGAACACCGTCACCCGGTAGCCGCGGCGCGCCAGGTGGTAGGCGCAGGCCAGGCCCGACGGGCCGGCGCCGACGACCGCGACCTTCTCCTGCTTGCGCTGCTCGCCCTCGAGCAGGGTCGGCTCGAGGCCATGCTCGAGAGCCCAGTCGCCGATGAACCGCTCCACGGCGTTGATGTCGACGGCGCCGTCCTTCTCCTTGCGGTTGCAGTGGTCCTCGCAGGGATGCGGGCAGACCCGCCCCATCACCGACGGGAACGGGTTGGTCTCCATGTAGCTCCGCCACGCGCGCTCGCAGGCCTCGTCGAGGCTCGCCCCGACCTTGTCGCGCAGCGAGATCGCCGTGAGGAAGCCGCGAACGTCGTTGCCGCTCGGGCAGCTCGAGGTGCACGGCGCCAGCCGCTCCAGGTAGCGCGGCCGCAGGGGCGAGATCTGGCTCGCCGACCCGCCGCCGCTGGCGAGCCGGGCGGTCAGCCCCTTCGTCCTCTTCTTCTCCTTCAGCAGGCCCATGCCTTGAACCCTCGCTCCCCGGACCGGCCGGCGCCCGCGGTCACGCCAGCTTCGAGAGATGGCGCTTCACGGCCTCCAGATGTCCGAGCAGGGTGTCGTGCTTCTGCTCGTCCAGGATCAGGTACTCGAGGAGCACCTTGGCAACGACGTCGGTGGTCTTCTCCTTGAGCTCGATCGCCATCTCGATGGTGCGGCGCTCGAGCTCGTCGTGCTGCTCGAGCCTGGTCCACACCTCCGCCATGTCGTCGGGGCTCATGCGCACCGGCTCGCGGGTCAGGATGTCGATGATGAACTGCTGCACCCGGTGGTGCTGGACCGAGTCGTTGCGGATGATCTCCATGATCTGGCGGATCAGGAGATTGTCGGTCGACTCCATGATCTCGGCGGTGGTCGCGATCGACTCGCGCTCAAGGCTCTGCCACGACCGCAACAGCTCGACGGCTTCCCGGGTCCGCTCCTGCGCCTTGCTCATCGTCATCTCCCATGGCTGTCACGAAGCCGGGCTGACGCAGCCCGCCTCTCCCTATCCCTCGTCAACGGCTTCCGACCTCGGCTCGGGCAGCGTGATGTAGCTGCCGCCGGCATACATGTAGGTCAAGGTGCCCGCGTCGATCAGCTCCCTGAGGGCCCGCTTGACGTCGATCTTGCCGCAGTTGTCCTCGCCGAATCTGGCGATCATGTCCTTGGTGATGTCCATCGGCTTGAGGTTCTTCTTGCCGTGCGTCGACGCCACCAGATCGAAGATCGCGGCCTTCAGGGCCTCGATGTCCACGGCCATCACGACCCCCTCTCATGTCGCAGCTGCGCGGTGCGGTTGTAGGTCTCGCCGGCGTGCCGGAAGTCGTCGATGTGGTACTTCGTGAACTCGAAGCCGGTCAGCTTGAAGAACCGCGGCCAGCCGATCCGGTTGATCCACTCGCCCATCCGCTCGTGCTTGCGCGCGTTGCCGGCGTAGATGGTGACGATCCGCTCGACGGCGTCCACGACCTCGGGCCAGCGCGGCGGGTTGTTGGGCATGAACGGCACCACCAGCTTGGAGAACTGCGGCGTCGTGCGCGCGTTGGACACCTTGCCGCCGACCCAGATCGAGAGGCCGTCGGACTCGGGGTTGTTGATCCGGCAGGCGGGGCACACCGTGTAGCAGTTGCCGCAGTACATGCACTGCCCGGCCTCGATCTCGACCGACGGCTTGCCGTTGACGGTGGCCGGCCGGATCGCGCCGGTCGGACAGGAGGCGATCAGGGTCGGGATCTCGCACATCTTGGGCAGGTCGCTGTGGCTGATCACCGGCGCCTTGGTGTGGACGCCGAGGATCGCAATGTCCGAGCAGTGCACCGCGCCGCACATGTTGAGGCAGCAGGCGTAGGCCACGCGCAGCTTCGACGGCAGGCTCTTGGAGCCCGTGAAGTACGGGAACAGCCGGTCCATCACCGACTTGACGACACCGGACGCATCCGATGCCGAGGAGTGGCAATGGACCCAGCCCTGGGTGTGGACGATGCTCGAGATCTGGTTGCCGGTGCCGCCCACCGGGTATCCCAGCGCTTGCACGTCCCTGATCAGCGGGTCGATCTTGGCGGGGTCGGTGAGCAGGAACTCGACGTTGTTGCGGCTGGTCCAGCGCAGGTAGCCGTCGCAGTAGGCGTCGGCGAGGTCGGCGAACTGGCGGATGGTGGTGACTGCGAGCAGCCGCGGCGTGCCGACGCGAACCGTGTAGAGCCGGTCACCGGAGGCGGCGACGTGGACCATGACGCCGGGCCTCAGGAGCTCGTGGTGGTCCCACGCGCCGTAGTTCTTCTTGACGATCGGGGGCAGGAACCGCTCGTAGTGCGGCGGCCCGATGTCGGTCTGGCGTTGGAACTCGGTCATCTCCGCCCCCTCCTACGCGTTGCCCGCATCGTCGTCGAGCTCGTCCTCGAAGAAGATGTAGGGGTTGGTTCGTGGATGCATCACCATCTCGGGCACCGGGTCGAGGCCGATTCCGTCCAGGAAGTTGCCGAGGCCGACCCGCTGGATGAACTCGCCGACCCGCTCGCGATTCTTGCCGTGCTCGCCCCACAGCTCCCAGATCGCCGCGGTGAGCTCCTTGAGGTCGTCGTAGGGCGGCTTCATCTCGAGGAAGGGCACCAGCACCGAGCTCAGGAGCGCGCCGCCGATGATCGGCGCCTTGGAGCCGACCAGGATCGTCGCGCCGCGCTGCTTGCCCGGCTTGAGCGCTTTTGCGAGCACGTTGATGCAGTGCATGCACCGCACGCAGTTGGAGTTGTCGATGGCAAGCTCGCGGCCGTCCCAGCTCATGCAGCGGGTCGGGCAGAGGTTGCAGACCTCGCTCTGGATGTCGGTGCCGCTCCTCGCGTACTCGCCGACCTTCGCCTGGTCGACCTGGATGTCGTCCCTCCAGGTGCCGATGATCGAGCAGTCGGAGCGGGCGATCGACGCGACGCAGTCGTTCGGGCAGCCGGCGAACTTGAACTTGTACTTGTACGGGAAGAACGGGCGGTGCAGCTCGTCCTGGAACGCCTGGGTGATGTCGTAGCAGGCCGCCAGCGTGTCGTAGCACGCCCACTCGCAGCGCGCCGGCCCGACGCAGCAGCTCGGAGTGCGCATGTTCGAGCCCGAGCCGCCGAGGTCCCAGCCGTGGTGGCTGAGCTCGGCGAAGCAGGGCTCGAGCGCCGCCGAGCTCGATCCGAGGAAGATGATGTCGCCGGTCGAGCCGTGCATGTTGGTGAGGCCCGAGCCGTGCTTCTCCCAGATGTCGCACAGCGTGCGCAGGGCATCCGAGGTGTAGAACCAGGCCGACGGCTGATTGACGCGGAAGGTGTGAAACTCCTTGACGGCGGGGAACTCCTCCGGCAGGTCGCTGTAGCGGCCGATGACGCCGCCGCCGTAGCCCATCACCCCGACCAGCCCGCCGTGCTTCCAGTGGCTCACCCGGTCTGCGTAGGAGCGCTCGAGGATGCCGAGCAGGTCGTGCGCCATCGGCCGGTCGGCCTCCTTCTTGATCTCCGTCACGAAGCTCGGCCACGGACCTTGCTCGAGCTCGTCGAGCAGCGGCGTCTTTCTCTCCTTCGTCATGGCCACTCCTTCTGCAGGACCTCGAACGCTCCATCGCTGCGGCTGGCCGGCGGCTCGCGGCGCCGCGCCCGCCCCTCACATCATGTCGCCGATGTTGCTCCAGAACCGGGAGAACACGACCGTGGACAGAAAGTACCCGAGCGGGACGTTGACCGCCACCCCGATGGTGAAGGCCCAGAACGGCTTGAGGCCGAAGGTCAGCAGGTCCCGAATCCGGGTCGACAGCCCGATGCACAGGAAGCACAGCACGAAGGCCCACGACCGCAGCGTCTTGATCGGGTCGATGACGCGCGGCCCGAGGAAGCTCTCGAACCAGTCCGACCGGTAGCGCAGCTGCTTGAGCGCGCCGATCTTGTCGCGGCGGTCCGGATCGCCGGTCGGAATGGCGTCCCGCAGCGCCTCGTACTCGCGCAGGGTCATCGGCACGCCGCCGCCGGCAAACGAGAGCTCCCGGCCCGCCAGGTCCACCGAGACCTTACCGGCCAGCCCCGGCGGCACCCGGTAGTCGCCGAAGTCCGCGTCGTAGACGATCTTCTCGGCGCCGCTGCGGAAGGTGCCGGCGAAGGGCGCGCGGCCGACGTGGCCGGCCGGCACCCGCGCGGAGACCGCGGTCATGAGGACCGAGGCCGCGAAGAAGCCGAGCACGAACTTGGGGAAGCGCTCCCAGACCACGCCCACGCCCACCGAGCGTTGGGCGCCCTCCCCCTTCTCCCAGAACATCACCGACACCACGGCCAGGATCAGGCACCAGATGCCGATCCAGATGTCGCGCCCGATGACCTTCATCAGGGTGAAGGCGTTGATCGGGTCATCCGGGTCGAGCGGCGTGCCGTCGGCCGCGCTCAGCGCCCCGGAGGAGATCACCGCCGACAGCTCGGCCACCACCGCGAAGCCCGCCGCATCGGCGAACTCCGAGGTGCCGACCCACGCCCCGGCCTCGCCCGGCGAGATCGGTACCGGCACCATCAGCTTCACCACCACGCTGAGCACCAGGATCATGACGATCGCCCACACCGACACCACCGCGATGCCGATGGCGATGTGGTCCTTCTTCGCCTTGACCGCGCCGCCGACCGCGATCGCAGCCGACACTCCGCACACCGCGCCGCCGGCGCCGAGCACGGCCCCGAACTGCGGCTCGAGGTCGAAGAACCGGGTGGCGGCGAGGTAGATGGTCAGCCACGTGCAGACCGACACGATGGTCGCCTGGAGGAAGGCGATCGGGCCGGCGTTGAAGATCAGGGTCAGGGGCAGCGTGGCGCCGAGCAGCACGATGCCGGTCTTGATGTAGTACTCGGTGCGCAGGCAGGTTGAGAACCAGGCCGGCAGCCGCACCAGGTTGCCGACGGCGAGGCCGATCAGGAGGGCGAGCAGCGGCGCCCCGAGGTCGGCCTTCTTCATCAGCGACCAGCCGGCGAGGTAGGACACGGCGAGCGAGCCCGCGAAGAGCAGCGCGAACCCCCGCACGAACTCGCCGACGCTGCGGCCCATGATCGCCATCGACGCGGTGAAGACGACGCCGAACATCAGGAAGATCGCGAGGTAGCCGCCCCAGTGGCTGGCCAGGTCGGCGCCGAGCTCGGACAGCTGCGACCAGCTGCCGGGGGTCACCGCCCAACCCCGGATCGTTCCCCCGGCCCAGAAGCTGATCAGCGCGAGCAGGACGATCCCGATGCCGAGCCAGACCGCCCAGTAGTCCTCCGTCGTCCACAGCTTGCTGATGGCGCGGACCATGCATCCTCCCCCGGCCAGGCGCACACGAACCACTGCAGGGAGTGCAACCGGTGTGCCACTCGGCGAGCCGGTGTCGAACGACTCAAAGCATTGTTAGAAATTGACTTGCCGCGGCCTGGCAGGGACGAGGACAGGGTGCCTGCGTGGTCCCGTTACCGTTCTGTAACGATTGATTCTATCCCCTTTGGGAACGTTGGCTTACGACTCGACAATCGTCGCCCGGGCACGGGCGCGGAAGCGGATCCGTCTTTGTCCTGCGGACTGCGCCGTGACGAGAGCGGGCACGGAGACGGAAGCGGGGGGAGGGGGTCGAGCCCCCAGGCCGTAGCCCCTGACCCCTTCCCTTGCCGCTCGCGCTGAGGTATCCTGCTCCCATATTGCGATACCGTCTCGACAACACGAAAGGAACAGGAGGTTAACAATGGACATGTCCAAGAGAGCGGGTGCCGAGTTCATCGGCACATTCTGGCTGGTGCTCGGCGGCTGCGGCAGCGCGGTGCTGGCGGGGGCGTTTCCGGACCTCGGAATCGGCTTCCACGGGGTCGCGCTCGCGTTCGGGCTGACCGTGCTGACGATGGCGTACGCCGTCGGGCACATCTCGGGCGCCCACTTCAACCCGGCGGTCTCGGTCGGGCTGTGGGCGGGGGGACGCTTCCCGGCCAAGGACCTGGTGCCCTACATCGTCGCGCAGGTGCTCGGCGCCGTCGCCGCAGCCGGCGTGCTCTACCTCATCGCCAGCGGCAAGTCGGGATTCGTGCTCGGCAGATTCGCCGCCAACGGCTACGGCGAGCACTCGCCGGGCGGCTACTCACTGACGGCGGCCCTGGTCTGCGAGATCGTGATGACCGCCGCCTTCCTGGTGGTCATCATGGGCGCCACCGATGCCCGGGCGCCCAAGGGCTTCGCGCCGATCGCCATCGGCCTCGCCCTGACCTTGATCCACCTGATCAGCATTCCGGTCACCGCCACCTCGGTGAACCCGGCCCGCAGCACGAGCCAGGCGCTGTTCGTCGGCGACTGGGCCCTCGGCCAGCTGTGGCTGTTCTGGGTCGCGCCGATCGTCGGGGCGATCCTCGGCGCTGTCGTCTACAAGGCGATCGCCGGCAAGACCGCGAAGTAGCCCGTCCGCAGAGAGCAAAACGGCCGCCCGGAGAGCCGGGCGGCCGAGTCATTTCAGTCGGACACGGGCATGGGCACGGAGTCGAAAGCGGGCGCGGATCCGGCTTCGCTTGCAGCTTCGCCGTGACAAGTGCGGAGGCGGCGCTATCGGAAACGGGAACCCTTCGACTCGCGGCGCCGCTCGCTCAGGGCAGGCTCCTCGGGCACGGGAGCTGACCCCTACCACCTATCACCTGCTCTCTAATGCCACTCCCAGTCGATGAAGCCCGGCTTGGCGTCGACCATGGCATTGACCACGAGTTCGACCAGGCCACCGTAGTAGATGCCGGCCTTCTCCCACGCGTCGTAGTAGGTGATGATGTCGCGGATCTGACCCTTGCAGTTCGAGCACGGTGCGCACACGTACTTGGGGTGGTCCTGGGTCATCGGCTCATCCGCGAACGCCTCCAGGATCTGCCGGAACTTGCGGCGGCCCGAGACGTGGTGACGCCAGTCGGCAAAGTTGTGCCCGGACATGATTGCAAAGCCCGAGCCGCCGCCACAGCAGTAGTTGTCCACCCCGTGCGGCGCCATCTCGCGAAACCTCGCCTCGGGCACGACGGCGTCGATGATCTCGCGCTGCGGCGACACCAGGCCCATCAAGCGCACCATGTTGCAGGGATCGTGCAGCGTCACCGGGAAGTCGTTGCGGCTCGTGTCGAATGCGATCTTCCCCGAGCGGACGATGTCGCGCAGCAGGACCAGCCCGCTCTCGCGTGGAATGTTGAGGTCGCCGGTCAGCACCTTGTCGGCGATCACGGTGAGCGCCTTGTGGGCGTGCCCGCACTCGCCGAGCACGATCTTGCGGACGCCGAGCCTCCTTGCCGCCGCGGCGTGATGGACCGCGACCCGCGCGAACTGGATGTCGTCGTACCAGACCCCGTAGTTGATCGCGTCGTAGGCCGTGATCTCCGACGACATCGTCCAGCTGAGGCCGGCGGCAGTGAACACGGTGGCGAAGGCGCCCGGGTTCTCCGGCCACGACATGATCTCGCCGGCGTTGTGGATCAGCAGGATGTCGGCGCCAACCACGTCCCAGGGCGTCTTGATCGCGAGTCCCGTGCGCTCCGCGGTGTCCTCGTCGATGAACTCGATGTTGTCCTTGACCACCAGCGGCGTCATGCCGGTGGAGGAGCCGACCGCGAGCTGCAGCACCGAGCCGTCCCTGTGGAGCTCGCGCGGCGCGATCCCCATCTCCTGCGAGGCGATCTTGCGGATCTCGCGCGACAGCAGCGCGTTGTCGACGCCGATCGGGCAGGTCTGCGCGCAGCGGCGGCACAGGTTGCAGCGGTAGGCAAGCTCGATCAGCCGCGCCACGGTCTCCCAGTTGAGGTCGATGTCGCCGTGCACCAGCGGCGATGCCTTCTTGACGTACTTGAAGTAGATCCGGCGCAGGATCTCGGACCTGAAAGTCGGCCGGTAGAGCTCGTTCCCGCCCGACTCCTCGAAGATGTGGCAGGCCTCGGAGCAGGTCTGGCAGCGCGCGCAGTGCTCCATCGACATCTCGAGCGGCTGCAGGAAGGTCCAGTTGTCCGGGACGCTGAACAGCTTCGCGAGGCCGCTGAGAAACGCCTCCACCAGCGCCTGCTCCTCGTCCTCGGTCTTCGGCCGCTCGATGTTGACCGCGATCGTGTCGTCGAGCACGGCGTACGCCGAGCGGGCCGTCTCCGACAGCGGGCGGATCGGAGGGTCCTCGTCGACGCGGTCGAACGGCGGCGGCAACGGGGTCTGGTCGTTCGGCGCCACCAGCGCCAGCGGCTGGCCGGGCCGGCGCGCGATGTCCTTGAGGCCGTCCGGCTGCTTCATCGATCCGGGTCCTCCGTCGCCACCTCACGCCAGGTCTTGGTTCCGTCGCCGCCGATGTGGGGCGCCGACCAGCTCACCGGCAACCTGAGCAGATCGTTGATCGCCTGCTCCTGGGCGCCGCCCGGGAGGTTCGGCTCGTCGGCCCAGCGGATCGCATGGTAGGCGAAGTACTTGCCGATGAAGTGCGACATGTGGGTGAGCGGAATGTACCCGGCCAGCACAGCCAGCAGGATCGCCGCCACGCAGGGCAACATCGCCTCCAGGCCTGACCCTCTGAGCGGCGCGATGTTGAAGGTGGCCAGGTTGCCGACCAGCTCGGACACCGTCGCAAACGACCGGTCCACGGTCCACGCCGTCAGCAGCGCGAACGCGAACGCGATGACGAAGAACGCCAGGTTGGCGAAGTCCATCGGCGCCGAGTAGTCGCGGAGCGGACGCTGGCGCCGCCGCTGCAGCAGTCCGATGGCGCCGGCCAGGCCGAGCACCAGTCCGGCGTGGCCCATCAGCGGGACCAGCACCCGGAGCAGGCCGCCGACCGGGCCGGCCATGAGGCCGGGCAGCCATGCGCCGAGGACCCCCGCCGCGGCCATCAGGACCGTGCACCCCGCCACCAGATAGAGCCCGAAGTGGAACGGGAAGGACCGCGTCCACAGCTGACGGTTGTGCTCCCTGAGCGCGACCAGGAACAGGATCTCGGGCACCATGGCGCCCAGCTCGCCCCACCTCGACGCCCGACGCGGCCTGGTCCACCACTCGCTGTCCTCCAGGTACGAGCCGCCGTACGAGGCCCGCGCGCCCTCGTGCGCAACCGGGTACAGCTCCCAGCGCAGGTGCATCGGCATCCGCACCCACGAGTGGATGCGGATCGCCACCGCAACCAGGAAGACGGCGGTCGCGGAGTAGGCGATCAGGTACGTGAGAATGGTCATCACTCTCGTCCCACGCCCATAATACCCGGGCCGAGAGTGACAGCGCGTCCCATCTCGCGCCCACCGAGCAAATCCCGTTCCATGACGCTCCGGCAGGAACACGACCGCCCGCGGGGCGGCCAGGCAGCCGGCTGGCGGCCCCGAAGTCGCGCCCTGGTCGCTGGTTCGGCGAACGCACCAGGTCGGCGACGTTGAAGGAGGCAACGGCCGAGTGGCACCAGCCCCCGGACCGCCGGCGCCTCCCCGTCACACCGCCGAAACGCGGCTCGCCCGCTGGGTGCGGGCGAAGCCGGACCGCGGCCGTGAGCCCACCACCACCCCTGCTTTCGCGCGGCGCCGTCTGCGCGCGCTGCGGCCGTCAATCGGCGACGGAGTCCGCTTCGGCTTTCTCTGCGACCTCGGGTGGCAGGTAGTCGAGGGGCAGGCGAACGGTGAACGTCGTCCCGCTGCCAGCCGCGCTGGTCACCGCCACGGTCCCACCGTGCATCTCGATGCCCTCGCGCACGATCGACAGCCCGAGACCGGTCCCCGACCGGTCGTGCTTCTTGGCATTGGGCGCGCGGACAAACTCGAGGAACACGTCATCCAGCAGATCCTCCGGGATGCCGATGCCCCGATCCGAGACCTCGACCTGTGCGACACGATCGTCAACCCGGAGCGCGACGCTGACCTCGCCGCCGCGGTTGGAGTACTTGATCGCGTTCTGGATCAGGTTCTCGAAGGCGTACACCAGGTCCGGCGGCACGCCCCACCGCAGGACCGCCACGCCGTCGATGTCGGACACCAGCTCCACCCCGCGCTCCTGAGCGTACGGAGCGATGGCATCGAAGATGTCGGCCAGCACCTGGTTGATGGAGAGGTTGCAGATCCATGGCGCCCGGGCGCGGCCTTCGCGCATCTTGGCCAGCTCGAGCAGGTCGTTGACGATGAACAGCAGATCCTCGACCCGCTCCGAAGCGCCGGCAATCATCCTCCGCCCGCCCTCGCTGGCGGGGTCGAT
>PQAJ01000176.1 GCA_003105185.1 Holophagae bacterium
CCGCCGCCGCCAGGCTCGGCGGACGATGACGACTGATGCACTGGGCGGTGCCGCCGGCCGCACACACCCACGACCACTGACCGCCGGTTTCTGCAAGGGCGAGCCCGTCGCGCCCGGTTCCTGTATCATGTCAGCCTGACTGCTGGAGGTGTCGTCGTGAAGCGGCTCTCGCTCTCGGCCAAAATCGCCCTCATCGTCTGTGCAGCGGCAGCTGTTACGGCCTGCGGCAGCAAGCCGACCGTCGGCGTGCTGATCCCCACTACCGGCGCCGCGGCCAGTTACGGCGAGTCCATGAAGCACGGCATCGACCTTGCCATCAAACAAGCTCTCGCCGACGGCAGCCTGTCGTCGTCGGTGCGCTGGGTCTGGGGCGACTCCGGCTCCGACCCGGCCAAGGCAGTGACCGAACTCAGCCGGCTGGCCAAACAGGGGGCCCACATCATCATCGCCGGCACGACCAGCGACGAGGCCAAGGCGTACCTCCCGAGCCTCGAGAAGCTCAACATCCTCGCTCTGTCGCCCTCGGCGTCGGCGCCGGACCTCACCAAGTCGTCCAAGAACTTCTTCCGGCTCTTCGCCTCGGACGAGCTCGAGGGACGCCGCGCGGGGCGCTTCCTGCGCGAGGAGCAGGATGCCGACACCGTGCTGATCTACGCCGAGGACACCGAACAGGCCCGCGGCATCGAGCCTCCGTTCCGCCAGGTCTTCGAGCAGGCGATGGAGGGCAAGGTCGTCGGCCGGGTCTCCCTGAATGACCCCAGCTGGCAGCAGCAATCGGCGGACCTGCTGGCCGCCAACAACCCGGACGCCGTGTACATCGTCGGCTACGCCGAGCCGTCGCTGCGGGCGCTGCGCCACCTCCGCGAGCGCTCCTTTCCGGGGACGATCTGCCTGACCTCCGCCTTCTACAGCGGCGAGACCATCAAGCGCGAGTCCGCGCTGCTCGAGGGCGTGTTCTTCCCGCAGCCGGCCTTCGACATGAAGGACGAGCGCGATCTCGTCCAGAACTTCGTGAGCAGCTACCAGAGCGCTTACGGTCATCCGCCGGACATCTATGCCGCCCACGCCTTCGACGCGGCCCGCATCGTCATCCACGTCATTAAGAGCTCGCCGTCCTTCGACACGATCGAGCTGCGCAAGTCGCTGAACTACTCGATCAAGGAGTTCCCCGGCGTGACCGGGACGATCCAGTTCGACGAGCGCGGTGAGGTCAAGCACAACCCGATCATGTTCACCATCCGCAACGGCGAGGTGCTCAACTTCGAGCGCTTCGTCAAGGACCAGAAGAAGCTGATCCGCGGGCGGATCAGGGACCTCCTGCTGCGGGGTGAGTGAGCGAATCCGGCCCGCTTCGGCTCGTGTCACGGCGTCGTCCGCAGGAGGAAGCCGGATCCGCGCCCGCTTCTGTGCCCGTCTCCGTGCCTCGTTCCGCCCGACCAAGTGCCTGAACCCCGGGCTGGGGCCGGCCCCCTCCCGCGGCCGGATTCGACGGCTCGGACCATGGCCCGGCCGGCGGCACCCGCGCTACACTCGTCCACCTGGAGGCGCCGTGCATCGCATCGTCGAGTTCCTGTTCGAGGTCGGGATGCTCAAGCGCACGCCGCGCAGCGGCTGGCAGTTTCTCGGCAGCGGATCGGAGAGCGTGGCCGATCACGCCTACCGGACGACGCTCATCACGTTCGTGATGGCGCGTCTCGACGGCACGGTCGACGCCCACCGCGCGGTGCTCCTCGCACTCGTGCACGACCTGCCCGAGGCCCGCACCGGCGACCTCAACTACATGAACCAGAAGTACGTCACGGCCGACGAGGAGCGGGCGGCGGGCGACCTCGTCCGCGGGCTGCCCTTCGGCGACGAGCTCTCCGGCCTGCTCGAGGAGTACCGCGCCGAGTCCACGCCCGAGGCGGTGCTGGCCCACGACGCCGACCAACTCGAGCTGCTGCTGTCACTGAAGGAAGAGCGCGATGCCGGCAATCCCCAGGCCGACGAGTGGATACCGTTCGTGCTCCGCCGGCTCCGCTCGGCCACTGCCCGCGAGCTCGCCGACCAGGTGCTGTCGGGCCACTCGGCGGACTGGTGGTTCGACCGCAGCTCCCCGTGGTGGGTCCGCGGCGGCAAGCGCTAGGAGCCTGTAGGGCATAGGCCCCCGTGCGCCGAGGGGCCAATGCGGGGCCAACTCCCGGGCCTTGACGAACCGCCGCGCCCGCGCCACGCTGGTCGTGCGATCCGCGACCGAGCCCGAAGCTCGCCACGGGGGGACCGCATGCTACGAGCAACCGTCATCGGGGCTGCCACACTGGCCCTGGCCGTGGGCTGCTCGACAGCCCGGCAGACCGCCGAGCTTCAGGTTCACACCGAGTACCAGGCCGGCACCCAATTCCTGCAGTGGAAGACCTTCCGGATCGCGTCCGAGCCGGCGGTTCAACGTGGGCAATCCAGCTACCCGCACCTCCAGAAGATGGTGCGCGAGGCGCTGATCGCCGAGCTCGAGGCGCGCGGCTACCAGCACGCCGGCGACGGCAGCACCGACTTTCGGGTCGCCTTCGACCTCGTGTTCAGCGGGACCACGATGCGCGACGGCCTCGACAGCACCTACGGGACCGACACCGGGCCGGCCGAGTCCACGCGCGGCAAGCCGACCGCAACCCTGGCCGTGAGGATGCTCGACCCGGGCACCTCGCAGGTGCTCTGGCAGGGCGAGATGGGCGGGGTCGAGATCGACGCGGTCAACCCTGAACAGCAGCTGCGCAAGGCGGTGTGGCGGGTCCTGATGGAGTTCCCGCCGCTCAGCGGCTGACCGTGCCGGACGACCGATGACGGTCGACGACGCCGAACTGCTCGAGATCTGCCGCCGCCTGGTGGCCTTCGACACCGTGTCCACCGCCTCCAACGTCGCCTGTGCCGAGTACCTCGCCGACCTGTTGGATGACGCCGGCTGGCAGGTCCGCCTCCACCGCGACCACGCGCTCGGTGCCGACAAGGCGAGCCTGGTGGCGTGGTCCGGCCCGCCGTTCGCGGGCGGCCTCGTCCTGTCGGGGCACATGGACGTGGTTCCTCACGCCGACCAGCCCGGCTGGACCCGCGACCCGCTGGCGATGGCCGCGGACGGCGAGCGGATCTACGGCCGCGGCGTCGCCGACATGAAGACCTTCCTCGCCCAGTGCATTGTCGTCGCGCGCGAGCTCGACCGCTCGCGGCTCGTCCGCCCACTGGTGCTGCTCTTCACCTGCGACGAGGAGGCTGGCTGCCTGGGAGCGGCCCGACTCGCCCCCCACTTGCGCAGCCTGCTCGGCGAGCTGCCACTGCCAGGAGAGTGCCTGATCGGCGAGCCGACCGGCTTCGAGGTCTTCATCGCCCACAAGGGCCACGTCCGCCTCACCGTCCGGATTGATGGCCGCGGTGGCCACTCCAGCCGGCCCGACCTCGGCACCAATGCGATCGCGGCCATGGCCGAGGCCGCCGCCGAGCTCAACGTGCTCGAGCAGGACCTGCTCGGGCGGACGACACTGGAAGGCCGGCTGCTGTTCCCGGAGTTCCCGGCGGCCGCGATCAACCTCGGCATGATCTCGGGCGGCACCGCGGACAACATGATCGCCGACCGCTGCGAGCTGACGATCGGCCTGCGGCCCCTGCCCGGCGACGATCCGGAGCTGCTCGTCCGCGAGGTCGAGCTCCGGATGAGCGAGGCCGTCCGGCGCCGCTTCCCGGCCGCCGAGATCAGCCTCGTCGAGCGCGAGGTCACGCCCGCGATGTCGTCGCCGCCTGGCGGCCGCCTCGCGCAGACCCTGGCGAGGCTGACCGGCTGCCGCGAGCTGAGGGGCGCCCCGTTTGCCACCGACGGCGGCCGGCTCGAGGCCATCGGCCTCAACTCCGTGATCTGCGGACCGGGCGAGCTCGAGCAGGCCCACCGGCCCGACGAGTCGCTGCCGATTGCGAGCCTTTGGCGCGGCAGCGAGCTGATCCGCGAGGTCGTCGCGCGACTCTGTTGTTGACGCCCCGAATCCGATAGTATTCCGCGCAGCGTCCCGGGCGTTGCGGGCCCGCATCGCTGCACTTCAGGGAGGTGGAGGAACCATGACCACATTCCGTCACGTGATCTGCATGCTGTGCGTCTCTGTCCTGGCAGGAGTCCTCGGCGCCTCGGTCGCCCTGGCCGCGCCGTCCGGCACCCACGCGCTGCGGGTCCCGCCCGCCGACGCCGACGCAGTCTACGGGCTCGGCGTCC
>PQAJ01000177.1 GCA_003105185.1 Holophagae bacterium
TTCGCCTTCGCCATTGTGGTGGTGCCCTCCGGGCCGTGAGTTGGATGATGTCAGGCGGGGACCCGCCATGGTGGTATGTGCTGGAGCCCTCATCCAGATTTGAACTGGAGACCTCGTTCTTACCAAGAACGCGCTCTGCCGACTGAGCTATGAGGGCCCGGAGTGTCGAGCGGCTGCCTGTGTGCTCCTTTGGCCAGCCCGCGGGCTGGTGACGATAGGTGGTGGAGAGAGCAGGATTCGAACCTACGAAGCGCGTAGCGCGGCAGATTTACAGTCTGCTGCCATTAACCACTCGGCCATCTCTCCACGAGTCCTCGCCGCTTGCGCGGCGCGGATAGTATGTGCTGGAGCCCGAGAGGGGATTCGAACCCCTAACCGTCCGATTACAAATCGGATGCGCTGCCATTGCGCCACCCGGGCAAGAGTCCCGGGAACCCCCGGCGGATCCCAACACAAAAACGATCCGCGGCGGCGGATCAAGCTCTAAGTATGAATCCGGAAGGCTCCAATGGCAAGGACGGGGCCCCATGAGCCCCGTCCTTCGCCACTCACGAGGGAGATTGCCTAACAGCAGGTTTTACCTGACCCGGCCTGGGCTCCGATCGGCTTCACGGCGACCACCGCCGCCGAGGCGATGCCCTCGCCACCCGGGTACTCCGCCGCTTGCGAAGTCACGTCTTCGAACCCGGCAGCCCGAATCTTGGCCAGGTAGTCGCCTTCGAGTAGCGCGCCCGCGATGCACCCGGCCCACTTCTCCATATCGCCCTTCACTTCCTCCGGTACCGGTTGTGTCCAGACGATGTCCGAAACCTGGAGGCGCCCACCGGGCTTGAGCACCCGAAACGCCTCGCGAAAGACCTGGTCCTTATCGGGCGAGAGGTTGATCACGCAGTTGGAGATGATGACGTCGACTGAGGATTCATCGATCGGGAGGCGTTCGATCTCTCCGAGGCGAAACTCGACGTTCGTGGCGCCAACCCTGGCAGCGTTCTTGCGGGCAAGGGCAATCATCTCAGGGGTCATGTCGACGCCGAAGACCTTGCCCGAGTCACCGACCATCTTCGCGGCGAGGAAGCAGTCGATGCCGCCGCCAGAGCCCAGGTCGAGCACCACCTGGCCGGGCTCAAGCGCGGCGATGGCGGTTGGGTTTCCGCAGCCGAAGGCCACATCGGTGACCGTCGACGGGAGGTCGGTGGTGTCCGCGTCGGCGTAGAGCTTCGCGATGTTGGTGAGCTGGACCTCGTCGGGGCTGGTGTCGCTGCAGCAACTCGTCTCAGCGCTTGGCGTCGAACAACAGTCGTTTCCCTGGGACAGCGGGACAGTCTCGCTTTCCGCAAGGATGCGCTGGACGCGGCTGCCGTAAGCCTTCGCGACTTCGGTGCGGATTTCGTCGCCGGTGCGGGTGGTCATGCAGAGGAACCTCATCGAAAAATTACGATGTCATCGTAGAATTACGATTGCCGTGCGTCAACCCCTTTCGGGGAGTTCTTTCCAGGGTCCTTCGAATTACTCCTGCCCGTCCGGACGACCATGCCGAGTGCCTGCTCCTCAGCGCAGACGGAGTGCCCGCTGGCGCGGCGCTCGGCCCAACCGCCCTCTATCATCCGGCCGCGCGTTCCCAGGTGCACCGCCCATGACACCGCCGGTTCGAGGAATCGGCAGGGCTTTCGCCCGGGAGACCACCTTCTGTGGCGTGTTGCGACCGCCGACCAGCCGCTCGAGTTCTGCCCGCTCGCAACCCGATACCCTGACGCCCGCCGCTCCCCATGAGGAGGGCCTACGCGTGATGCTACTTACGACACTTTACGCTAGCAGCAGGTTTGAGCGCCGGCATAGAGCTTCGCGAGGATGTCGCGCTGAGCTTCGTCGGGGCCAGCGCAGCCACAACCGCACGCCTCAGCGGTTGGCGTGGAAGAGGAGCCGTTCGCCTGGGCCAGCGGGGCCGCCGTGCGCTGGGTGCGGCCGCGGTGAGTCCTCGCGCCCTTGGTGCGGATTTCATCGCCGGTGCGTGTGGCCATATAGAGGAACCTCATCAGAAGAATACTATGTAATCGTAGAATTACGATTGTGGTGCGTCAACTCGCTACCTGTAGACGATCCCACTCTAGCACCAGAACTGGAACCTGGGGAACCGTTCGGCCAGGTCAACATGGTTTGACTGAAGCGAATGGTAGACTATACTATTCGAGAATAGAAGTCCGTTTCTACGTTTCAATTTGATCGAGAGGGTCGTCCACAGTCGCTAAGCGCCGCCGACGTCCTCGGCCCCAGCCTCCAGAAGGCACGAAAGGAAGTCACGAATATGACCGCAGCACTCGCTAAGCGGATCGGCCTGCTCACCGACATGGGCTGGTCCGTTCGCTCCCAAACCGAGTCGACGGCCGCGCTCGAAACACGCCGCCCCTTCAACTGGATGATCTTTCTTCTCCTGCTAATTTTCTCCCTCGGCGGTGGCGCACTCCTCTACACCGGATACTGGCTGCTCACTTCGCGGGCTCAGATCTTCCTGGCCGTTGAGGAAGAAGGAATTGCCGTACACGGCGATACCTGGCTCGTTCAAAACCAGGAACGAGACATCGCTCGCGCCATCGAGGCCGCCGAAGCCATTCGACAACGTGGATTCTGGTCGGTGATGTGGCCGTCGGTCGTTGGCTCCTTCGTATTCGTCGGCGTCTGGTTTCTCCTTATCTGGGGCTTCATCGCACTCGTCCGCTGAACCGGCCGATACAAGTCGACCGGCACTCCCAAGCAAGACAAAAGCAGGGCGTAACGATCGATTGGGCAGACCTCTGTTCAGCCTTTCCGCCCTCGCCCTTTCCCCTTGAAGCCGAAGTGCGATCCTTCTCTTCTGCGGGTGAGCCTGTGCGGTTCGATGCGGACACGGGCTCTCTCATGACTCAGCGCTGCTGGGAGGCCAATGGCATAACGGCATTTACTCCATGGAGTAGTGCCTCGCTACGCGCTCTCTGAGACCATCTCGCCATGCAGTGGCGACGTCGTGACCTCCGCAAAGACCTTGAACTGACTGCCCGGCAGATGGAAGTCCTCGAACTGCTGGCGCGGGGCCATACCAACCCGCAGATCGCGGCGGCGTTGGGCATCACCCTCGATGGCGCGAAGTGGCACGTGCGCGAAATCATCGGAAAGCTCGGAGCGTCGTCTCGTGAGGAAGCGGCCGCCTTATGGCGAGCCGACCAGCGGCCAGGAGTGCGCCTGGGCAGGACGATCCGAGGGCTTGCCACGGGCACGTCCCTGAAGTGGCTCGCCGGCGCTGCGGGAGTCGCGGTCATCGGTGCGGGGGTTGTCGCGGTCGTTGTTGCAGTCCAGGGTGGACGCAGCGGCCCGGCACCCGTGTCCCCGGCTTCGACTGCTGGCCCGACTACCCCACCCACTCCCGGCACACTCGTCCCGGCCATTCCGCCGGCCTCCGCGACGATCGTTGCTTCTCCCGTGGATGGGATGTTCGAGGCGCCTCGAGCGCTACCAGTGGCATCGCGAGAGCTGGTACCGCCCGGTCGCGAGTTCCCGCCGGCGTTGCCGCCGCCAACGTTCGCCTGGGACGGAAGTTCGACCATGGTCTACGACCGCGAGACGGGTATGTTGTTCGACCTTGGGCCCGGCGAGCCGGGCGTGTTCAGCCCGTCAGGCGAATGGATGGCGTGGGTGAGCGAGGACCGGTTCACGGGGACGCTTCATGCTCTGAACCTGCGCACGGGAGAGCGGAAGGATCTTGGTGCAGGCGGCTATGTCAGCATGTTCATCGACGACGAGCGGTTCCTGGTGGATTCCCCCGATGCAACCGGAGTGCTCGTGAATGCCCGCACCGGTGAGCGCGAGCCGGTCACGGACAGGGCTCAGCTGTTCGCCGCCATCGACGAGCCTCCGTTCACTTTGGAAACGGAAGGGTTCGGCCCTGACGGGCCGACTGTTCGCGTTCACGATGCGACGGGTCACCTGACCCTGGAGTTCTCCGCTCTCACTGCGCGGTTCTCCACCGTCGCGGAATTGGTCGTCGCGACGGTCCCGCAGGCCGGGCTAACAAATATCTTCACCATCGACCTTCATACGGGACGCGCCTCTTACGTCGCCACGACGCCGGTCTCGGCTCGCGGGTTCACGCTCGCAGGCAATGGGACACACATCGCATGGAGCCCGGACGTCTGCGTGGATCCCGGCGAGACGTGGGTATTCGAGCGTGCGACAGGCCAGTTCACGCGCGCGCCGAAAGCCCTCCTCATTTCGCAGGCGCCCGACGGCTGGCTGGCGAGCGGATTCACCGGACTCGAGCGATTGATCGATCCCGACACAATGCAGTACGCGTTCATCTCGCCCGCAGGTTGGCCGAGCTGGTCGCGGGATTACCGATACGTGAGTGTGGGCTGGGTCGGCGGCCATGGGAGCCTCTGCATCTAACTGCTCTCGCCAGCCGTTGTAACCCGCCCCGCTGCTTCCGGTAGGATTCGCCCACTTCCTTCCGAGGCGATCCCCATGGACTTCAGAAATATCACCACTGGTCTCAGGTTTCCCGAAGGTCCGCTGGTGTTACCGGGCGGCGACATCCTCGTGACCGAGATCGCGGCCGGGAGGCTGACTCGCGTGAAGCAGGATGGGACCCAGGAGGTGTTCGCGGTGACTGGAGGCGGGCCGAATGGCGCCGCGATCGGGCCCGATGGAGCAATCTACGTAACCCAGAACGGCGGATTCCACTGGACCGAACGGCCCCTACCCGACGGGTCGACGGCCCTCTTCCCCGGGGAGGAGCCCGCCGACTACATCGGAGGCCAGATCCAGCGTGTGAGCTCCGACGGCTCGAGCGTGACTACCCTGTACAACGAGTGCGACGGTGAACGGTTGAAGGGCCCGAACGACCTCGTTTTCGACCGCGAGGGTAACTTCTACTTCACCGACCACGGCAAGACCCACCCGCGCGACCGTGACCGGACCGGCGTGTTCTACGCCTCGCCGGATGGCACGTTCATCCGGGAGATCATCTTCCCGATGGAGGCGCCCAACGGCATCGGGCTCAGCCCGGACGAGAAGACGTTGTACGTGGCGGAGACGCCGACCGGGCGGCTGTGGGCGTTCGACCTGGTCGCTCAAGGGCAGGTGGGGGCCCGGCGGGTTGTCGGCACGCTCCCGCCAGGAGGCCCGGCGAACCTGGCCATGTGCGATTCCCTTTGCGTCGATGGTGAGGGGAACATCATCGTGGCGACGCTCGTCAACGGTGGGCTGACCTCATTTTCGCCCGACGGGAAGACGGTCACGCACTATCCCTGCCCGGACGTGTTGACGACCAACGCGTGTTTCGGCGGCCCGGGGTTGCGGACGCTGTACGCGACGCTCAGCACAACCGGCCGGCTGATCGCATTCGACGACTGGCCGACCGCGGGGCTGAGGTTGAACTTCCAGGCCGCCTAGCACGCGACACGGCCGGCCCCCCTCTCCGAAGGAAGGCCGGCCGCCGCGGAACGGTCTTGTGGGTCTACAGCTCCTGGATGAAGAGCTGGACCTGGAGGATGACGTCCTCCTCCACCGATACCACCCCGGCGATTTCCGGCTTGCTGATGTTGAAGTCGGCATAGTTGAACGTAGTCGTGCCGAGGACGCTGAGGATATCGCCATCGCGTTTCACCTTCAGCTCCCACGGCACCGACTTCTGCACGCCGTGGAGGTCGAGCGTGCCGGTGAGCTGGAGGATGGTGTCGGCCGATCCGAATTCAGCGGGCAGACCTGTGATGTTCGTGGCGGTGAAGGTAGTCGAGGGGTACTTCGAGGTTTCGAGAGCGCCCCTCATGCGCTCGTCGCGGCGCGAGTTGTCGCTCGTGATGCTCGCGAGGTCGACCGTGAAGGTCGTTGCCTTCGAGGGGTTGAGGCCATCCTCGGTCAGGTGGAATTCACCGGTGATCTTGTTCGTTGTGCCTTTCGCGGTTGACCCGGTCGGGAGGCGAGCGAGCTTCTCGTTGGCGAGGTACCAGGCCTCGGACTGATCCTCGATGATGCGGTAGCTCTTGCCCGCGTGAGTAGAGGCCCCTTCGGCCAGGGCGGCGCTGGTGGCGGCGGGAGCTGTCGCACCGGAGCCCGGGCTGCCGGCGGGGGATGTCGCAGCCGGTGTGGCTGTCTGTCCCGCGGCAATGCGCACTTCGTCGGTGATGTCGGCGGCCGACTTTTGCGCTTCGTTGTCTTCGCGGATGAAGAAATACCAGCCAACTCCGGCCACGATGACCGCAAGGACGGCGAGCGAGAGCAAGCGGCCAACCAGGCCGCCAAAGAGGAACTTCACACACTACTCCCGGGCACTAGATTGGGCCATGGTGCTGGAGGTGGCGGTAACTGGCGGTAAATCGCGAAAGCAGCGTTTCCGCTATCCTTCCGCCCGTGCGACGCCCCCTCTTGTTCACAGTGGCGGTCTGGATGGTCGGGGCCGTGCTGTTGCGCGGGTCTTTCATGGCTCCGCAGTTCTGCCCTGCGCTTGACGCGGAGGGCGCGCTTGGGGCCGCCCGGCTGGCCGCCGCATGGATTGAGAACAACCAGCTGGCCGACGGCACCTACGTGTACGAATACCGGCTCGAGGACAACGCCGACCTTGGCGGCTATAACGTCGTGCGGCACGCAGGGGTCACCATGTCTCTCTTCCAGCTGGCTGCGGGCGGCGACCTCAGCGTGCTGCCTGCCGCCGATCGGGGACTGGGCTGGATGAATCGGAATCTCTATCGAAACAGCGGCTGGGTGGCCCTGCAGAACCCGGCCGACGGTGGCGTCCAGCTCGGGTCGAGCGCGCTGATGCTCGCGGGCGTGATGCAGCGGCGATTTGCCACCGGCGACACCCGGTACGACGAACTCGCACGGAGCCTGGCGCGCGGACTGCTGGCGCTCCAGCTTCCCGATGGGGCGTTCCTGAATCGCTGGAACACGGCCGCGAACTCGCCGGTCCCCGGCGAGCGTTCAAAATACGCGACCGGCGAGGCGTTCTGGGCGCTCACGCTGATGCACCGGGCGTTCCCCGGCGAAGGCTGGGACCGGCCGGCGCGTCTCACGGCCGACTACCTGGCGCTGCATCGAGATGACGTGGAGCAACAGAAGTACCCGCCCTGGGCCGACCAGTGGGCGGCTTATGGTCTTGGCGAGATGGCCACGTGGCCGCTGGAAGAGCACCAGGTGGAGTATGCCCGGCGCCTGGCCGAGCGGTTCGGCCTCCTCGTGCGGGTCGAATCGCAGCGGCGGGACAATCGGCTTTCGAAGCTCATCCATGGCAGGCAGGCCCGGGCGGCCGGGATGGGCACCTGGGTCGAAGGCCTGACCTCGCTCCACCGCCTCGCAGCCATCGATCCGCGGATGAGCGACCTGGAGGGCAAGATCGCCGAGCGAGTCGCCTGCGGGGCGGGGATGCTGGCGGCGCGTCAGTACACCCCGGCCGACGCGAGCGAGTTCGAGGACCCGGTGAGTGTTGAGGGCGCGTGGTTCACCGAAGGGATCACGCGCATGGACGACCAGCAGCACGCGCTTTCCGGACTGCTCTTTTCCGCACCGATCATCCAGGGAGTGAAGCCCGAGTGACCGATTTCTTGCGTATTGCCGCCACGCTGTTCGTGGCCATCAGTCCGGCGGCGGCCGCCGTGGCGGCGGCGAACGTCCCCGCGCGGTTGGCGCCGCGGGTCGTTGTCCTGGGAGCGGCAGTTGCCGCGGCCGCCTACGTCGCGGCCGCCCTGGGGGCCGACTTGCTGCTCGATGCGGTGGACATCGAACCAGAGACGTTCCGCGTTTCGGCGGGGCTTGTGATGGCCGTGGGCGGGCTGTTCGCGGTGTGGACGGGTGGCGCCGGCCACGCGGGGTCCTGGGAGGACCGGTGGACAGCGTTGTTTCCACTTGCTTTGCCCGTCCTCGTCTCGCCGGCAGGACTGGCGGCAACCATCAGCCACAGCGCCGACGGGGATACCGGGGCAGTCATCGGGGCGGCCATGATTGTGGTCGCGCTGGCAGCCGCCGCGGTTCTGGCGCGCTTCGGGCGCTTCGGGGCCGCTGCCGACGGCATTGCCCGGGTCAGTGGGGCGCTCCTGGTGGTGTTCGCCGGGGCAATGATCGTCGATGGCGTGCGTGCGGTCTGAGCGATGACACTCCAGAACCGCGTCGACCCTTTCGGCCGCATCCACGCCACACCCGAGCGCGGGATGTTCATGGGCAACCGTGGCGGGTGCATGCACACGGACCATCAGAAGCTGACCGGCCGGCCGTGGGTGAACGCCCGCTGGATCGCCTGCCGGCTGGACTACAAAGGCTGGCACCGGGGAGTGATGCAGCCCGGGCAGTACACCGAACTGTTCTTCCTGGACGAGGCTGTGGCGTTCGCCGCGGGCCACCGGCCCTGCATGCTTTGCCGCCGCGAGGATGCTCGACGCTTCGCGGGGGCGTGGACCGAGGCGAACCAGCCCGGGGTGGCGCTGGAATCGATCAACGTGCTCGACCGGACACTCCACGCCGAACGGGTGGACCCGGCGGCCCGGAGCCAGCGCGCCACCCGGGCTGAACTCGCAGGGCTACCGGATGGCGCGTTCGTGACGCTGGACGCGGACCCGGGAGCGCCGCTGCTGGTCTGGGACAAGGTACTCTGGCCGTGGACGTTCGCGGGCTATGGGACGCCTTTCGGCGCTCCCGGGGGGCGCGCGGGCGCCGGCGCGACGTTGCTCACACCGCCCTCTGTCGTGGAAGCTTTCCGGGCCGGCTATCGCCCCGCGGTACACCCGTCTTGCGGGGCTGGCGCGCGAAGATCCTGACACCTGGCGGGGCGGCAGTTTACACTCGGACTACACCTGACATCCTGTTCGAACCGGAGATGACCTATGTCCGGCCATTCCAAATGGGCGACGATCAAGCGGGCGAAGGGCGCGAACGACCAGAAGCGCGGCGCGCTGTTCACGAAGCTGGCGCGCGAGATCATGCAGGCTGCCAAGCAGGGCGGCGGCGACCCGGCGATGAACTTCAAGCTGCGCCTCGCCGTGCAGCGCGCCAAGGCCGCCAACATGCCCAACGACAACATCGAGCGAGCGATCGCCAAAGCCACCGGGGCGGGCGGCGAAGATAACCTCGACGAGATCACCTACGAGGGCTACGGCCCCGGAGGTACCGCGATTCTGCTCGTAACCCTGACCGACAACCGCAACCGCACGGTCTCGGAGATCCGCCACCAGTTCAGCCGGGCCGGCGGCAGCCTCGGCGAGACGGGCTCAGTCGGCTGGCAGTTCGAGGCAAAGGGGCTCATCACCGTGCCGGTGAACTCGAGCGACGCGGAAGAGCTCGCGCTCCAGGCTATCGACGCGGGGGCGGAAGATGTCGAGGTCCAGGGCGACGTGGTGGAAGTGCGGACCGACCCATCGAGCCTGGAGACGGTGCGCAAGGCGCTCGAATCCGCCGGGCTCGAGGTGGAGAACGCGGACTTTGCCATGGTTCCGAAGGTGGTGGTGGAGCTGGAGGAGAAGGCCGCCCACCAGGTGCTTCGCCTGATCGAGGCGCTGGAAGACCTGGAAGACGTGCAACGCGTGTATTCGAACGCGGACTTCACGGACGAGGCGCTGGCGAACTACGCGGGATAGGCGGGGGAGCCGGGTCAGCCGAGCTTCATCAGGAGCACGGCCGCATAGAGCGTGGTGAAGAGGGCGGCGGTGCTGACGATCTGGGCCACGGCGAATACTCCGGGGTGGTGTCTACAGTCCAACGGCCGGGGTAGGGCAAAAGTTCCGTGAGGGGGTAGAACCGGTGACCAGCACCGCTACCCCGGCCGTTTCAGTTACCAGCATGGGGCACGGCCGGGCGCGGTTCTGTTACTTCCTTCACGCTCAGCGCGATTGGTCCCCGGTCCTATCGCCGCCGGGAATCGGCACGGGCGTGGCCGCACACTCGAAGATGCGGGCGAAATGGAAGATGAACGCCTCGGCGACTTCCGCGAACGACACCTGCTTTCCGGCTTCGGCGGCCATGCTGGTCATTTCGATATCGGGCATGCCACATGGGTTGATGAACTCGAAGTGGCTCATATCCGGGTCGATATTCAGCGCGATGCCGTGCATGGTCACCCAGCGGCGAACGTTGAGCCCGGCCGAGGCGATCTTGCCTTCGCCCACCCAAACGCCGCGCCCGAGGGCCGACCGTTCGCCGCGCAGCCCCCAATCGGCCAGGACACCGATGACGGTGTCCTCCAGGCCGGTCAGGTAGTCGAGTACTCCCATCCCCCATCTCTTGAGGTCGATGATGCCGTAGACGACGAGCTGGCCGGGGCCGTGGTAGGTGATATCGCCGCCGCGTTCGGTCTGGACGATTTCGATGCCGTACTGGCGTACCAGGTCCTCGCCGACGCGGAGGTCAGGCGTGGGGTGGCTGCGCCCGAGGGTGAAAACGGGGCGGTGTTCGGTGAGCAGGAGGGTGTCACCGCCGGAACCCTCGCGGCGCTGCGACTGGAGGCGCTGCTGCAACCGGTGCACCTCGCCGTAGCTGGTTGTACCGAGTTCGTAGACCGCGACACTGCGCCCAGACTCGCCCTCCACGTATCCCTCCCCGGTGGTCCTCATGACGACAGCAACCCGTAGGGCTCTTCGACGAGCGTGCGCACGCGCGCCAGGAGGCGGGCGGCTTCGCCCTGGCCGAGGCGGGAGCTGTCGTATGACATCGTAATGCTCATTGCGGACGCTTCGTCGATGGCGCCCATGGCGGCTGCCATGGTGTGGCCCCCCGCCACCGCGGGCGTGGCCGCCCGGATCCCGCACTCCCGGAACGACACCAGCGTCCATGCGGCCCGTTCCGCCGACTCGTCGCCGCCGGCGGCGCGTGCCTGGACCGCATCGCGGAACCCCCGTGCCTCGGCATCCTCGATGGCGACCGCATGGTCGGAGCCGGGTGTCACGAGGGTAAGGCCCGCGGGGCTGGCTTCGAAACCGGCCTCCGCGAGAGCCCTCGCGAAGGCGCGCAGGACCAGGTCTTCGACGATGGGTGCGGGGGTGAACTCGCGCCACTCGCGGGCGAGCACGTGGACCGCCCGGGCGGCTTCGGAAGCGCTGACGCGGACCTCCATGGTGAGCACCTGGCCCTCGTCGGCGGCCTCCGCGGCGATGGCCGAGAAGCGCGCTTCGGGCGAGCCGGCGGCGGGCGGGAAGGCGTCGGCGTAGGGCGGGTCGTCGTCTGGCTCCCAGAGCGGGAGGCCCGGGATGGCTGTGCCGGCATCGGGAAGGGGTTCGGCGGTCTCGAAGAGCGAGGTTTCGAACTCTGTCGCATCCCCGGGGACGGCGCTCCACGGGTGCGGCGCTTCGTCCGCGGGGCGGCGGCGGAAGGGCAGGACGACGGGCTCGCCGGGCGCGAGCGGGGGCGGCGCAGCGGGCTCTTCCTCGGGATCGTCTTCCAAGCTGCCGGTGATTGCGGCGGACTCTGGCTCGTCGTGGTCTGTCGTGGATGCTTGCGGGAGTTCTGCCGGGGCTGGTTCTTCGGGAAGCGCTTCGCCGGGAGCGAGTACGAGTCCGATGACGACGCCGGGCCGTTCGATGCTGCCCGCGGGCCGCCGGTGGTGCAGGAGCCCGGGCACCTCGGCCTCGATCTCGACCGCCACGAACTCGCATTCGAGGCGGCAGATGAGTTCGCCGTGGTCGACCGTGGCGCCGTCCGGGCGATACCACTCGGCGACGATCCCGCCGGCCATTTCGGGCCCGAGGTTGGGCACGGAGATAGAAACTGCCAAGAGCTGCCTCCCCGGCGATGGCGGGTCTGTGCTACTCAGAGGATCGGCAGGTGGGAGGGGATCCGGAAGGGGCTAACGGACGAGTTCGAGACCTTCCGCGACCGCGATGACCTCCTCGCGGGAGAGGCCGTGCGCGGTGATGGTGATGTTGACACCGTCGCGCCGGGTGGTGAGGGCGATTTCGGGACCCAATCCCGGGTCACCGGCCCGCTCGGCAAGGAAGGTCTCGGCCCCGCCGACCAGGAGGTACTCCATTGGCTCGTCGCGAAGCTGGAGCGGCCCGGAACTCCGGGATTGATCGACGTTCAGGTCGGTGCCCGGGCCGGCGCCGACGAACTTCACAGTCAGGCGCGTTGGCTTTTTGTTCGCGTCGGACTTCTGTTCGTACTCGCGGGCCGCGAAGCCATCCGGCAGGTAGGCGATGGCGAAGAACCCGGCGGGCGGCGAGTATTCCAGCGTCCCGCCGGCCGAGACTTCTCCCCCCTCGCTGTCCCCGCCAGGCGCTCCAGTTTGTTCATCTACCAGGGTGGCCCCTGGCGGTGGCGTAAAGACCAGTTGGGGCGCCGGTACCGGCGCGCCCCAGTCGAGCCGTAGGACCTCTGCGTGGATGTCCTGGACATCTGCTGCGACGACATAACGCATCACGACCATGCGTTCCTCGTCGAGCCACAGCCGGGCGGCGCCGCTGGTGGTTTCCGAGGGTTGGGGCGCACTGGTGTTCGGGGTCTGGCTGCCGGTGGCCGTGGCGCCGCTGGAACTGCTCCGCGAAGTGGGGCCGAACTCGACGACCGTGGTCTCGCGACCGAGGACTACCGCGGGACCGGCCTCTCGCGCATATCCCCCTTCACCCGTCCAGCCCAGGAGCTGGTCGATGAGCTGCGCTTTCGATGCAACCCCCGCTGGACCGATGAGGAGGCTCAAGGCCAGTGGCCTGGTCTCCACGCCGTCCGGGAGTGGCGGGAGGGCCGACTTGCTGTAGGTGTTGGTGTCTGACGAGTAGACCCACTGCCAGGTGCCATCCATCACGACCGTTATCACCTCAGGTGGGCCCGCGCCGTCTTCCTGGCGGTGGATCTCCCAGCGGGCGTGGTCGCGGTCCTTCGACCACCAGCGGAGTGTCGAGACGGTGGTCTCGGCGTCGTCCGCGGCAGGCGTGAGGGCGTTTGCCGCAACTGTGGCAACGCCAAGGTGCCCGCCATCGTAGCCAAGAGCCACCGTCATTCGGCGGATCTCCTCCAGCGCCTCGCGGAGGCGGCGGTTCTCGGCCTCGGCGCCGGCGATGCTGGTTCCGACCGTTCGCGAGCGGTCGACGACCTCAATTCGCGCCTCGAGGTAGAACTCGCCCGGAGCGGCGGCTCCATCATCCCTCGCTGCATACAACCCCACGGCGATGGCCGCGACTGCCATGGCCGCCACGCCCCCGGCGGCCCACTTCAGGGCGGCGGGCACCGCCAGCCCCCGGAGCGCGCGCAGCGCCCCCCGGCCGTGGCGATTGCGCCAGCGCCAGTAGTCCGCCGCTTCCTCGCGGGTAGCGAGGCCGAGCTTCCCGAGGATCTCGCTGACATTCCACTTGGCGCCGTCGAGCGTGATCCCGAGGGCGCCGGCGACCTCGCCGTTTGTCTTGCCCTCGACCAGGAGGTCGAGGACGCGCCGCTGGCGTTCGTTCAGTTCGTGCTCGTGAGCCTTCGCCTCGGCGAAGTGCTCGACCCGGGCGCTCGTCATGGAAGCGATAGTCCCACCGGCGAGCGGGATCGTCACTACCCGATGGGTGAGATTCGGGAACGGCATGCAGGCTGGCGGGTGGCCGCCCGGAACGAGGCGACCGAGAAATTGCGCCCGGTTGGCCGGGCGTTTACGCGGGCCGGGTAGCCTGCAGGGCATGGCAACCTTCACACGGCTGCGCGGTGATTACGGGCGGCTGCCGGAAGACTTTGGCGTGGGCATAGGTGTAACGGTCGCGGTGGTGGCGCTCGTGGGGCTGGTGTTGCTGTTCTCGCTCAGCCTGCCTTCGCGGGGTGCAGTGGCCGAGCCTCCCGCGCCGGGCGGGGTGGTGGTCGAGACGCCGGCTCAGTCGCCGCCGCCCACCATCCAGTGACCCGGCCCGGGCTATTCGTCGTCTTTCTGTGCGCGGCGGGTGACCAGCGACCCCAGGGGGAACGCGAGGAGCACGGCAACCACGCCCACAACACCGGCGAGGACGGTTTCGCGTTCACCGCGGAGCAATCCCCAGGCGATGAGCAGCGTTCCAACGACCGCGAGCACCCAGGGCAGCCAGCGGCCGAGTGGGAGCGCCGGGCGTGGCATCAGTCTCCGCCGGTGGGGGCCGGTTCCCGTTCCTCGATGGCGGCCCAGTCTTCGTCACGGAGGGGCTGGAGCTCGCCCTTGCGGTAGGACTCGTAGATGCGGAAGAGCACGTCCTTGTGGGGGCGCACCCGGCCGATGGGGCAGGCGGCCCAGTCCTTCTCGCTTTCGTCGCAATAGCCCAGGCGGTGTTCGCCGCACTTCGGTTGGAGGTAGCGGCCGAGCTCGGGCGCTACCTTGTTGACCTCGGAGCGCATGAGGGCGGCGACCTTCCGGAACTCCCACTGGGCGCGCGTGCAGAGGCGCAGGTCGCAGATGTGGAGCAGGCTCTGGAAGTTGACGGTGATCTTGAAGTTCGTGTTGGTGGCGTTGGGCAGCAGGAAGCGCGCGTCCTCGGGCGGCACACCGGCGGCGACCATCTCCTCGTAAAGTTCGCCGACGCGGTCGAAGAGCTCGTCCATGCGGTCCTGCATGCCGGCCTTGCGGACGGTTTCGGGGACGGTGTACGGGAACTCGCCTTCCTTGTAGGTGACGTAACGCTGGCTCTGTTGTTCGAACGAGATGCCGACTCGATGGCGCACGAACTGGTGGCTGAATGCACGGCTGACGCCCGAGATGCCGAACTCGAAGTACACCTGTTCGAGCGGGCTGGCGTGCCCGGTCTTGAGGCGCTCCTCGATGAACTGGCGCATCTGCGCGTCGGTGATGCGGTCGTCCTCGATGCGGGCGGCAACCTGCTGCGGGGTGAGCTGGCTGTAGCAGGTGCGGTAAGCCATGTAGAGCGACCGCATCGGGTTTTCGGAGTGCGAAAGGAGGGTGACCTGGATGGCCATCGCGGGACCTCCGGATGTGGTCACTCCAGTATCACACGAAGAAATGATCAGGTGGGTGAGCGAAAGGCAACCTGTACGAACGTCTGTCGCCTATGTCGATGTCGCCTCGACGGCAGTGGCTTCGCTGGCGGCGGTGCAAAGGCGGTCGAGCACGGGCAGGAAGCGCAGGCCCTTTTCGGTGAGGGAATAGGTTGCGGCGGGCGGGTAGCCGTGGCTGACCTCGCGGTGGACCATCCCGGCCGCCTGGAGGTCCTTGAGCGCGAGGGCGAGCGCCCGCGCGGTGATCCCGGGGAGTTGGGCCTTCATCTCGTTGTAGCGCGACGCGCCCCGGCCGAGGGCGACGGCAACGAGCATCGGCCACTTCTTCAGGGCGATCGGGAGCACGTCAGTGCCCGCAATCGCAGTCACGGCGGCGACGCACGCGCTGCCGACGTGTTCGCCGACCGGCGTGAGCTGGTATCGGGGGCGCGGGATGCCCTGCTCGTGGGTGACCGCGCCGGACTGTTCGAGCTTCGCCAGGGTGTCGGCCAGGGTGTCGCGGCTGGCGGAAAGGGAGCGGGCAAGATCGGCGAAGCGGCTCGGGCCATCGCGGTGGAGCGTTGCCACGATCGGCACCGACCAGCGGTAATGGAAAAGGCGGATGGCAGGGGCGAGCGACGGAATGCGGGACCTCTTGACGCGCCAGTATACTTTCCCTGCATTCTTGCTGCCGGGCAGGAGCTCCGGCGAACTGGAACGCGGGACCGGCGAGTCGGTCCCGGTAAGCCGAAAGGGGCCCACGATGACAGAACTCAGCTTCAAGCCCGAACTCACGCTCTCGGTGCTGGTCACCGACTTCGCCGCCGCCCGCCGCTGGTACACGGAGAAGCTGGGCTTCAAGGAGATGTACGCGGTCGAGGAAGTCGGCTGGGTCGAGCTCCAGACGCCGCTGGGCGGCGCAACCATCGGGCTCAACCGGCTGGCAGCCGCGCACCCGGGGCCAGGCTCCGTGACGATTACGTTCGGAGTGCAGGACATCGATGCGACTCGCGCCGAGCTGGAAAAGCGCGGCGTGGCGTTCGATGGTCCGACGAACGAGATCCCCGGTATGGTGAAGCTTGCGCCGTTCCACGACCCGGATGGGAACGCGCTCATGCTCGCCCAGACGCTGGGGCAATAGGCCCCCGGACAGCCGTCCCCGGCCGGGGTATCTAACCCTTCGGTGGGCTACGATTTCCCGATGCTGAAAGACACGAACTGCGGGGAACTTCGACTCGCCGATGCGGGCCGCACCGTCCGGCTCGCCGGCTGGGTGCACCGCCGCCGCGACCACGGCGGCCTGATCTTCATCGACCTGCGCGATTCGAGCGGGCTCGTGCAGCTCGTGTTCAACCCCGATAACGCGGCCCTGCACGAGGTGGCCCACCGTGTGCGCACCGAATGGGTACTCCAGGTCGAGGGTGTCGTAGCTGCCCGCGATGCGGCGACGGTGAACCCGAACATGGCGACGGGCGAAGTGGAGATCATCCCGGGCGCCTGCACAGTGCTGAACGAAGCACTCACGCCACCGTTCTACATCAACGAACCGGCGGACGTGGATGAGCAACTCCGTTTGAAGTACCGCTATCTGGACCTGCGCCGCCCGGAAGTGTCCGAGGTCATCAAGCTGCGGCACGAGGTGGTCTGGTACATCCGCACGTTCCTGGTGGAGCGCGGGTTCTACGAGATCGAGACGCCCACGCTGATCAAATCGACCCCCGAAGGGGCGCGCGATTTCCTTGTGCCTTCGCGGACGAAGCCGGGGCATTTCTTCGCGCTGCCGCAATCGCCCCAGATCCTGAAGCAGCTGCTGATGTATGGCGGCTTTGAGAAGTACTTCCAGATCGCGCGCTGCTACCGCGACGAAGACACGCGGGCGAACCGCGTGGCCGAGCACACCCAGCTCGACCTGGAGATGAGCTTCGTCGAAGAAGGCGACGTGATGGCCCTGATCGAAGAGCTGTACACCGGGATCGCGCGGACCTTTGGCAAGGGGAAGATCGCGCAGACACCGTTCCCGCGGATGGACTACGAAGATTGCATGGACCGCTACGGCATCGACCGGCCCGACCTCCGTTACGGGCTCGAGTTCGTCAACATCGCCGCCCCGCTCGCGGGGTCGGGGTTCCAGGTGTTCTCGGGGGCGCTGCAGGGCGGCGGCAACATCAAGGCTATTCGGGTACCAGGTAAGGCGGACATGACCCGGCGCGAGATCGATGAGCTGACGGAAATCGCGAAGGGCGGTGGCGCGAAGGGCCTGGCCTACATCGGCTTCGCGGGTTCGGAACTGCGCTCGCCGATCGCGAAATTCCTGACCGCGGACGAGATCGCAGGCATCCGTGACCTGACGGGCGCAGAGGACGGCGACATGGTGTTCATCGTCGCGGACCAGCCCGAGGTGGTGGCGCGGTCGCTGCACGCGGTGCGCGACACACTCGGCGACCGCCTTGGCCTGAAAGACGAGAACGTGCTTGCATTCGAATGGGTCGAGGGTTTTCCGCTGCTCGAATGGCGGCCGGACGAGGAACGCTGGGATGCGACCCACAACCCCTTCAGCGGGTTCAAGGAAGAGCATCGTGGCATGCTCGACACAGACCCGGGCAAGGTGGTCGCGAGGCAGTACGACCTGGTCCTGAACGGTTCGGAAGTGGGCGGCGGCTCGGTGCGCATCCACACCCGGGCGGACCAGGTGAAGGTGCTGTCGCTGATGGGCTACACCGACGAGGAGATGCAGGACCGTTTCGGCGTGGTGCTGGACGCCCTCGAGTACGGGGCGCCCCCGGAGGGCGGTGTGGGCATGGGCATCGACCGGCTGATCATGTCGCTCATCGGCAGTGAGAACATCCGCGACGTGATTGCATTCCCGAAGACGTCTGCGGGCAGCGACCCGCTGATGGGCGCGCCCGCGCCGGTGGACAAAGCCCAGCTGGACGAGCTCGGCTTGCGGTTGATCGAGGACCCTGCCCGCGGGAGCTAATCATCGCCGGCGCGGGGGCTCCGTGTAACGGCGATGTAAAGCCGGGTTTTCGCGCGTCGCCGTCATCCAATGTGCGCGGCGGGGGTTCCCGTGTACCCTTTGACGCACTCCCGGTCCGGCCGGGGACAAATCGTCCCATGGCCTGGCGGGCGTACCGCAGAAAGACTTCCCCGGGATTGAATGCCGATGTCGAACCGCATGCTGACCCTCATGATGGGGGTTGTCGCGTTCCTGATTCTCGCTGTGGGCGTTGTGTTCGTGGTTGCGCTGGCGGGCGGTGGCGGCGATGACGACAACGGATCTCCGGCGAGCCCCTCCAACAACGATGACAGCCCCCGGAGCACGGGCAAGGGCATCTGCAGCGGCAAGTCGCTCATTGTCCCGGGGAACGACCCGAACACGGTCCTCGACCCCATCCAGGTCGGGGATGTCTCAACGAGCGAGTACGTGGTGGAGATCTTCGGCGGGCTTGTGACCCTCGATCCCGAGTTGAACGTGCAGCCGGACATCGCGCAGAGCTGGGAAGTCACCAACGGCGGCAAGACGTACACGTTCAAACTGCGCGATGACGTGGTGTTCCACACCGGCAACACGCGCCGCGTGACCGCTGAAGACGTGAAGTACAGCATCGAACGGGCGGCCGACCCGGTGAACGCCTCGCCGACGGTGCGCGCCTACCTGGGGAACATCGTGGGCGTGCGTGACCGCTTCGAGAACAAGGCATCGAACGTGAGCGGCGTGAAGGTCATCGATGAGCGCACGATCCAGATCGACTTGATCGAGCCCTCAGACTTCTTCCTCTCGGAGTTGACCTACCCCGTTGCGTTCGTGGTCGACCGCGAGCAGATCGAGTCGAACCCGCGAAACTGGACCCAGAAGCCGAACGGCACGGGGCCCTTCCGGCTGGCCGAGTTCAAGCCTGCCGAGCGCATCCGGATTGTGAAGAACGACCGCTACCACCTCGGCGCGCCCAAGCTGGATGAAGTGATCTTCGAGCTCGGCGGCGGCTCGTTGTTGACGCGCTACGAGAACGACGAGATCCACATCGGCGGCTTCCCGGCCTCGCTCCTCGATTCAGTGAAGGACGGTTCGAACAAGCTCGCGAAAGAGTACCGGGCGGTGCCGAACATGGCGGTGTTCTATTTCACCCTGAACCCGCAGCAGCCGCCCTTCGACGACCCCAAGGTGCGCCAGGCGTTCGCGATGACGCTTGACCGCGAGACCATCAATTCCGTCCTCCTGTACGACGCCTATCGGGTTGCCGATGGCTTCCTGCCGCCGGATATGCCCGGCTACACCGAGTCGGTCCACAGCTATGAGTACAACGTTGCCCGCGCGAAGCAACTGCTTTCGGAATCCAGGTACGCGGGCAACATGCCGCGGGTGGTGTTGACGTTCAGTGGAAGCGGCGCCGCCCCGGGCGACCTGCTCGTGGCGATCCAGCAGGGCTGGCAGGATGCGCTTGGAGTAAACATCGAACTGCAGGCGATCGATACCTCCGCGTTCCTGCGCGAGCAGCGGCGGGGCACCTTCCAGATGCATTCGGACGGGTGGTCGGCCGACTACCCGGACCCGGAGGACTTCCTCGGCAAGCTCTTTGCCAGCGACAGCACCCTGAACTACACAAGGTACAAGAACGACGAGGTCGACAAGCTGCTGCTGGCCGCACGGGTCGAGACTGACCGGACGAAGCGCTACCAGATGTATGCGGAGGCTGAGCAACTCATCATGGACGATGCGGTGGTCATCCCGACGTTCTGGCCGGTGGACCACGTGGTGGTGAAGCCCTGTGTGCACGGGTACCCGGATGTCTCCATGACGGTGCCGAAGTACCGCTTCGTGGAAATCAAGGCAGAATAAACGGCGATGGGCCCGGGGCTGCTTGGCTACACGGTTCGCCGGCTGCTCTGGGCTGTCCCCGTACTTTTCGTCATTTCGGTCGTCGTGTTCTACATGATGCGCCTCGCGCCGGGCGACCCGGTCGACGCGATCCTGGGGCAGCGCTACCAGGAGGAGCAGGCCGCCCTGCTCCGCAAGAAGTACGGCTACGACGAGCCCATCCACGTGCAGTACATCAAGTACATGCAGAACCTCGCCAAAGGCGACCTGGGCGTCTCGACCCGGCATCAGCAGTTCACGGTCAGCGAAATCATCATCCCAAAGATCTGGGTCTCGACCCGGCTCGGCGCCATCGCACTCGTGATCTCGTTCACCCTCGGGATCCTGGCAGGGATCTACGCTGCTCTCGCGCGGGGGACGTTCCTCGACCCGTTGACCATCTCGTTCTGGCTGGCTATCGACGCGATCCCGGTGTTCGTGGCGGCGCCGGCCCTCATGTGGTTGTTCGCGCTCAAGCTTGACCTGGTTGGCCTGGGCTGGCGCGGGTTCGGGAGCGTGAACATCATCCTGCCAATCATCGTGCTCTCGCTGCCGGGGACAGCCGGGGTGGCGCGGTTCGTCCGCGCATCGGTGCTCGGGGTCCTCCAGGAGGATTACGTGCGGACTGCGCGCGCAAAGGGCCTCCAGGAGCGGACCGTCGTCTTCACGCATATCGCCCGGAACGCGCTGCTGCCGCTCATCACCGTCATTGGACTTTCACTGCCGGGCGTGGCCGGGGGCTCGCTCATTGTCGAGCAGCTGTTCGGAATCCCTGGAATCGGGCGCGAGGGCTTCGACGCCGTGCTCGCGCCGGACTTCGACGTCATCCTCGCGCTTGTGTTGTTCGGGTCGTTCCTGTTCGTGATCGCGAACATCCTGATCGACTTGCTGTATGCGGTCATCGACCCGCGCATCCGGCTCGGCGCGGCGAGAGGGTAGCGGGATGAGTGTCGCCGTCGCACCGGAGCCAGTGCTGACCGAGGGTGTTTCGCTTTCGCCGCGCCGACGGATGTTCCTGGCGCTGGTGCGCAAGAAGATCGCGATGCTCGCGATCGCGTATCTCGCGGTCTTCTACTTCTGTGGAGTGTTCGCTCCGTGGGTTGCGCCGCAGGACCCGTACCGCCAGAACCTCAGTGCGGAGGCCCGCCTGCAAGGGCCTTCTTCTGAGCACTGGCTTGGAACCGACCGGCTGGGCCGCGACATCGCAAGCCGCGTCGTTTACGCGACCCGGACGACCGTTGCCTTCACGGCCGTGGTGTTGATCAGCGGCAGCCTCTTCCTCGGGCTTGGGCTGGGATTGCTGGCGGGCTATCGCGGCGGCTGGGTCGACACGCTGATCATGCGTGTCGGCGAGGTGATGGGCGGGCTCCCGACGCTCCTGCTGATGCTGGCGATCACTGCTGCCTTCCGCACGCGGCTCAACGATGTGTCCTTCTGGCTCGAAGACCACACCTGGCTCGGCGACGATGCCCGGACGGTGACCAAGTTCGGGATCATCGTTTTCGCCACAGTGCCCTTTGCGTGGATCGGAAGTACGCGCATCGTGCGCAGCCAGGCCCTGGCTATCCGCGAAGAGACCTACGTCGCCGCGGCCGAGGCGATGGGAGCTTCGACCTGGCGGGTGATTGCCCGGCACGTGCTTCCCGGCGTGATGCCGTTGTTCATCGTCGGCGTCTCGGCGGGAATGGCGGGCACGGCTGGCGCCGAAGTTACGCTGAGCTTCCTGGGCCTGGGCATCGACCCGCCGACAGCCAGCTTCGGCAGCCTGATCGCCGACGGCGCGGGGCCCCAGACGCTCGAACGGTTCCCGCATCTGCTGCTGGCGCCGGCCATCCCCGTGGCGTTGTTCTTCTTCGCCTGGAACCTGCTCGGCGATGCCCTCGTGGACCTGCTTTCGCCTCGTGGCCAGGGGCTCCGCTAGACCTGGGCGTCATGCAGCTCACACGGGCGGGCGGGCCACCCGGATTTCGTCTGATATACTCGGACGGGAGGCAGTGATCGCCCTGTGAAGGTAACTCTTGAACGGCTCCCCGAGAGCCGCGTTCAGTTGCAAATCGAAATCGATGACGAGCGTCTCGAGAAGTCGCTCGATTCCGCGTACAAGCGCCTCGCGCAGAAGAACCGGTTCCCCGGCTTCCGGCCGGGCAAGGCGCCACGGCCCATCGTGGAGCGAGCTGTTGGCCGCGAGGGGCTCATCCGCGAGGCCCTCGATAAGCTCGTGCCGGCCGCCTACAACGAGGCCATCGAGACCGAGAACGTCGATGCCATCGGTCAGCCAGACCTGGAGATCGAACAGCTCGAGCCGGTGAAGTTCACGGCGACGGTCCCGATTCGGCCAACGGTCGCCCTGAACGACTACCACTCCATCCGCGTCGATCCCGAGCCGGTGGAGGTCACCAGCGAGATGGTGGAGGAGCAGGTGCTGCTTTTGCGCCGCCGCCACGCCACCCAGGTGCCGGTCGACCGCGCCATCCAGTGGGATGACGTGATTATCGCCGACGTGAAGGCGAGCGAAGACGGCAACCAGTTCCTGGATGACGAGAACGCCGAGTTCCCGCTGCGCGAGGGCAAGGTGCTGTTCGTTCCGGGCCTGGCCGAGGAATTCCTCGGGATGAACAAGGGCGACGAAAAGACTTTCGACATAGCAGTCCCCGAGGACTTCCAGGTCGAACAGTTGAAGGGCAAGACCGCGACGTTCACGCTCACCATCCACGAAGTGAAGGAAGAGCAGCTGCCCGAGGCTGACGACGAGTTCGCCAACCTGGTTAACGCCGACGAATTCCCCGACTTCGCCTCGCTGCGCGCCCGCATCGAATCGGACATGAAGACCTCGCTCGAAAACGACGCGGAGTCGAAGTTCCGGAACTCCGTCATCGACAAGCTCGTTGAAGGCGCCACTCTTGAATACCCGCGAGTCCTTGTAGAGCACGAGATCGACCACCTGGTGCGCGAAGCAATGGGCAACAACCAGCAGCAGTACCAGATGTACCTCCAGCAGCTCGGGCGCTCGGAAGCGGACTTCCGGGAGACGTGGCGGGAGGCGGCGGACATGCGGCTCCGCCGGTCGCTGGTGATCAGCGAGCTTGCGGAGGCTGAAGGTTTGGACGTTTCAGCCGAAGAGATAGAAGAGGAACTGGACACTCTCGTGGCTCCCATGGGAGATGACGCTGCACGGTTCCGCCAAATGTTCGCCACCGAAGAGGGGGTTTCGACGATTCGCCGAAACCTTCTTTCGCGAAAGACGCTCGAACGTCTCGCGGCGATCGCCCGGGGTGAACTGCAGGAGGAACAGGCATGAACGACCAGTCCGCGCGGGTACACCCGCTTGTGCAAGCCGTCATTCCCACCGTGATCGAAACGGGCCCACGCTCGGAGCGGGCGTTCGACATCTTCTCGCTGTTGCTGAAGGAGCGGATTGTCTTCCTCGGTACGCCGATCGACGACCAGATTGCGAACCTTATCGTGGCGCAATTGCTCTACCTCCAGCGCGAGGACCCGGAGCGCGACATCAGCATGTACATCCACTCCCCGGGGGGCGTGATCACGGCCGGGCTGGCGATCTATGACACGATGCAGCTCATTGAGCCCGACGTTTCGACCATCGCCGTCGGGCAGACCGCCTCGATGGCGACCGTGCTGCTGTGCGCCGGCGCCAAGGGCAAGCGCTTCGCTCTGCCGAACGCCACGGTGCACATGCACCAGGCGCTTGGTGGTGCACGGGGCCAGGCGACCGATATTGAAATTGCGGCGAAAGAGATCCTCCGCAACAACGAGATCATCCGAAACATCATCGCCCGGCACACGGGCCAGGCCGTTGAGCGGGTGACGCGGGACTTCGACCGCGACTTCTACCTCGACGCGCCCGGCGCGAAGGAATACGGATTCGTGGACGAGCTGCTCGCGCGGCCGGCCGAGAACCGCTAGGCAGAGGGGGACCATCGCCTTGGCAACCAACCGCACCAATCGCGTCCAATACCACTGCTCGTTCTGCGGAAAAAACCAGGACCAGGTCCGGCGGCTCATTGCCGGGCCCGGCGCCGTGTACATCTGCGATGAGTGCGTCGACCTCTGCAGGGAGATCATCGACGAAGAGAGCGGCAGTGCGACCACGGCTGCGAGCGGCAAGACTGCCACAGGTCTCAGCGATCGGGTTCCCCCACCCAAGTCCATCTACGACCACCTGCAGGAGTACGTCGTCGGCCAGGAGCAGGCGAAGAAGGTCCTCTCGGTCGCCGTCTACAACCACTACAAGCGCATCGGCGCCGCCGCCGAACACGACATCGAGCTCGAGAAGTCGAACATCCTGCTTGTCGGCCCAACGGGTGTCGGCAAAACGTACCTGGCGAAGACGCTGGCGAAGATGCTCGACGTCCCCTTCTCGATCGCGGACGCGACCGCGCTCACCGAAGCGGGTTACGTCGGCGAGGATGTCGAGAACATTCTCCTCCACCTCATCCAGGCGGCCGACTTCGATATCCAGAAGGCCGAGCGCGGGATCATCTACATCGACGAAATCGACAAGATCGCCCGAAAGAGCGACAACCCCAGCATCACGCGGGATGTCTCGGGCGAGGGCGTGCAGCAGGCGCTCCTGAAGATCATTGAAGGCTGCGTGGCCAACGTTCCGCCGCAGGGCGGCCGAAAGCACCCCCACCAGGACTTCCTGCAGATCAATACCGCGAACATCCTGTTCATCTGCGGCGGCGCCTTCGAGGGCCTCGAGAATCACATCGAAAAGCGCCTCACGCGCGACCACGTGCGCCTCGGGTTCCAGGCGCAGCGCGGCTTCCGCGGGACGAGGCGCAAGGATGAGCTGATGACGCACGTCACCCACGACGACTTGCTCGAATTCGGACTCATCCCCGAATTCGTGGGCCGGTTGCCGATGGTTGTCGGCCTCCAGTCGCTCGACGAGGGCTCACTGGTCAAGATCCTGACCGAGCCGAAGAACGCGCTCGTGAAGCAGTACCAGCGCTACTTCCAGATGGATGGCGTCGACCTCGTCTTCACGGATGACGCGCTCCGGGCCATCGCGGAGTCGGCGATCAAGCACAAGACGGGCGCGCGCGGCCTCCGTACCGTGCTCGAAGAGACGCTCATGGAAGTGATGTACGAAATCCCGGGCCGCGGCGACGTGAAGAAGTGTGTCGTGAACGCCGACTCGGTGCTCAACAAGACGCGCCCCTTGCTCCTCACCCGGGGCGGACAGGAAGTCGACATCCCGGTCGCGAACCAGGAACTGCACGGCGAAACCGCCTGAGGGCGGGTTCGCTCGCCCATGTGCCCCGAACGGCCGATGGCCCCCTCTGGCGAGGGGGCTTCTTCGTGCGGTGTTCCCGTTTTCGCCGCTCCCGTTGGCCTTGTCCCGTCAGGTGCGCGGATATGGTGTGCGGAGCCGGGAGAACCTCGGCGCGTGCGCGCCTCCTACTGATTGGCACATACTGTCTCTCTGCCACCGCGGCTGGAGGGACATCATGCTCAGCTACGTCGACCGGGTGCAGCTTGTCGTGCCGGACCGCAAAGCGGCGGTGGAGCGCTGGAACGTCATCTTCGGCGCCGAACAGGTGAGCGAGGATGGCTCGCGATTCCTCAACGCGCACCGGACCACCGTGCAGGCGGGCCGATCGCTGTTCGAGTTCCTCGAGCCCGCCGGGCCCGGCCCGGTGCAGGACTTCCGCGACCGCTGGGGACAGGGGCTTTACGGGGCGGGATTCTCGACACCGGACCTCGGCGCGATTGCGAAGCGGCTGGCGGCAGCCGGTGTGCCGGGGGTCGACGAGAAGGGCTGCCTCTACCTGGGCGAGACCAGGTTCGGCATGCCAACCGTAATCGTGCAGGACGAGCACAGGGACTTTGCCGGCCACATTCGTTGCGTGTACGAAGTCACCAACCCGGTTGGCTACTGGGAAGCGGCCTCGAGCTACTACACCGAGATCTTCGGGCTGGACCAATCGAAGTACTGCCCCATCGAAAGCAAGCTGTACGGCTACAAGGGCACACTTACCCTCTTCGACCCGCCGCACCGGCTCGACCGGATCGAGGTCACCCAGACCTGGGGCGGCGGCGCGATGGACCGCTTCTGGCAAAAGCGCGGCGACTCGCTCTACATGTGCTACATCGAAACCGACGACGTGACGGCGATGGAGGCGCGGCTGCAGTCGGCCAACCTGCGCTACGCCCCCGGCGAAGGCCGCCCCGACGGCACGAACATCTTCATCCACCCGCAGACGCTCTTCGGAATGCTGATGGGCGTGAGCAAGACGGACTATGGCTGGCTCTGGAGCGGGCGGCCCGAACTCGCCGGCGCGGGCCCGGGCGACGCGGCGCACTGAGCCGGCCCGGACCCGCGCTCAGCGGTGGCCGATGAGCACCGCGAGGGCAGTGATGGTGAAGCCCACCCCTGCGATGATGATCTGCGGGTCGGTGAAGAGGATGCGGTCGGGGGCGTCGGTGCTGCGCGGGCCGTTCAGCAGGAGCAGGTAGCGGAAGAGCGCGAACGCCGCGAAGGGGATGGTCAGCGCCATCGAACCGTCGGAAGGCACGCGCGCGGATTCGATGGTATAGAGCGAGTAGCTGAGCAGCACCGAAGCCGCGCTGATGGTGAGCATCTGCGCGAGGATGTCGCCGTTGTAGTGCGCGAGCGACGGGCGGTGGCGGGCTGCTTCGGGGCCGAGCTGGCGGTATTCGGCCCAGCGCTTGCTGCAGGCGAAGAAGAACGCGCCGAAGCTCGAACAGACGTAGAGCCACGGGCTGATGTCGACTTCGATGGCAGCGGCGCCACCCACCGCGCGCCCGACCACGCCCGTGCAGAGGATGAGGATGTCGAGCACCGGAGCGCGCTTCAGGCCGAACGAGTAGGCGGTCATGAGGGCCGCATAGCCCGCCAGCACTCCCCCTGCCATCGGGTCCAGCGCGAACGCGGGCGGGAGGGCCACGAGCACGAGCACGCCGGCCGCGAGCGCTGCCGTGGGCACGGGCAGGTCGCCGCTGGCGATAGGGCGGAAGCGCTTGCGCGGGTGGAGACGGTCGGCCTCGCGGTCCTGGATGTCGTTGACCAGGTAGGTGGCGCTGGCGACCAGGCACCAGAGCCCGAAGAGGGCGCCGCTGCGCCAGAGCAACGGCCACCAGGTGTCGGCTTCGCGCGGGACCCAGGCGTCGCCGGCGCTGAAGATGAGGGCCGCGAAGACGATCAGGTTCTTCGGCCACTGGTAGGGCCGCATGGCGACCACCAGCGCCGGCAGCACCGAGCGCCCGCCCGCTGCTACCGTCGTCGCCTCGGTCATCCTGGCGACCGTACCACTGCGGCCCACTGACCGTTGACGGCGCGGACCAGGTCTTCGGTGCGGGCGGGGAAGACGGCGTTCGGGGCGCCGGCCGCGGCCCAGACCTCGTCGAAGCGCTTGAGCGAGTCATCGACGACCACGTCGACCGGCTTCGGCCAGCCCACGGGCGCGACGCCGCCGACGGGGTAGCCGGTGTATTCCATGACCTCGGCGGGGGTACCCATCTTCAGCTTCTTGCGTCCGACGCCGAGGATGGGCGCGAGCAGGGCGGTATCGACCTGGCGGTCGCCGGCGGCGAGGACCATGGTCGGGCGGCTTTCGGCCATGAAGAAGAGGGTCTTGACGATCTGCCCGAGCGCGCAGCCGACCGCGTCGGCGGCTTCCTGGGCGGTGTGGGTGCTGCCGTCATCGAAGACGCGCACCCGCCCGGGGAGTCCGAGGGCGTCGAGGGCCTGTTGCACGCGTTCGGGGGAAGACACGCGGGAATTGTCGAGTGTCGAGGGGCGGATTGTCGATTCGGGGGTTGGGGGACTCGCAGTCGCGCGGCTCCGCCCCCGCTTAATGACCCTGACGTTCGCGGCAGGCTCCCAAGGTCCCCGCACCCCCGCGCCACGGCCGAAGGCCGGGCGCGGGCAGGAGGCAGGCCGGCGTCCGGGCTGGGTGGTTGGTTGGGGTGAATAAGCGGGGGCGGAGCCCCGCGACTCCGGTATGATGACGTGTCGTGCGGTATCCCAAGACGATTCGCCGGCCCGACAAGGCTGAGTATGCTGATGTCGAACGCTGCTTCCACCTGACCATCCGTGCTCACCCGGAGGTGCATCGTTTCGCTCCGGCAGTTGCGGAGGCTGTCTGGCGCTCTGTCCTGCAGCAACGCGATCTGCCGCACGTCGAACTGCACGCCGCCTGTCTCATGCCCGACCACCTCCACCTGCTCGTTTCGCCGCGTGAGCGGGACATCATCGCTTTCGTGCGGACGTGGAAGTCGTGGACAACCCGGCTCGCTCGCGAAGCCGGGCACGCGTTGCCACTCTGGCAGCCGGGCATGTGGGATCGCACCTGCCGTGATGAGGCCGACTTCGAGGTGACCGCCACCTATATCGTTCAGAACCCGGTGGTTGCGGGTCTGGTGGACGATGCCAGCCAATGGCCGCACACGTGGGCGTTTTGGATGGAGTCGCGGGGCTCTGCCCCCGCTTCATGGCCCTGACGCTCGCGGCCAGCCCACCTGTTTTCGCACACCCCCCCGCGCCATGGCCGAAGGCCGGGCGCGGGCAGGAGGCAGGCCGGCGTCCGGGCTGGGTGGTTGGTTGGGGTGAATAAGCGGGGGCAGAGCCCCGCGCCTCCGTACAATTCCCCCATGCCACGCCTCCGCGCTGACCTGCTCCTCCTCCAACGCAACCTGGCGCCGACGCGCGAGGCGGCGCAGCGGCTCATTTTGGCCGGGCGGGTGCGGTCGGGGACGCTGGTGCTTGTCAAGCCCTCGCAGATGCTGGCGGAGGATGCCGAGCTCGCGGTCTCGGAGCCGGAACGGTACGTCTCGCGCGGGGGGCACAAGCTCGAAGGCGCGCTGTCCGGGTTCGGGATCGACGTGACCGGGTTGCGCTGCCTCGACCTCGGCGCTTCAACCGGCGGGTTCACCGATTGCCTGTTGCAGCACGGGGCGGCCTCGGTGTTCGCGGTCGACGTGGGGCGGGCTCAGCTGCACCAGCGCCTGCGCGAGGACCCGCGCGTGACGCTGCTCGAAGGCACGAACGCGCGCGCTCTGCCGGAGCTGCCGCCCATCGACTTCTTCGTGGCCGACCTGTCGTTCATCTCGCTGGCGAAGGTGTTGCCCTCGGTGGCGGAGCGGCTGGCGCCGGGCACGCCGGGGGTGGTGCTGCTCAAGCCCCAGTTCGAAGCCGGGCCGAAGGACGTGCCCCGCGGCGGAGTCATCCGCGACGGAGCGGTGTTGCAGCGCGTTTGTGACGAGTTCGTAAACCGCGCGACGAGCGAGGGGTGGCGCGTCTGTGGCATCATTCCCTCGCCCATTCGCGGAGGCGATGGCAATACGGAGTTTCTCGTGCATCTGATCTCGCCCTCGGGTCGTGTCGAACCATGCTGAAGCGCGCGGTGGTCTTCCACGCGCCGCGCAGCGAGGGCGCGGCGGCGTTCGCGAACCAGCTTGCGCAGGAGCTGGAGCGACGCGGCGTCACCTGCACCGTCGGCGATGTCTGGGGCCCGCCGCCCATGGCTGCCATCGAAAGCGCCGGCGTGGTGATTTGTGTCGGCGGCGATGGGACGGTGTTGCGCGCGAGCCGGGTGACGGTGCCGCACGGCATCCCCATCCTCGGCGTGAACATGGGCCGGCTGGGGTTCCTGACCGACATGAGCCCGCGCGACTGCTTCAACCACGTCGAACGCATCGTCGCCGAGGACTGGCGCATCGAAGAGCGGCTGATGGTCCGCTGCGACGTGATGGATAACGGCCAAACGATCCACAGCCACGTAGGGCTGAACGATATCGTGGTCAGCCGGAACTCGCCCGGCCGGCCGGTGTACGTCGACGTGCACATCGATGGCGCGCGGCTGGCCATCTACCGCTGCGACGGCATCATCGTGTCGACGCCGACAGGGAGCACGGGGTACTCGCTGAGCGCGGGCGGGCCCATCCTTGCGCCGACAGAGCACCACCTGGTGCTCACGCCGGTCTCGGCGCACCTCGCGCTCGGGCGGGCGCTGGTCCTGCAACCCGACGCGCTCGTCGAGATGGAGGTCACCTCTGACCACGGTGCCATCGTGAGCATCGACGGCCAGGAAGACATCCCGATCGACTCCGGAGTGCGAGTAGTGGTGCGCACGAGCGACCACGTCACGCGGTTCGTCCGCTTCCGCGAGCCCGCGACGTTCTACGCCGAGCTGGCCGAGAAGCTCGAGATGCAGCTCTCGAGCGCCATGACTCCGCGTGCTTGAACGTCTCGAAATCACCGACTTCGCGGTAGCCCGTTCGGTCGTGATCGAACCGGGGCCGGGGCTCACGGTGTTCACCGGCGAGACCGGCGCGGGAAAGTCGCTGGTGGTCGATGCGCTGGCGTTCGTATTCGGGGCGCGCAGGGGACGCGAGGTCATCGCCACCGGCGCCGAACGGGCGGTGGTGCGCGCGACGGTCGCGCTCCCCGGGGGGCGCAAGACAATCGAGCGCTCGATCGCTCTCAGCGGCCGGACTTCGGCCCGGATCGATGACGCACCGGCGACGGTCGACGACCTGCGGGAACTCGCGGCCGGGCTGGTGGACATCCACGGGCAGTCCGAGCAGCTGTCGATCCTGCGCCCGCAGGTGCAGCTGGCCGTGCTCGACGAGTTCGCCGGGCTGGGGCCGCAGCGCGAGGCGGTGGCCGCGACAGTGCGGGAGCTGCGCGAAGCCCGGCGCCAGCTGCAGACGCTGACCACCGGCGCCCGCGAGCGGGAACGGCTGGTCGAACAGCTGCGGTTCGAGGTGGACGAAATCGAGGGCGCGGAACTCCGTCCGGGCGAGGATGAGGAGCTGCGGCGGGAGCAAGCGGTGCTCGGCAACGCCGGGCGGCTGCTGGAGGACGCGGCCCTCGCTCTGGAGGCGCTGGACTCGGCGCCGGTGGGCGAGGCGGTACGCGCTGTGGGTGACCTCGCCGGACGCGACCCTTCGGCGGGCGAACTGGCCGAGCTGGCGACGGCTCTGGAATCCACAGCGAGCGACCTCGGGCGGGCATTGCGACAGTACTGCGACCGCGTCGAAGAGAACCCGGAGCGGCTCGCCGAAGTGGGCGAGCGGCTCGACCGGATGGCGCGGCTCTGCCGGAAGTACGGCGACACGGTGGCCGAGGTCATCGCCTATGGCCGGCAGGCGGCGGAACAGTTGGCGACGCTCACGGGCGCGGGGACCTCGCTCGAGGCGCTAAGCGAGCGCGAACAGGCGCTGCTGCGGCTGCTCGGCGAGCGGGCGACCGCGCTCTCCCGCGCCCGGCGCGGGGCCGCCGGTGACCTGGTCCACGCCATCGCGGCCGAACTCGAACACCTGGGCATGGGTGGGTCCACGCTCTCAGTCGGCTTTTCGTGCGAAGACGACGAGGCAGGCCCTGCAGTACCCGTGCCGGACTACGAGATCGTCATCACCCAGAGCCCCCTTGCAGGTGAGGGCGAACCGCACCCGCGCGCGTTCACCGAGAGCGGGGTCGACCGGATCGAGTTCCTGGTGTCGTTCAACCCCGGCGAGAGCCCGCGGCCGCTCTCGGCGGTGGCCAGTGGCGGGGAGACGTCGCGCTTCTTGCTCGCGCTCACGACGGCGCTAGGGAGGAGTGGCGAGGGCCGCATCGAGGTGCTGGACGAGGTCGACGAGGGCGTGGGCGGACGCACGGGCGCGGTGGTCGGCGAGGCGCTGCTGCGGCTCGCCGCGCGCCACCAGGTGCTCTGTATCACCCACCTGCCCCAGGTCGCCGCGTACGGCGACCGCCACTTCGTGGTGACGAAGCAGACGGACGGTGCGCGAACGTGGAGCGAGGTCTGCGCAGTCGCCGGCGAAGCGCGCGTTCAGGAGCTGGCGGCGATGCTCGGCGGGCAGGGCGCGGAGAACGTTGCCGCGGCGCGCGCCCTGCTCCGCCGGGAAACCTGAGGTTGACCTACAGGAGGTCGCTCTCGAAAGCGCTGATCGAGAGGATCGGCGGCAGGGTGCCGGGCAGGCGCTCCCAGTGGTCGCCGCCGTCGCGGCCCATGTAGACCTGGCCGTTCGTCGTCCCGACGTAGACGCCTTCGGAGTCGGCCCCGTCGGTGTCCATCGCGTCGCGATAGGCGCTCTGGTAGTCGTGCGGGCCGGGGAGGCCGTTCTCGAGGCGAGCCCACGATTGCCCACTGTCGGTCGTCCGGTAGACGGCGAACTGGCCCGGGCAAACGCGGAAGTTATCGGCCGCGAACTCCAGCGGTACGACGAACACGGCATCGGGTCCGCGCTTTGTCACCGCCAGCGGGAACCCGTGGAACGACGGGAGGCCCTCCGTGACATCGTTCCAGCTGCCGCCGCCGTCATCCGAGCGGAAGACGCCGATGTGGGCCTGTCCCCACAGGCGGTCCGGGTTCTTTGAGTCCATGCGGAACTTGTGGAACTCGTTGGCGGCGGCCGGGTCGACGCCTTCCGGCACTTCGAAGCCGTCGCCGAAGTCCATCTCCTCCATCGCCTTGAGCATTGCCCGGGCGCCGGGGTTGGTCGCGACGCAGTTGTGGGAGGTGTTCTTCCAGGTCTTGCCGCCATCGCTCGTGGCGTAGGTGCCGCCTGAGGCAATCGAGGCGAAGATGTGGTTGCCATCGCGGGGGTCGATCTCGATCCCGTGAAGGCTGGATGCGCCGCCGCCGGTCGGGTACCAGTACTTGCGCTCGGGGTGGTAGATGAGGCTTTCGACCGGCGCCCAGCTTTCACCGCGGTCGTCGCTGCGGAAGAGGCCGGCAGGCTGGGTGCCGGCCCAGACCACTCCCGGCTGGCTCGGGAGGCCCGGGGTGATGGCCCAGACGTTCTCGACCGTTACCGGCCCACGGTCAGTCATGCCGCCGGAGGCATCGAAATTGAGGTTGGGGATCGGGCGCGCCGGGTCCTGGGGGAAGGCAAGGCCGGGCGTGTTGAGTTCCCAGGTCTTCCCGCCGTCATCGCTGCGGGCGACTGAGCGCCCCCATGCCCAGTGATTCGAGGCCGCGAAGATGCGCGGGCGGCTCTCGCGGGTGTCGACGGTCATGCTGAAGATCGAGGAGCCGCGCATGAGCGGCTCGGAGACGTCCCATTGGCTGCGGGCGTTGTTGGAGGTATAGATGAAGGCGCCTTTGCGGGTGCCGACGAGGACGTGAACGCGTGGCAAGAAGGTCCTCCTGTAGTGAGAGGAGGAAAAGTATACTAACTCTACTGAGCGATCAAGACGGGCGCCCCCCCGGGGGCGCCCGTCTTCGTCGTAATCTGCTGCCAGCCGGTCCGTTACTCGGCGACGCGAAGCTGGGACGCCTGGTTGGCGATGACCCAGTAGGCCCCGCCCTTGTTCAGGCGGGCGAGGTTGTTCAGGTAGGCCGGCAGCCCGGGGAAGTAGCGTCGCCACTCACCGGTCGTGGGATTCCACTCGTAGACCACCTTGATGGAGGAGTTTCCGGCGAACGCCTGGGCGGGCGGGACACTGTCTCCGGGCCAGGCGACCAGGTTCGCGCCAGGCGACAGGGGCAGCGAGGGAGTGCCGGGTGTCGGCGAACCCGGTGCTCGGGTGGGCGCGGGAATCGGTGTGTTGGTTGGGGCGAGCGTCGGCGCCTTTGTCGGTGTCGCCGGGGCTGCCGTGGGCGTGTTGGCCGGGCTCGAGCCGGCGGGCTGCGGAGTCGGGGTGCTGGTGGGCACGAACGGGGTCGGCGTGGGTGTGGTCTGTCCGCCGGGATTGCCCTGGTTTACCGTGGGCGTGCTCGTGGGAGGCATCGAGGTGGGAGTGGCGGTCGGCTGAGCCGGCGTTGGGGTGTTCGTGGGGAGCGGCGTACTGGTTGGCGGGAATGGCGTGTTGGTGGGTTGACCGCCACCGCCGCCGCCGTCGTCTCCACCGCCGCCGCCGCCAGTGCCGTCGTTCGTCGTACCGAAGGTCGTGGCCCAGTACCAGCCATACTGCGAACCGGCCTGGTAGTGGCGGGCGATGCCGATCTGCTTGTAGTACTGGCCGAGCATATTTGCGTTGTGCCCGGGAGAGTTCTGCCAGGCGTTAAAGGCTGCCTGTGCCGAGCTCCAGGCGCCGCCCGCAGCCAGGTTCTCGCCAGCGCCAGAGGGGTAACCGCAGTCTATGGCGCGCTGGTAGGCAGAGCGCCCCAGCGAGTCGGTGTGCGCGAAGTAGTTGTTCGTCGCCAGGTCTTCGGTCATCCATGCGGAGCCGCGGTTCAGGTTCGTCGAAATGGTCAGCGCGCCGAGACCGTTCTGGGACCGGTAGTTGTTGATGAGCGTGAGGAAGGCGAGCTCTTCTGAGTCATTCCCGTCGTGGGTGACGGTGCAGTTGGTGAGAGCGCCGGCGCGGTTATCGTCGGCGAACGTCATCGCAAAGGCGGCGAGCAGCGCCCCCATGATGGCGAGCGCCAGCGGCAGTAGGCCGCGGTGTGTCCTGATGTGCATCGATTCCCCCGGGGCGCCGTGTGTTTCGCAAGGAGCCTGTTAGAGGAATCGACCGCGGAACGGGGCCAGCCGGTGAACGCCGGGTGACCGGGATGGGACGAAGCGGAGCGCCTTTCCTTTGTGAGCGACCCCGCTCGGGGAATTTCAGGGGGTGCGCGACCGGTAATTGGCGATTGCGCCGCGAAGCGCGTCTGCCGCGAGCACGCTGCAGTGCACCTTGTCGCCCGGGAGCCCGCCGATCGCCTCGGCGATGCGCTCGCGGGTCAGGGATTCCACCTCTTCGAGCGTCCAGCCGCGCACCATCTCGCTGGTGAACGAGCTCGTGGCGATGGCGGGGGGACAGCCACGCGTTTGCCAGCGAACCTCGGCCACGTGCCCGTCCGCGACCCGGATGGTGACGCGCATGCGGTCGCCGCAAACCGGGTTGGACTTCGTCGCCTCACCGTCGGGGTGTTCGATCTCGCCGGCGTTGCGGGGATTCTGGAAGTGTTCGATGACCGTGTCGGAGTAGGCTGCCACCTGGAAACGGTAGCAGGTTGGGGATGCGCGGTGTCAGGCGAGGCCGAGCGCGCGGAAGATCTCCTCGAAGGTCGAGACGCTGCCCGGGTTGAAGTGGGGGAGGGCGTAGGTGACGCGCCCGTCCGGATCGAGGATAACGACGCCGCGGCGTGACTTTGCCTCGTCCGGGTCCCACATGCCATACGCCTTTACGACTTCGCCGTAGAAGTCGCTGATGAGCGGGAAGGGGTAATGGTCGCGCTCCTGAAAGCGGCGGTGAGAGCCGAGCCCGTTGGTGTTGATCGCCAGCACCTGCACGCCCGCCTCCGCAAGCAGGGCGTGCTCCTGGGCGAACGCCTTCAGCTCGCTCGTGCACACGGGCATCCCGTCGTCCTGGTAGAACACCAGCATGACTGGCCCCGCAGCGAGGAGCTCGGCGAGGTCCGCGTCGAACTGGGAGCCGTCCGCGCGGATTGCGGGGAGGGTAAAGCGCGGGGCCTGGTCGCCGGGGGCGAGCGGTGTCTCGCGGGGCGTGAGCGCGGGCCTGGTGTCGCTCACCCGGCGGCCTCGAACCCGGGTGGCACACCCTCGATGCCGCTGGTGGCGGCCAGCACTCGGATGCGGCCCAGGCCGGCGCCGTCGGCCAGCTGTTCGAGCGCGCGGCGCCGGGCGAAGTACTCCTGCATATCGCTCCGGGCCGCATCGACCAGCCCGCCGATGCCGAGGGCGTAAAGGAACTCCGACTGGGAAACCGGTCCGAAGATGGTCATGCCCTCGTCTTCGCCGGCCGCGGCGAGTTCAGAGAAGTTCACATGGGTGGTGATGTCCTGTTCGCCAACATGGAGGTAGGGGTCTTCGTGGGCGGTGTGGCGATAGAAGCAGAGGAGGGTGCCGGTGGTGCGCCACGGGGCCCAGAGCTCTTCCTGGGGGTAGCCGTAGTCGAAGACGAGCACCGAACCGCGTTCGACCAGCGAGCAGAGGCTGCGCATCACTGGATAGGCGCGCTGATTGACCTCGAACCGGCCCTCCATGGGCGCGCCATCGATCGAAGCGATACCTCCGGGCTGCTCGACGAACCGCTCGCCATCCCAGCGGACATACACCTCCACGGGGCCGCGCGGACCAGCATCGAAGAGCCGCACCGGCAAGGCGTCGAAGAGCTCGTTGGTCACCACGACCCCGCTCGGGGCCGGCGCGACCGGTGGCGTGGCCCACTCGACCCGCGGGTCCGTGCCCGGGCTGTTTGGTTCGAGGGCAACATAACGGATGGCTTCACGGAAGCCGTCGCCGCGGCCTTCGGCCCAGTCGAGGATGGCGGTGGCGAGCGCGCCCTCCCCGGCGGCAGGTTCGAAGATGGTGAACTGCGCCGGCTCGCCGAGCCGAGCCCACGCATCGCGGCACCATGCCGCGATCGCCCACCCGAACATCGGGTGGATGACCGGGCTGGTGAGGAAGTCGCCCTGGCGGCCGATGCGCCCCGGCTTGCGGTAGTAGCCGTGCTCCGGGTGGTAGAGCGCCAGTTCCATGAAGCGTTCGAAGGAGATAGCGCCGCCGGCCATCTCATCGACGATGGCCTGGATGAGCTGTGGGTTGCCGAGAGCGGCGGTTCCGGGGTCGAGGTCCAGCGCCATGTGTCCAGTATCGCGAGCAAACCGCTGAGGAGCACGGGCGCCGCCGATGTGAGTGGCGTGATGGAACCCGGCCCCCTGTCGCCATCCGGCCGCCGCCTGTTACCCTGCGGGCTGCGAAGTCCTTCGCACGAGGCTAACCGTGTCGACTTCTCCTCCGGCGTCCGAGCACGCGGTCGATACCGCCATCCGCTACTTCGGCAAGACGGTCAACATGTTCGACCCGCTCCGCTTCCGCGCATGGGCTGAAATGGGCCTGACAACTGCCCAGCTGCGCGTGCTCTTTCTCGTTCGCGAGTCCCCAGGGGTTACTGCGGGCGAGCTGGCGCACAAGATCGGCGTGACTCCCCCGACGATTTCGGGCATCGTCGACCGTCTCGTGAAGATGGACCTGGTGCGGCGCGAGGACGACGAGTCCGACCGGAGGCTGGTGCGGAACCTGCTCACCGAGCAGGGGGACGCAACCTGCAGCCGGATGGAGCAGAGCACGGAGATCTTCACACGACGCATCCTCATCGAGATGAACCACGAGGACCTGGATGCGTTCATCACGGGCCTCAGGGCCTTCGCCAACGCCAGCGAGTACGTCTCCCGCGTGGAGCCCGACCTCGCGGCGGTCGCAATGCCGGGGTTGAATTACGCATGACGACACGGAAACGGGTTCGGACGATTGACCTGGAGAATCCCTTCGCGGACTCGTTCGAGGGGATGTGCGAGGTGCTGCTGGTGCGCCATGGCGAGCAGCAGTTCTTCGACAACATCCCGCTGGGGCAGGCCTACGACGCGCCGCTTTCGGCACTGGGCAAGCGGCAGGCCGAGGCGGTCGGCGAGCGGCTGGCGCCGGCCCGCATCGGCCGGGTGTACACCAGCAACATGCGCCGAGCGCACGACACGGGCCAGGCTATTGCCAGGCATCACGGGCTCACGCCGGTCGTGGAGCCGGACCTCCGCGAGATCGACCTCTGGCAGCGCGCCCCGCAGGACAAGGGCCTGCTGGACATCTACTCGCGGGAGCAGCTCGCCGACATCTATCGCGAAGTGACGCGGACGCGCAAGCACGACGCCTATCCGTACTGCGAAGATGTCGATGCGTTCCGCACCCGCGTATTCAGCGCGTTCGACCAGATCGTGGAAGAAAGCATCGGTATGCGTGTCGTGGTGGCATGTCACGGCGGGGTCATCAACGCGATCCTGAGCCGGGTGCTCGGCTCCGTCTTCGACCACCTGGTCTCGGTACACCACACCAGCATCACGGTCATGCGGGCAGCCGACACCCGCCGCTTCCTCCTGACCATCAACGACTACTCCCACGTGATGGAGTTCCAGAAGTCGCGCGGCGACATGAACGCCTGATGGAGCTGCTGAAGCCGGACGCTTCGTGGTTCGAAATCGACCCGGAGTACTACCGGCATGGTGGCAGTTGCCTCAACCTGGCCGAGTCTGAAGGCATTGGCGTCCACGCCGGGCAGGCGATCCTCGTCGCGCCGCCGGGGAACGGGGAAGAGGCGCTTTCCTTCATGAACCTCGGTGCCGAGGTTACGGTCCTCGGCGACAGTCAGATGCTCGAACCGGTGCGGAAGCTGGCTGACGGCGCCGGCATGCAGGTAACCCTTGCCGCCGGCGACGCGAATGACCCCGGCGCAGCCTTCGGCGAAGAGGCCTTCGACGCCGTCTACTGCCCCTGGGGGACAATCGACTGGCTGGAGGCGTTCGACACGTGGGCGGAGAGCGTTGCCAACGTGCTCAAGCCGGCCGGGCGCCTCGTGCTCTACGACCGCCACCCGGTCTCCAGCGTCGGCGCGGCGCATAAGGGGCTGTTCGTGGTCGGCAAATCGTACTTCGGCGACGACGACCCGAAGGGCCACGGCTGGACGCTCGGCGATCTGATCAGTTCACTGGGGGCCGAAGGCCTGGCGACGATGTTGTTCGACGAGTTTCCTGATGCGGACCGCTTTCCGACGCCGCTGGACGGCCTCGGGATCCGCTGGGATATCCGCTGGAGGCTGCCGGCGGCGATGCTGCTGGTGGCCATCCGCGTGCGCTAACCGTCCGGAGGAGCTCATGCGGCTCGGCCTGTACTTAACCCTGGTGGTGCTCTTCTTCGCGGGCGTGGTCTGCTTACGCCGGGGCTATCGCCGCTGGGAGGTGAGCGGCCGCAGCATGATGCCGGCGCTCGAACCCGGTGATTGGCTCATCGTTGAGCGTGTACGCAGGGGCGGTCGGCCGGTCCGGCCCGGCGACATTGTGCTCGCGGGCGACCCAAGGGAACAGGCGCGAACCCTCGTGAAGCGAGTCGTGCGGATCGATGAAGACGGTCTCGCCTGGCTCGAGGGCGACAACCCGGCGGAGAGCACCGACAGCCGCCACTTCGGAGCCGTTGGTGTGGACGAGATCCTCGGGCGGGTGCGCTGGCGCTACTGGCCGCCCCGGCGCGTGGGGCGCCTGGCGTAGTCCGGCCCCGGCCGTTACCAACCGATTCCTCCCGCGTTAGGCTTTGGTGATGGAAGAATCGGCGCTGGTGGCCGCGGCAAAGTCCTCTCCCGATGCCTTTGCCGCGCTCTACGACCGGACGCAGCCGGAGGTCTACCGCTTCGCCTATTCGCTCGCGGGCAACCATGCGGGCGCCGAGGACCTGACCGCCGAGGCGTACCGGCGGGCGCTCATCCACCTGCCGAGGTACGAAGACCGCGGCAAGCCGTTCGCGGCGTGGCTTTGCACCATTGTGAGGAACCTGGCGCGTGACCGGGGGCGTAAGGCCGGCCGGGAGGTGCCGCTGATGGACCACGATCGGCCCATCGACGACTGGCCCGGAATGGAAGTGGTGCGATCCGAGCAGCGCTGCCTGGTGCAGGCCGCGGTTGCGCGGCTGCCCGACGTGCAGCGACAGGTCGTCGTCCTCCGGTTCGGGCATGAGCGCTCGTGCCGGGAGATCGCCGGCCAGCTCGGCAAGACCGAGGCTGCCGTAAAGCAACTGACCTACCGCGCGGTGAACCGCCTGCGCGACATCCTGGTGGAGGCCGGATATGAACATGATGGCTGAACCCGAGACCGGCCTGCCGGACGACGTGCGCGAGGAACTTTCGCGGACGGCCGACCCGGGGTTCGCGAGCCGTCTGCGCTCGGAACTGCGGGCGCGGCAGGCACGGGCCACCCGCAGCCTGAGCTGGTTCGACCTCGAACTGCCGGTCGGGCCGATCCGGCTGGTGCACGATGGCGAGCTCATCCACCTGGTAACGAACGACCTGCGGCGCTTCGACGCGCTGGTCGACGAAGGGCTGGGGTTCGAACCCGGCTTTGGCGACTCGAACCGGGTGCGGCAGGAGGTCTCGTCCGTGCTTGCCGGGCGGCGGCGGGGGAACGAGGTGGCATTCCTCGGCGCGCTTTCCCCATTCCAGCAGGAAGTGCTGCGGGTGACGGCGACCATCCCGAAGGGCCAGCTGCGGCCGTACCACTGGGTGGCGCGTCACGCGGGGTCGCCAGGGGCGGTGCGGGCGGCGGGGACGGCGTTGGGACACAACCCGGTGCCCTTCGTGGTGCCGTGCCACCGGGTGGTACGGTCCGACTGGACGCTGGGCGAGTACTCGGCGGGCGGCACGGAGATGAAGGAGCAGGTCCTCCGCGCGGAGGGTGTCACCCACGAACGGCTGGAGTGGCTGCGGCACGCGCCCCGCTATATCGGCCAGCTTAGCAGCCATGAGTTCTGCCTCGCGGCCTGCCCCGGGCTGGACGAAGAGGATCCTGCGCTCCACCGTGCTTTCCGCTCGCCGGAGGAGGCGCTGGCGGAGGGGTACGTACCGTGCGAGGTGTGCCGGCCGGTGTAGGCATGAGGCATGAGGCGCGAGGCATGAGTGCCCCTCACCGGCCGCTCCCAGAGCGCCGGGGCAGGATCGACCGGATGTCATCCGCCGTCATATTGCTTTGCCCCTGGCCGGTTCTGAATTAGAGGTCATTCAAACGCCCCGGTCCAAACGAGTATGAGCACGACGGTCGAGACCATAGCCGCGAACCACATGAGCCGGACGGGAGGTGGTTCACCCCGGAAGAAGCGGACTAGTGAAAATGCGGGTGCCCACGTGAGAAGGAGCATCGTCAGGGTCCACCACTCCTCGGAGCGCCGCGCGATCAGAATTCTGAGGACCGTGGCGTAGACCGCCACCATGAGGACTGCAACTACCAGCAACCAGGGTATGAGCGGGTATCGTTCACGCCAGCCAAGGCCCGGTTGAGTCTCAGGCTCGTTGCCATTGTCTTCTGACAAAGAGTGGGACGAACTCCGCTCGTTCATGTCTTCAGTATCGGCCACTGCAGTCGTCGCTCAAGGGCGCAACGCCTCTTGTCGTTGCCGTTCTTTGCGTCCTGGCGGTTCCGAGACCGTTAGACTCCCGGCATGATCGTATTCCTGAACGGGCCGTTCGGGGTGGGTAAGTCCACGACGGCACGTATCCTGGCGACGCTCCTCCCACAGGCCGTGCACTACAACCCGGAGCACATTGGGGCCGGGCTCAGGATGGCTTTCGGGCCGCTCTACCGGGTGACGGACTACCAGGACGTTGCTGCGTGGCGGCGGCTCGTGCCCGTCGGTGCGCGATTGTGCCGGCTCCGCTATCGGACCGTGGTGATGCCGATGACAGTCTGGCGCCGAGACTACCTGGATGAACTCGTTGAGAGGCTGCAGTGCGTCGATGATGACCTGCGCCTGTTCCAGTTGACCGCGCCCGCGGATGAAGTCCGGCGGCGAGTGCTCGGGAGGGCTGACGCCCGGGAAGGCCACGACTGGTGGTGGTCGCACCTCGAGTCCGGGCTGGCGATGGCCCGAGACCCCGCCTTCGGCGAGACGGTCGACACAGCCGGACTGTCGCCGCTGCAGGTGGCATCGACGATTGCCGCCCGCATCCGCGCCTGAGTGATCTCAGGCGTTCGCGAGCGCGGCTGCGGCCCGCTCGGCTACCTCCCGCGACGACCCGATAACGAACAGCACCTCGGACGAGTTCGGCGAGGCCAACTGGATGGTGGTCCGGCCGTCCCTGAGCTCGGCTACCACCCCCGAGGGCGAATCGGCAGGTGTGGCGCCGGCCACGGTCAATAGCTCGGCCTGAGCGGCCGTGAACTCGGCGGCCCCGGTTTCGTGGGCGAAGCGCACGCGGAAGAAGGCTACCGAGTCCGTGCCGTTCACGTACACGTCATAACGGTCGCCGCGCCAGCCTGCCGCCGCCGTCACAGCGGGAAGAGCTGTGAGCCGCAGTTCGAGGTAGTTGCGCAGGTGGAATTCGCCCAGGGTGCCGCCCGACTCGCGCTTCCAGCCGCCGCCGAGTGCTGCGGCGAGGTCGGGGAGCTCCACGGTTTCAGGGCTCCAGCCCGCGTCGCGCAGCTCCGGGTGGAGGATGTGGGAGGTCGAGAGCGGCTCGCCCGCCAGGTAGCGGTCGATGGCGGCGGTGCCCTCCCGGCTCCGGACGATGTTCACCCACTCCGCCCCGGTGGTGTACGGGAAGCGCAGTTCGCGCTCGATCGACGGCGGCGTGCTGAATACCGCCGGGCCGCCGCTGAGGAACAGCCGTGTGCCCCCGGGCAGCACCACCTGGCGCCCCTCCCAGAGACCCTGGTGGGTCACCGCGTCGCCCTCGACGACCGAGGTCGCGGCAAGTCCCCAATCGAGGTTGGCTGCTGTGTGCTCGGACAGTTCATCAAGCGAGAAGTGGTAGTCCTGGATGGCGTGGACGAGTTCGTGGGCCAGCGCCGACCGTTCGACCGGGCTCATCGCGTCCAGGTCGATTTCTGGTTCGCGCTGGACCACCCAGAGGCGATTCTCTACGGGAGAGTAGAGGCCGATGATCGCGCCTTCACCGAAGGCTCGGAGCACCGAGAGATAGTCCTCTTCGGGGCCGAGGTGGCCCAGCAAGCGGTAGAGCGTCGTTGTCGTGGCGAACCACTCGCGGTCAGAATCGGTCAGCTGGCGGTCGAGGAGGGCGGTGATGTCGAACCGCGAGACGGTCCCGGCTTCGAGCGCAGGCGGCGGTGCGAGCCCGCGCAGTTCGCCGATCTCCTCGAGCATCTGTTGCAGTTCAGGCGTGAGCGGGCGCGTTTCGAAGGGGTCGGACTCGGACTCGCGGCAGCCGCCGGGCAACAGCGCGGCGAAGGCGATGGCGGCCGCGATCGGTAGCCACCTCACGGGCCGATTCCTTGCCCGAACTCACGGCCAACAGCTATCCTGAACGGTACGGCGCATTCGTCTAGTGGCCTAGGACACCGCCCTCTCAAGGCGGAGATCAGGGGTTCGAATCCCCTATGCGCTACCAGGAAACCCGCGGGCAGGGAGCCATCCCTGCCCGTTTTGCTGTCGCTGTCCGTGGGTGCTGGTACGATGCGCACTCGCGTGAATCCTCGCCCTGGAGGGTGTCATGGCATTCGTCGATGAAGCAACTGCGAAGGCCTATCGCGAGGCGTGGGATGCCTGGTCCAGGCAGGTCGAACACGTGCACCGGGTATTCCTCGAGGGTGAGCCAATTCGCCCCGACCAGATCAAGGGGCTCCTGAACCGCGAGGCGCGCGCGAAAGAAAAGTATGACGCCGCCAGGCTGCGCTTACTCGGCGTTGACGAAGCCCCGCCCGCCCCCGCGAACCCGGACGACAATCCCTTCAGATAGGCCGCTGCTGTGCGCCCCGGAACGCCATAACCGGCTATGATCGAAGCGTGGCATCACGTCGTGCAGCCGTAGCGTCGCTCCCATCCCGAAACACGCTGTACCTGATCTTCGGGGTGCTGGCGCTCATTCCGGTCGCCGCGTTCGCCATCGGACCGCTGACCAGTACGAGTTTCGACCTCCAGGGTCCGGCCGGGCCCTTCCTGGCTTTCTCAGCCGGGGTGCTCTCGTTTTTCTCGCCCTGCGTGCTTCCCATCGTCCCGATCTTCATTGCCCAGATCTCCGGGTCGAGCATCCAGAACGGGCGGCTCACCGCCGACCGGAAGGTGACCTTCAGCCACGCGGTAGCGTTCGTCACGGGGCTCTCCATCGTGTTCATCGCGCTGGGCGCGGCAGCCGGGCTCTTCGGTTCGTATTTCTTGCAGGACAACCAGCGCGACCTCGGACAGATCGCGGGGGCGATCCTCGTGCTGATGGGCGTACTCGTCATCCCGCCGCGTGGCCGCGCCGACCCTTTCCGTTCCGCCCTGATGCTCATCGGGCTGACCATCGTGTTCTTTTTCCTCGCCGAGCTTTCGGGCTTGAAGGACGACCGCGTGCGTCTGCTGCTGCTGGGCGCGGTGCTGCTGGTGGTGTGGGGGCGGTTCGCGGGCTACCTGCAGCTCACGCTCTTCTATCGAACGTACGAAGTGGGCATCGCCCGCAACCACAAGGTGGGGTATGCGCGTTCGGGGTTCGTGGGCGGCGCCTGGGCGTTAGGGTGGATTCCCTGCGTGGGGCCGATCCTGGGCAGCATCCTGACCTTGGCGGGCAATTCGGGCGAGGCACTCCAGGGGACCTACCTGTTGATGGCGTACGCGGCCGGCATGAGCATCCCGTTCCTCATCGCCGGGCTGGCCATTTCGGACGTGAACCGCTTCATGAAGAAGATCCAGCCGTACACGCCGTTCATCGAGGTGTTCAGCGGGATCGCCATCATCACGGTCGGAGTGCTGCTGCTGGCCGGCAACCTCCAGAACCTGAACGAATACTTCGGGTTCGCGGAGTTCAACCAGGGACTGTAGGGCAAGGGCGATACCTACCCGACCTCGCGGACGAGTCGCGCCATCGCGGCGCCGGTCACCGCCGCGAGAATTGCCGCCATGAGCAGCCCCGCGACGCCCCATACAGCCAGGTCGAGTGCGACCGGGGCATCGGCTGGCACCAGCGCGGGGCCGATGAAGGTCGGCGGCAGAGCGACGAACCAGGCGACCGCGACGGCCGGGCGGCCCAAATCCGCTGATCCTGGTGGACCGGGCCGGGGTGATCGTAGCGGAGGCGCCATGCTACGCTGGAACTCCTCGGCGCGTTCGTCTAGAGGCCTAGGACGCCGCCCTTTCAAGGCGGAGATCAGGGGTTCGAATCCCCTACGCGCTACCAGGAACTTGAATCTGGCGGCTCCCTCTCAAGGGGGCCGCTTTACGTTGAGTCACGTGATCCGTTGTGCCCGGTTCGGGGCCCGGCGCGCCCATCCCTCGTTCGGAGCCTTCCGGGGGCGCCGGGAGAGGGCCGTTCTGCGCGGAATTTGGACGCCAATACCTAACAGAGCAATGTATAGTGCTCCTATGCAAGCCGGAAACGACATCCGAATTGGCAAGGACCTCGTCGCCGCCTCGGCCATGCCCCTTGTCCTGGCCATCCTCAACGAGGGTGAGAGTTACGGATACGCCATCCTCAGGCGGATCGATGAGCTGTCTGGCGGGCAGATGGAGTGGACCGACGGGATGCTGTATCCGCTGCTGCACCGTCTCGACCGGCTCGGCTACGTCGAGGCGAACTGGGACTCTCCGCCGGGTGGCCGGCGGCGCAGGTACTACCGCATCACTCCCCGTGGCCTGACCGCCCTCACCGAGCAGCGCCGCCAGTGGGAGGTCGTCTCGGGCGCTCTCCAGAACGTTTGGCGCTCGTTCCAGGTCGCCAACTCAGCTCTCAGCACGGCCGAAGGGTAGCGGCCGATGGAATCCGCCGGCGATCCGGGCATCGAGGCGCCAATCAGGGAATGGAGGTCGTACCTCCAGCGCCGCCAGGCGATCCACCACGTCGACGTCGATGAGCTCGAGGACCATCTGCGTAGCCAGCTCTCGGACCTCGGAGCGGCTGGCCTCAGCGAAGACGAATCCTTCCTCGTTGCCATCAAGCGGATTGGCGGTGTGAACGAGCTTTCGCGGGAGTTCGCGCGCGAGCGGTCGAGCCAGCTCTGGAAGCAGCTCGTCCTCGGCGGCGACGAGGCTCGCGGGCACCCGGCTTCGCAGGGCGCCGGGCTCCTGGTAACGATGAGCTTCGCAATCGGGGCCGCCGTGATGTTCAAGCTTCCCGCGGTATTCGGGATCGACCCGTTCGCCTCGGGGACGGCCGATGGCGGGAATGGCGATGCCGAGGTGTCGTTCTACTTGCGGAATACCGCCCTCCTGGTGCTGCCCTTTCTTGTCGGCTTTTTCGCATGGAGGCGGGCTCTTCCGGTCCGGGTGGTCGCCGGGTTGGCCCTGCCCTTCATCGCGGCGGCGATCGTGGTCAATGTGTTCCCCTTCGACACCGGCGGCGACACGGAGCTGCTTGCGGCGATCCACCTTCCGATCATCTTGTGGCTGGTTGTTGGTGTGGCGTACCTGGGCGGCGCCTGGCGGGGCGATGCGCCCCGGATGGACTTCGTTCGATTCACGGGTGAATGGTTCATCTACTACACCCTCATCGCGTTCGGGGGCGTTGCCCTCAGCGGGCTGACCCTGGGGGTTTTCGAGGCCATTGGCATCGATGTGGAGCCCTTTATTGCTTCGTGGGTGCTGCCTTGCGGCGCGGCGGGCGCGGTCGTCGTGGTCGCCTGGCTGGTCGAGGCCAAGCAGAGCGTCATCGAAAACATGGCGCCGGTCCTGACCAGCGTTTTCACGCCATTGTTCGCCGTGATGCTCGTCGCCGCCATCTTCGGCATGGCGCTTACCGGCAATGTCGTCGACGCCGAACGCGACGTGCTCATCCTCTTCGATGTGCTCCTGGTGATCGTCGTCGGGCTGGTCCTGTACTCGATCTCGGCCCGTGATTCGGATGCGACGCCAACGCTCATGGACGCCATTCAACTGGTCCTGGTGGTGAGCGCCCTTGTGATCGACGTGTTGGCGCTGGCCGCGATACTCAGCCGTATCACGGAGTTCGGCTTCACGCCGAACCGGAACGCTGGGCTCGGACTCAACGTGGTGTTGCTCGCCAACCTCGTGTGGTCGGCGTGGCTGCTTTGGGCGTTCCTTCGCGGAAGGCGCCAATTCTCGGACCTGGAGCGCTGGCAGACGAGGTACGTGCCGGTGTACGCGGTCTGGGCGGGCATCGTGGTGGTTGTGTTTCCCCCGCTCTTCGGCTTCGACTGACGCCCCGTCTCCGGCGAGGCCAGGCATTCCCCCTACTGCGCCCGGTCGCGCGCGTGTTCGTTCGCCCATGCCGACGCTTCGACGCGGTTGCGGACACCGAGCTTGCTGTACACGTTGGCGAGGTGGCGGGCGACCGTCGCCCTGCTGAGCCAGAGCGCGGCGGCAATCTCCTCATTCGTGGCCCCGGAGACCGCGTGATTGAGGACTTCGATCTCACGCGGGGTGAGCGTCCTCCAGCCATCGCCGCCCACCTTGCGTGGGCCCCCCCGAACTGTGGGCCGCTCGGTTTCATCGAAGTCGTTCGCCAGGAAGCTTTGGACCTCGCGGGTCACCGCATCATCCCTGGCCCATCGCTTGCCGGATCTAATGACAAGGCTGTGGTTGGGGATCAGGCGGGCGAGATCGGCGGCGGCCGTGTGGGGCATCATAGGGTCATCGGCGTTGTGAAGGATGAGACACTCGGCCCGCACCAGCGGCGCGAACTGGGAGAGGTCCGCGCGGTCGAAGAGCACCTTGAGCAATGCGCGGATATCCGCCGGATTGGTTGCTGAGACGTAGTACCGGACCCAGGCTTCGATGTCCGCCGCCTCGCCCCAGCCAACCGCAAACTGGAGGAAGGCCCTCCAGAACGTCGCGAAGTCGTGGTCCAGGAGCGCATATAAGGACTTCTGGGTGGTGAGGTCGTCGCGGCCCACGCGGAAGGCCGGCTCGACGAGGACCATCCTCTTGACCCGCGGGCTACGTGCGGCGAGCACGACGCTCTCAAACGTCCCGGCCGCCGCCCCGTACAGCGTCATCAGGTCGATTCCCGCGGCGTCCGCGACCGCCTCAAGGTCGTCGGCATACTGATCGAGGCCGTGCTCGACGCCCCAGTCGGAGAGGCCAAACCCACGCCGGTCGTACGAGACGATGCGACCGCCAAACGCCTGGCGGAGGGTGTGCCTCACAAATCCTGATTCGATGGTCTCCGACCAGGGCGGGACGAAGATGACAGATGGCCCCGTGCCCCAGGATGTCCATGCAATGCGGGTTCCGTCGCGCGATGTCGCATACCGAATGGGGCCTCGCGTGGTCACGCTCCGGACCCCACTCGTACCGCCGGCGCGCAGCGTGGTCGTGCGAACATTCCGGGATTATAGCAACGAGTCAAGCCCGCGACGCGATGTGAGCGTCAGTGCCGTCGAATCGAGGTTGGCTTGAGGCCCGGGACCTGCAGTCTGGTCCCGGGCCAACCTGTGCGCGATGCGTTCAGCGATTCAGTTTGATCCGGTAGAGCGCCGGCTTTGGATCCGGGAAGATGAATCCGGACTGATTCACGACATAGAGGTACTTGCCAAGTCGCCCGGTGCCGAAGGCAAGCGTCACGGGGCCGAGGAGTCCATCCTCCTGGTCCGCGATGATTTCGAGGCTGCCGTCGTCGCCGACCAGGCTTAGCGTGCTGTTGAACCACGACGATACGTATGTGGCGCCTCTCCGGGAAACGGCGATGCCTTCGCACATGTAAAGCGCGGGGTGGCTTTCCAGCACAACCGCCATCTGTCCGGCGGACCCGTCCTTCTTGATGTCGATGCGGACCACGCGAGACTTCTCTTCGACGGTCACCAGCAGCGAGCGCCCGTCGACCGCCAACCCCCCGGCGCCGAGATTGACACCGAAGCCGAGGCTGCCATCTCCCGCCAGCAGTGGGTCCTGGGCCCAGAGTTCGGCACCGTCAGCGCCGTGCCGGACCCGCCAGATGGATCCCGTAAGCGAGTCTGAAATGTAGAGGTTCTTCTTGCGGTCGACCGTGATGCCATTTCCCGCGACGCTCCCCGGCACCCGGGAGACCGAGCCATCGCTGAGTATCCGATACACTCCCGAATTCGGACCGGTATCACCAGCGGTAGTAATCTCGGCCACGGTTGCGTAGACAACAGTGTTCTCCCTCCCGCCATGCTCAACAACTGCCACGCCGGTGAGCATGTCGAGTGCATCGTCGGCACCGAAGAAGGGCAACTGTGCCACAACGGTCTCCGTACCATCCGGGGCGAGTTTCCTCACCTGACCGAGCATTTGCATGCCGAAATAGATATTCCCATCCCGGTCAAATGCAATGCCCTTCGGGAACTCTCCCAGCGCAGCATCGAACTCCCGGACCAACTCCAATTCCATGGCATGGTTTCCTTTGGTGTCCTTTGCGTACCCCGTCTCACTGAAGGCAAATCCTGAAGCGACCATCAGGAGCGCCAGGACGACGATGAGCGACTTGCGAAACATGACCGTCTCTCCTTCCGGGTTCGAAGTCGAACCTGAAGGGCAGGCTAGGGGCGGGTCCTGACGCCCGCATCGACCGATCTATGCAAGTTTCCCCAGGGCGATGAGACGAGATATGTAGCTTTTGGGGGCCCGGAGTGTTGCAGGCCCGGACCCCGAATGTTTACCGGGCGGGTTCGCCGGGGTTCCGAAGCGGGCCGCGGCCGGTGTACTCTGCGGCGGGGGGCAGACCATGAAATATCGCGCATTGTGGGCAGGCGCCATGGCGGGGCTTGCCCTGCACCTGGGCGGCCTCGCCTGGGATGTCTACCGGCACTCCGCCGACTCGACCCTCGCCCAGCGCGAGGACGTGCTTTCGCTGGCCAACCCGAGCCACCTGATGATCGTCGTGGGCATGGCCGTCGTGGCCGCGTGCCTGCTGGGCGTTGCATTCGCCTGGCTCCAGGAGCGGAACGTTGGCGGAAGCGGCCCGGCGGGCGTGATGCTCCGGGGCATCGGCTTGCCGCTCATCGGCGTGGTGGCTGCCGGCTCGATCTGGCTGGCATCGCAGGCAGAGGACGGCGGGCACGCCCACGGCGATACGCTTGTGTCAGCCGACCATCTCCATCCTGGTGGCCTGCCTGCCGGCCACGACCATGCGCACGCGGAAGAGACCGGGGTCATCCTCGCGGTCATGGCCGCGGCAGGCCACCTCGGCGATGTAGTAGACGGCACGGCCCATTCGCACGACGAGCCGGAACCCGGTTCGATGGACGAAGGGAGCGCGCACCACCACGGCCAGGAAGTCCCGGTGACGGGTGAGCAATTGGCGGCGGCGTCCGAGTTCGTCGCGACGTTAAAGCAGCACACGGCACAGTACGAGGATGTCCGCGCGGCGATGGCCGACGGCTACGCGCAGATCACGCCGGACCTCCCCGGGATTGCGGCCCATTTCATCCGGGGGAACTACCAGCGGGACGGGCGCGAGATGGACCCGGAGCACCCGGAGGTGTTGCTGTACACAAAGCGGCTCGATGGCGAGTGGCGCCTGGTGGGCGCGATGTTCCTCGCCGAACAGATGACGGAGGAGCCGCCCAGCTACTTCGGCCCGCTGGACTCGTGGCACTATCATTCGAACCTGTGTTTCACCGCCGGTGCGGGCGTGCGCGCAGTTGGCAGCCGGGGCGACTGTCTGAACGGCGTATTTGTTGCGCGGACGGCATGGCAGCTCCATGTCTGGACCGCGCCCGGCGGTAACGGCATTTTCGCGCACGATTACGCGCCGATATCACCCGGGGCGTTCCCCGGTGCGAGCAAACCGGCCGCGGCGGAGCTGCTCGTGCAGGCGCCATAGCCCGGGAGATTTTGCCAGGGGTTTACGCGGCTGGCGTTGGCGTTTCACATGCGGGGTCTAGAGTTGCTCATGCAAGGAGAAGCGAAGGCCCGCCCACTCTCCCCACCCTTGAGCGCCGGCTAGCCGTCCCTGGCCAGCAGGCGTACGGCGGGCCAGCGTCATCCTCGTAAGAAGCACCGTCGCATGGCGGTCTCCGTCCTGGCGGCGCCAGACCCCCTCCCCGGGCTGGCGCTCAGCCACCTCTTCCGCGTATTTCCAGGCTTCAGCCGGTCTCTACCTCTCCAGTCCGAAGCCAAAAACCGAAGAACCCGCCGTTGGCCCGGCGGGTTCTTTCGTGTGGATGGCGACAGGTTCAGTGGGTGATGGCCGGCGCCATCTCGTTCGCGGCCGCGACCCACGCCTGGACTACCGGGGCGGCGGGCGCCAGTGAGCCGCCAACCTCGGAGAGCTTTGCATGGAGGTTCTCCGGGTTGCGGGTGGCAAGCTCCTTCACCGTGTCCACCCCTGCGTTCTCAAGGAGGTCGGCCAGGGCCGCAGTGACGCCGGGCACGCGCATGAGGTCGGCGCGGTTGGCCCATTCGAGCAACTGAGAGGCATCGATACCGGTCTGTGCCGAGAGCGCCTTTCGTCCCTCAACCGGGCCTGCGGCATCGAGGAACTCGTCGAGCCAGGTGATGCCGGCGGCGTTCAAAACCGCCTTCTCCGGGTCGTTGACGCCGACGATGGCTTCGACGGGGATGCGGCCACCAGCCGCTGCCGCCGAAGCTGCGACGGGCTGGATTGCCTGCGCCGGCTGGGCGCCGCGCACGGCCGAAAGCTCGACACCGGGGACTTGGCCGTTCCCGAAGAACCCGGCGACCGCGCCGCCCTGGAGCAGGCTCGAAACGTAGACGTGGCCCGCGGGCACGCGCTCGGTCACAGTTGCCTTTGCGGCCAGCGCTACCCCGCCGGCGGCGATCCGGACCTCGTCGCCGGAGCTGATACCCATGGCGGCGGCGTCCTGCTCGCTGACCTGGATGCGGTCGTAGCGGTGGAGCTTCTCGGCCTCCGGGTGGCGGATGGAGGCCGCGTCGAGCGCGGTGTAGAGGTCGCGCGAGGCGATCACGCGCAGTCCGTTCGCGGCGGATGGCGCCTCGACCGGCACCGCGGCCGACTTCGGGGAGGCGGGCACCTCAAGGCGCACGCCTTCGCCCACGATGAGGTCCCATGCGGGCTCGTATGCCTTGTTCGCTTTCGCGATCTCGCCCAGGGCTGCGTCCGGCGACGCCGGCACATCGACGCCCAGTTCGCGCGCCAGTGCGGCGAGCGCTTCGAACAGCGTGGTTGCGTCGCCTTCGGGCTCGATGGCGGCGGCAAGGCGCTGCACGCGGAAGTCGCCCTGCGTGTAGGTGCCGTTCGAGGCATAGGCGCGGCCCTCGGCGATCACGGCCGTGGCTCGTTTCGCCGTCTCGTGGAGCACGTTGTCGATGACGACAACGGCGTCCATGCCCGCCAGCGCGCCTGCCGCTCCGGGAAGGCGCATCGTGGGGTCGTCACGGATGACGAGCACGCCGGTGGCGCCGGCGAGCGGGTTGTCCGAGCCTTCCGCGGCGATGCCCTGGTCGAGGAGGCCGTGGACGTTCACTTCCGGCGGGAGCACGACCAGGTTCTTGCTGGCATCGCTGCCGAAGAGCGAGATGGCGAGGTTCGCCGCGCCACCGGCCATCGTGCCCGCGATGGCGGCGCTGACCGGGTTGGGCGCGCAGATGATGAGGGTCTCGTCTTTCGGCGCCTCGTGGAGGATCTCGGCGGCTCGGGCGATGTCATCGTTGGCTGGATGGCCCCCGTTGACCGCATCGGCAATCTGCGCGGCGGCGAGGCCCTCCTCGCCGGCGTTGGTCTGCACCCAGAGCGCTGCGAAGTCGACCAGCTCGCTTCGCAGCGGTCCGATGACGATGAGCTTCGCCTTGTGGTGTACCACCGCGTCCTTGACGCGGACGCTGGCGACGTTGTGGCTTTCTTCGAGGTCGTCGGCGACCACGACGATGGCCTTCGACGACTTGATGCGGGTCATGTCGGCAGCCATACGCCAGGTGCCCAGGCGGGCTTCGAGCGCCTGCTTTGTGGCCCGGATGACCGGGCCGAGCGAGCTATCGGCGCTTGTCTTGAATGCCGAGCGCGCGATCGCCTGGGCGAGGAGCGCTTCTTCGTTGGTGATGGTGCCCCCGGCGATGACGGCCACGCGGCCCTTCGCGGCAGCAGCCTTGAGCGCCTTCACAGCTTCGGCGATTGCGTCGGGCATGCTGGCCGGGGCCTGGATGTTGCCGCGACGGACCAGGTGCTTGCCCAGGCGTTCGCGCGGCTTGAGCGAGTCGTAGTGGTAGCGCCCGCGGACGCAGATCTGGTCTTCACTGACGGGGTTCCCCTCGCCGGGCCGGACGATGACGCCGCGGCCGTCCTTGGCGCCCAGGCGGATGCTGCAGCCGATGGCACAGGAGTCGCAGGTGGTGGTGGTCCAGGCTTCGGGCTTGGCGACCCACTTGTTCGGATGCTCCATCAGCGTGGCCGTCGGGCAGACGTCGATGCAGGCGCCGGAGAAGTCGCAGTTGCTTTCGTGGATGGGACCGCCGGCGCCGAAGGCGATCATGGTGTCCCAGCCGCGGCCGCTGAGGGTGATGGCGCCGGTGTGGCGCTTTTCGTCGCAGGCGCGGACGCAGCGGGTGCAGATGATGCACATCTGCGGGTCGAACTCCATGTAGGGGTTCGCGCGGTCGGCCGGAGGATGCTGGGTCTGGTACCAGGAGCGTTCTTCGCCGACCCATGGCTCGTACCCGGAGGAGCCGACCATCTCGCAGGTGGCCTGGAGTTCGCAGCGGTAGTTCTTCGAACAGGTGAGGCAGCGGTGGGTCACCACGTCGTCGCGCAGGCAGATGTCGCCGGGGTGGCAGTGCTCGCGGCGGTGGCAGGTGAGGCAGCGGTCGCTGTGGTTGGCGAGGATGATGGAGAGCACCGACTTGCGCGCTTCCTTCACCTCGTCGGTGTCGGTGTGGACGACCATGTTCTCCTGGACGACGGCGGTGCAGGAGAGCTGCAGGGCGGGAGGCCCTTCGATGCGGACAAGGCAGGAGCGGCAGCCGGCGTACGGTTTCAGCCCGTCGATGTAACAGAGGCTGGAGACGTAAAACCCGTTGTCCTTGAGGACTTCGACAAGGGGCGCGCCAGCGGGCGCGTCGAGGACCTGGCCGTCAACCGTGATGGAAACCATGTATGCCTGCTACAACCGGTGGAAGTCGGTGCCGGGTTGCGGAGCCGACATACCGTTGGGATAGGTGTTGTTGTTCCCTTTCAGGAACTGTTCGGCGAAGCGCGTGAGCGCGTGCTTGTCGCGGTACATCTCATCGAACTGGTAGACGGCGTCGTCCATGGGGCCGCCGGGCTGGATCGCCTCGTAGGGGCAGGCCTCGGTGCAGAGCCCGCAGTACATGCAGATGCGGAAGTCGATCTCGTAACGGTCGATGTTGCGGCGGCCTTCGGCGTCCTGGCTGGTGGCGACCAGGATGCAGCCATCGGGGCAGGCCTGGGCGCAGGTCGAGCAGCCGGTGCAACGCTCTTCGAACCAGAGCAGGTTCGTGCGCGCGTAGACGGGGACGGGACGGACTTCTTCGGGGTAGTTAATGGTCGCGACGGGCTTGAACATGCTCCTGAGCGTGAGGCTCATGCCTTTTGCGATGCCACTGCCGTACGCCATTGCGCCCCCATTTCACGGCGGGCGATACGGCGCCCGATCCGGCGAGAAGAGTCTAGCAAGGGGCGATTGTGATTACAAACACAAGAGGGGAGGAGCGAGGAGGGAGGAGCGAGGAGTCCCCACCCCCACGGCTGGAGCACGCTGACCGATTTTCGGAGGTCCTGGCAGTTCGCCCCGGTTAGGTACCGAACGCGCCTTGCGAGTTGCGCGTCCGAAAGCCTACCTGCCGGGGACGACCATGCCCCGTGCGCGGGCCGCCTCGCGGAGGGCCCCGTGGAACTCGTCGAGCGACATGCCATCACCGAAAGACAGGGCGCTGAGGACCGGATGGCCCTCCTTCTCGTCGCCGAGGAATGCGTACGCCAGCAGGCCGTTGCGTTCGACGAATCTCCCGTAGTCGCCGAAGAGCGCAACGGTGATCGATGGGTTACCGTCCCAGGGGTGTGCGATCAGCGTGATCTCCTGCCCGAACACCGGGCGCGCTACCCCATACCCCAACCCGCGATCATCCCGCAGGTCGCCGGCCTGGGCCACCGTTAGCTCCATTGGCCCTTGCCCCACGATGTATTCGGTCACCACGAACCTCATGAGCGTGTAGGGCGAGCCCGCCTCGGCAGTCGTGCCGAACAGTTCGGCTTGTTCGGTGGGGACAGGCCGGGGATCGCGGCGAACCTCCAGCACCTCCGCGTAATGGCCCCGGACCACGATCGACATGCGCGAGGTGATGTCGTCGAGAGTGCCCGGCGGGGGCGCCAGCACGCCAAACTCGTTTCCTTCCGCAAGTGGCGACGTGGCTGGCTGTGGAGCGTCATCGTTCGTGCGGCATCCCACGAGCACGAGGGCGGCTGCCGTCGTGGCGCCGGCGAGAGGGAGGAGGCGGGAGGCGAGCCTCAGGCTGTTGTGCACTTGCCGCCCTCCTGCCCGGCGCGGCCCCCGCTAAGGATTCCGCCGAATCCAGACGCGGCGGATCATCACCGTCTCGCTGACCGCGGCGGCGTCGCCGTAGGGGTCGGGCGTGGCCGATTGGACCACCGGGGCGGTCTCGGCGGCCGGCTTCACCTTTTCGCGGCGGCCCGGCTTCGGGCGGACGGCACTGACGGCCTGGCGGGTGGCCTGGCGGGCAAGGTACTTGCCGGTCAGGCCAACGCCGATCTGGAGGGCGGTGCCGATAGCGACCGCGGTCGCGGCCTTCCTCACCGGGGCCGGAAGTTGGGCGCGCTGGCGTTCGACGCGGGCCGGTGGTGTGGCAGCCGAGGCGATGATGGCGGTATCCCGCAGGGCGGCGAGGTACATCCCGCACTGGCGGCAGTAGTTGTCGGCGGGCTCGAAGCTCGCGGCGCAGTCGGGGCAGGTGCGGGGTGCGTCGATCATGCGGGCGATTATACGGATCGTGTCGAGCGCGGCACCGCCGCTTCCACCGCTTCGGTTAAGTCGACCGGTTCGAGCGGCGGTACCACGAGACTCCCGGTGGCCACCGCCCGCAGCGTTTCGACCATGAACGGGCGTTCGCGGGCGACGCCGCGCGCCCGGATGTCGGCGTAGAGCGGCATTGCCATGATCTCGTTCAGGCTGGCCGCGCCGATCCCGCTGGCGGAGAGCGCTTCCCATGCCGGCTCGTTTGCCGCATCTCGGATCGGGAAGCGGCAGTAGCTGACGGCCGGGCCGCGGTCCACGTCGCCGGTCACCAGGTTCACCATGCAGCCCGACTCCAGCGCCCGCGTGCGCATCAGCTCGGCGATGACCTCCTGGTAGGTGCCGATCGGGCCATCCGGCAGCGCGGGGTGGTCGTTGATAAAGGTGAACTTCGAGTAGAGCGGTTCGGTGGCGATGAGCATGTAGCCGAACATCACACCGAGCGTGAAGTCGTAACCGGAAAGGGTGCGGGTCACTTCGGCGTCGTAGTCGAAGCGCCAGGGTTGGAGCGGCTCGCCGGGCTTGCCGATCTTGCCGCCGCGCGCCTTGCGGAACGCCACCGATGACATCGTCTCGACGCGGATGGCGTTGGCGTCGAGCATCTCGATGAGCCGGTCGGTGGGCTCGGCCTCGCCGCGGTCGCGGTTGATGAAGACGACGGCGATCTCGACCGGCAGCCCACCCTCGATGGCCTCGAGCAAGTACTCGAGCGCCCCGTACGACCCGGGGCCGCGGCCGGTGGTGAGCCACGCGATGCGAAGCGACGGCGTCACCGGCGGCCACACGACAAGGAAACACAGGGGCATAGAGGCGCGGAGGAGATTGTGAATTTCCGATCTCCGATTTCGGATTTCCGATTGCAGAGGTGGCCGGGGGAGGTGAAGGGGCGTGTCCCGTGGTCCGCCCGAGTGCCGCTCCCTGCCGGTCGCGGCTCTGAGGATCCTCGGAACGTCGGCACCGCAAAGAATCGTGAATCGTGAGTCGTGAATCGTGAATCGGCCCGGCGCATCGGGGCCTCTCGGTCAGTCGCGGTCATCGGCGTCGTACTCGGCTTCGACTTCGTGGAGCTGCATTTCATCCTCGTCCAGCCGGGACTGGAGCGTCTTTACCTGGAGCTCGGCCTTTTCGAGGATGGCCCTGAGCTGGTCGACGAGCTTCGCCCCGTCTTCGTACAGGCGCAGCGATTCCTCGAGCGGGAGGTTTCCCTGTTCGAGGCGGCGCGCCTTCTCTTCCAGCGCGGCGTAGAGCGATTCGAAGGTCGGTTCAGAGGCCATCAGCTTACCTCCGCCCAGAATGCGCCATCGGCCACCGATACGGAAAGCCGGTCGCCCGGTTTCACCTTGCGCGTGCTGTTCACGACGGGCTTCCTGGCCGTCCCTTCCTTCTGGACGATGGCGAAGCCGCGGGCGAGCGTGGCCATCGGGTCGAGTGCGGCAAGCCGTCCGGCGACCTGCTCGAACCGCGCGCGGTCGGCGGCGCAGCGCCGGTCGAGCGACGATTCGAGCGTGCGCAGGAGCGTGTTCAGGTCACGAGTCATGGCTGCCGGGTCCGGCGCGGCGCGCTGAAGCCGCCGCAGGGTGCCCTCCACATCCGCGGCGGTCTCACCGATGGTGCCTCGCACGGCCGAGGCCATCGCCCGGTCGAAGACCCGGAGGGTGCGGTCGAGCTGGGCGACGTCCGGGGCGCACCGTTCGGCGGCTGCGCTGGGCGTGGGCGCGCGGAGGTCGGCCACCAGGTCGGCGATGGTCACGTCAGTCTCGTGCCCGACGCCGGAGACGACCGGGACGGGGAAGGCAAAGATCGCACGGGCGACGCGCTCATCGTTGAAGGCCGAGAGGTCCTCGGCGGCGCCACCGCCGCGGGCGACGATGCAGAGGTCGAGCCCGGGCTCGTGGGCGAGACGCCGTAGCGCGGCGGCGACCTGCCCGGCGGCCTGCTCGCCCTGGACGAGCGCCGGCGCCAGCAGGACGGTGGCGAGCGGCCAGCGCCGGGCAAGGACGTTCTTGATGTCCTGGAGGGCTGCCCCCGTGGGCGAGGTGACCAGGCCGATGCGCATCGGGAAGCGCGGAAGGGGGCGCTTGCGGGCGATTTCGAACAGGCCTTCGGCTTCCAGCCGGAGCCTGAGTTCCTCGAACTTCGCGGCCATGAGCCCGACGCCTTCGGGGCGCACGAAATCGCTCACGAACTGGAGCTCGCCGCGCTGGGGGTAGATCGTGATGCGCCCGTGGGCGAGGACGCGTTCGCCGTCCTTGAGTTGGAAGCCGGGCATGTTGTCGCGGAAGAGGACGGTGCGCAGCGCGGCGCCCGGGTCCTTCAGCGAGAAGTAGCGGTGACCGAGCTGGGAGCGGCTGTAGTTCGAGACCTCGCCCTGGATCCAGAGGTCGGAGAAGAACTCGTTCGCCTCCAGCACCTCGCGCAGGAAGGAGACGACAGCGGAGACGGAGAGGGCGGAGGGGCTGGTCATCGACCGGGACAGCGTAACCGAAGCCGCGCGGTTGAGGAGAGATGCATGGTCATTCTTCGAACCGGACCGCCAGTTCGCCGGCGACAGCAGCCAGGCGGCGATCCCGGGTCCACAAGCGCGCATCTTCTTCAAGCATCACCGATGCGAGGAGGTGGACATCGGTGTAGCCGATTCCCCTGCCCATGAGGGAACGCGCATCGATGAACGTGAGTACTTCTGCGTGGGTCGCGACCGGCGATGCTGGCAACTTCTGGAGAAGTGCCAGGACCGTGGTCCGGTTCTTCAGATTACCGCAGGCGAGTTCTCCCACCACGAACGGGTGCGTCACGACCAGACTGTGCTCGAGAGCCGACACAAGCAGGGCATCACCGGAGCGGAGGTGATCCACCCACACCGAGGTGTCTACGAGGATCATTCCGCTTCCGGTCGTCTCCGCGGGATGTCGGCGAGCTGGGGCTCAGTGCCACCCAGCCGCGCGAGACGCCGCGCACTCTCTCGCTCGATCAAGGCGATCAGGCCGGCCCGGATCAGCGCCCCGCGCTCTTCCAGGCCGGTCAGGCTGCGCGCCCGGTCCAGGAGTTCGTCATCGAGAGTTACTGTTGTTCGCATAGGAGTTCCGAGCACATCATACCGCATCACACGATGCGCAAGATGATGCGGACGCGCGAAAGCCAACCCGGGCGGGGCCGCGTACGCGCAACGGCGGACATGTGCCAAACTGGCCCCCATGTCCGAATCCAGCGCCATCGAACACGCCATCGAGGCAAACCGCCGCTTCGCCGAAGCGTTCGCCCCAACCGAAGCGGGCCAACCCGAGCTTGCTGTCATCCTCTGCATGGACGCCCGCATTGACCCGATCCGGGCGCTGGGGCTCCGCTACGGCCACGCTCACATCATCCGGAACGCTGGCGGCCGAATGGCGGATGCCTTGCGGAGCCTGGCGATTAGCCAGCGCCTGGTCGGCACGCGCGAGGTCGCCGTCATCCACCATACCGAGTGCGCGATGATGACCTTCAGCGACGACGACATGCGCCAGCGGCTGCGCGATGAGGCCGGCTATATCGCCGACCACCTCGCGTTCCTTCCGTTCCGTGATGTCGAACAGTCCGTACGGGATGACCTGGAGGTCTACCGGTCGTCGCCGCTGGTACGGCAGGACGTGCTCTTGCGCGGTTTCGTCTACGACGTTGCCACGGGGCTGCTGCGGGAAGTGGAGGCGGACTGACGGGAGGCCTCGAAACAGGCGAAGGATTCGCCGGGTGTAGCTGTGGGCGGGGTTCTACTGCACCCGTTCGATGTAGGCCCCGCTGTCGGTGTTGACGCGGATCTTCGTGCCTTCTTCGATGAAGAGCGGGACCTGGACGACAAGGCCGGTTTCGACGGTTGCGGGCTTCGTGCCGCCCGTTGCGGTGTCACCCTTGAAGCCGGGGTCGGTCACGGTGACAGTGAGTTCGACTGAGATGGGCATCTCGACGCCGATGACTTCGTCGCCGTAGAGGACGACCTCGCAGGTGTCGTTCTCCTTCAGGTACTTATTCGCGTCGCCCACCTTCTCGGCGCCCACGGGGATCTGCTCGAAGGTTTCCGTGTTCATGAAGTAGTAGAACTGGTCGTCGGAATAGAGGTATTGCATCTCGCGGCGCTCGACGCGGGCCCGGTTGAACTTGGTCCCGGCCTGGAAGGTCTGCTCGATGATCGAGCCGGAACGCACGTCGCGGAACTTGATTTTGACCTGGGCCGAGCCGCGGCCCGTCTTGATGTGGGAATAGTCCATGATCGAGTAGAGCTTTCCATCGAGTTCGATGGTGGCGCCCTTCTTCAGTTCGCCGGTGGAAATCACGAGTCACACTCCTGCGGGTGTCAGTTTTCGCGCATGGCTGAGCACGCGGGCCCGGCCGTTTTCGAGGACCACGATGTCTTCGATCCTCACGCCGCCCCATCCGGGCAGATAGATGCCGGGCTCAATGGTAAACACCATTCCCTCTTCCAAGACATCTTCGGACGATGTTCCAAGGTACGGGTCTTCGTGGACATCGAGCCCGACCCCGTGCCCCAGGCCGTGCCCGAAGCGATCGCCGTAGCCCGCCGCGGCGATTACGTCCTGTGCGAGCAGGTGTGCGTCCGAGGCCTTCATGCCGGCTTCGATACCTGCGATCGCCGCCTGCTGGGCCTCGAAGACGATGCCGTAAACCTCGCGGAACTTCGCATCCGGCTGACCGATGACAACCGTGCGCGTGAGGTCGCTGCAGTACCCCTCGTAGCGCGCGCCCATGTCGATGACCACCGGCCGATCGGTGCCCAGCCGCTCCGCGCGGGGGCTCGCATGTGGCATGGCGCTCCACGGCCCCCCGGCGACGATCGTCGGGAACGAGATGTCTTCACCGCCCGCCGCCTTCACGTTCGCGGCGAAGACCTCGGCGGCTTCGAGTTCGGTCATCTCCGGAGTGAGCGCAGTCTCCAGCCGTTCGAAGGCGTCATCGGAGATGTGGATCGCGCGCTGGAGGAGGGCGAGCTCCTCCGGGTCTTTCTGCCGGCGGAGTTTCTCGATGATGCCCTTGGCCGGGACGAACTCGGGGCGGTCTGGTCCGGGCAGTGGCTCCAGGTAGTCGAGCATCGAAAGGTAACCCGCGTAGGAGAGGTCCCGCGTGGAGACTCCGACGCGTTTCCCGGCGAGGTCCGCTTCCCCGATGAGCTTCGGGAACCACTCCTTGCGCGCGCCGAGGGCAGGAAAGACTTCGAAGCCGCGGGGACCGCACTCGCGTTCGGCCTGTTCGATGTAGCGAAAGTCGGCGGCGAAGATGGCCCGGTCGCGGGTGACCAGCACCTGGCCTGTCGAGCCGGTGAAGCCGCTGATGTACCGGCGCGTGGCGGCGCCCAGCTCCTCTTCGCCGGGCGCGGAGACGAGGAGCGCGTCGAGGTTGCGCTCCTGGAGCTCGATGCGGATCCGGGTGAGGCGGTCGGTCATGGCGGCTCCCGCCGGTGTCACGCCCCGGCCCGCGCCTCCAGGTGGTCGACGAGGAGGTTGGTCGCGACAGTGTAGCCAGCGCGACCCAGCCCGGTCACCTGCCCGAGGCAGACCGGGGCGATGAAGGAGCGGTGGCGGAAGCCTTCCCGCGCGTGGGTGTTCGAGATGTGGACCTCGACGACCGGGAGCTGGACAGCCTCGATCGCGTCGCGGAGCGCTACCGACGTGTGGGTGTAGGCCCCGGCGTTGATGACGACGCCATCGGCCAGCTTGCGGTGCTCGTGGAGGAAATCGATGAGCGAGCCCTCGTGGTTGCTCTGGTAGCAGAGGACGGCCGCCCCCCGCGCTCCCGCCGCGGCTGCAACGTCGGCCTCAATGTCGAGCAGCGTGGTCGTGCCGTAGACAGCCGGGTTGCGCTCGCCGAGGAGGTTCAGGTTCGGCCCGTGGACGAGGAGCAGGTTCACGGGTGAATTGTCGATTGTCGATTGGCGGTTGTCGATTGGGTGGTAGCGCGGCACCGGTTAACACGGAGGCCGGGAGACAGGAAGAATTGGAAGAAACACTGCCCGCACTGTGGAGGCCCTCTCCGGTAGACTTTGGCCATGAGATGGCTGCCATCACAGTGGTTACGTTGGCATCGGCGCCGGCGACTGCGAGATCAGGAACTTCGCCGCTACGATGCCACCATGGCCCGGTTGGAAGGCAAGGTGCGGATCGGCCGCAAGCTCTCTCGCGACGAAATGAATGAGCGCTGAGGCCTGCGCGACAGACTCACCACTCTGATTCCCGCCCTCGCGCCTCCTTTTTCCGGGCTCAGGCGGAGCGTGAGCGCTTTCGGCGGGGGCCCTCGAGTGCCTGTTCCGCGACCTTCTCCCAGGCGGCAGCGCTGACCTGGGCCTGGCGGGCCTGCGAGACGTGCGTGTAGATCTGAGTCGTATTGGCCGAGGAGTGACCGAGGAGGTCCTGGACGATCCGCAGGTCGGCACCGCCATCGAGCAGGTGAGTCGCGAACGAGTGGCGGAGGAGGTGGGGATGGACGTCCGCGGCGATCCCGGCGGCGACCGCGTGCCGCTTGATGAGCGTCTGGACCGAGCGCGCGGTCAGGCGGCCGCCGAAGCGGTTGAGGAAGAGGGGATTTCCGATTTCCGGTTTCCGATTTCCGATTTCCGATCGGAGGGCCGGGCGGGCGGATTCCAGGTAGGTTTCGAGCGCGCGCATGGCGGGTTCGCCGAAGAGGACGAGGCGCTCCTTCGATCCCTTCCCGTGGATGATGGCAGACCCGTCGGCGAGGCTGACCTGGCTCAGATCAAGCGAGACGAGCTCGGAGATGCGCAGGCCGCCCCCGTAGAGGAGCTCGAACATGGCCCGGTCGCGGAGGCCCTGTGGGGTTGAGGGGTCGGGGGAGGCGAGGAGCGCATCGAGGAGGGCCGGGTCGAGCACTTTCGGCAGCCGCTTCGGGCGCTTCGGCAGGGCGACGCCGTAGAGGAGGTCGCGCTCGGTGGCGCCCTCGCGGTGGAGGTACTTGTAGAAGCCGTGGACGGTGCTGGTCCGGCGTGTGATCGAGGCGGCGACCATGCCGGATTCCTTCAGCTGGGTGAGGTACTCGCGGAAAACCTGGCGCGTCGTCCGGAGGGGTTCCTGGCCCTGGTCGCCGCACCAGGCGAGAAAGCTGCCGATATCGGTGCGGTAGTTGCGGATGGTATAGGGCGAGCGCCCGCCGACAGCGCCGAGCTCGCGCAGGTAGGCTTCGAGAAAGGCTTCGGCGGATTTGTGGTGCGCCGGGCTTGGCATAACGCGAGTATGGACTGTTAAGGGAGAAGGCGCGAGAGGAACGGAACGTGAGATGTCCCGGCGGATGGGCTACGGCGTGCACGTGAAGGGCGCATCCCAGGCGTTGGTGGCCTTGTCGTCGGCGTCGATCAGGATGACCTGGTAGCCGAACTGGACCGTGTGTGTGAACCCGAAGCACCAGACGGACTCGGGGAACACCAGGGGGTTGGCGGAGGTGTTGAAGGTCATGATCGGGTCGGTGCAGTTGGTATCCGGAGGGCAGCTGTACATCTGGTAGACCATCGTCACCGGGAACCTGGGCCGGCCGCTCCAGGAGACGCTGAGCGAACCTTTCGCGCCGCCAGCGACGACCGACGATGGGTAGTTCACGCCCGTAATCCGGAAGGGCGCGGGAGTCGGCGTTGCCGTCGGTTGGGGGGTTGTGGTCGGCGTTGCCGTTGCGGGGGCTGTGGTCGCTGTCGGCGGCGGAGGCGTTGCCGTTGCGGGCGGTTTCGTCGGGGTCGCGGTCGGTGGAGGGTTCGTGGGGCTCGGGGCCCTCGTGGGGGTTGGTGCGGCTGTGGTGGCCGTGGCAACAGCCGGCGAGGCTGATTGGGCGGCCCGGGTCGCTGTCGCCTGAGCTGTGAGGGACGGTGCCGCGGTGGGCGTTGCGGCCGGTGTTGGCGAATCTGGGGCCGGCGTCGGTGTGGGGGCCGGATCGGAGCCGCCGCAGGTTGCCGCGACGGCCAGCGAGACCCAGGAAATCAGCCCGGCAGCGGTCAGAATCACGGACTTCCGGACGGCCATCTCACTAACCTTGCACCGGTGGGAGCCGGTGGGCGCAAGCTACATCGACGGTATGCGGTTTGTCGATGGCAATTTTTGCCTGGAACCCGAGAAAACCGGGCGCTGGGCCGGCACGTGCCGACGAGAACTACCGTCTGTAGAGCGACCTGAACAGGCGCGCCACTTCATCCGGTGGCGGCGGGTTCGGGCCCCAGAACGAGACAAAGAAGTGCGGGGACCCTGCGACCGTCCAGTACTGCGTGCGCTCGTCGGACCAGGCGGAGTCGATCGTCACGCCCTCGATACCCGCGTCGAACTGGACCAGCCGGACGGTGGGGCCGACGGGTTGCTGTCCCTGGGCGATGGTGAGCGGCGTTTCGCGGCCCTCCGTGTCGGCGTAGCCGATGACCACGCGGTGGTCGCGCGCGCTCCGGAGTTCGTCGTCGACCCAAACCGCGTCGACGTACTCAGGCCGGTAGCCGCCCGGGAGGCTTTGGGGGCGGACGAGTTCATAGCCGACTTCGGCCTCCGCGCGCCGGATGGCCTCGCCGAGCGAGACCGTCGCCACGGCCGCCCCGTCCACCCGGAACTCGACCTTCGGGTCGTCACCTTTTCCGATGAATGCCCACAACGCTACGGCCGCAACGACGAGTGGAGGGGCCAGCCAGAGCGCCAGCCGGCCCCAGGAAGGTTGTCTCAGCATCAGTTGGCAGAAGCCAGCGAGATGGTGGCCTCCGCGGGCAATCGCGGGTCGGCGAGGCGTGCTGGCGTAGCCGTGCCGGGCTGCGCGGGAAGCACGCCGAGGCGAAGCGTGAGCGCCGGGTCCGTGGGGACGTCCTTACCGGCGAAGACGAGTTCGAACCGTTCGTACTTCTCGCCGAAGCCGCCGCGGAAGGAGTAGACGCGAAGCTCGTTGCCGGGCACCGCGAGCGAACTACCGATCAGTTCCATTGCCTGGAGCTCCTCGGTCGAGAAGCCCGCGAAGTGGCCCGTTATCTCGACGCCTGAAGCATCGCGGACGACGCGGTCGATGACAGCGACCCCGGGTCCGAGAGCCACTTCCAGCCCCGCCGACCTGGCGGTCTCGGCGGCGTACGGCGCGTCGATGCTGATGGGCAGGTCCAGCATCGCGGTCCTGCCGGGCGTGCCCGCGTCCATCTGTCCGGCTTCGCGTGAGAGGCTGAGCTCGAGCCGCGCCTCGCCGCCGGTGCTCCCGGGGAAGAGGAGGGTGAGCCGGTCGACGCCGGTCTCCTGCCCGCGAGCCTCCACGGCGCGGCCGTCGGCCAGCACCAGGCGCGGTCGGCTTGCAGTGCGAATGGGCAGTGTGCGTTCGTCTCCGATTGCGCCCACCCTCAGTTCGATGCGCGTTTCGATGGCCGTGCTGACGGCGCTGGCCACTGCGATGTCGGCGCTCACGGCGGCGGGTGGAAGGGAAAACGATGGCGGTGGGGTGCCCGACTCATCCCCGGCACGGACGGTGATCCACGCCACGACGAGCGCGGCGATGCCCACGTTGAGCGCCAGCCAGAGGCGCCAGCGAAGGCTCGCCGGTGCGGGCAGGTGCCCTACGTGTCCGAGAATACTTGCAACGCTTGGCCGCTCCATGCGGTCAGGATATGCGCCAGAGGAGGGGTGTCAATCTGTTGCATGGATGTCTTGACCGAACTCGGCTAGACTCGGGCCTGCCAGCTCCAGCGGGCAAGCAGCCGGGGACCGCTACCAGAATGCGCACCGGTCTCCCCATGGACTCAAAACCCGCCCGGCGTCGGATCTATCAAGCAACGGGGATGACATCGTTGACGAAACACGTATAGTTCTCAACTATGCACGGCAGGGCAATCGTCCTAACGCTGGCCGCGTCGCTCCTCCTCGCCGTCCTTGTGACGCCGAACGCCACGGCCAAAGGCGGCTACCAGATCGAAGGGGCCGGAGTCTCTGGCGGCCGGCTCGGGTCTCAAGTCGTTAACGTCGCAATCGTTCTACCCGAGGGCTACGACGAGATGTACGAGCGGCAACCGCCAGTCATTGAGTCCATGTCAAGCTACGAATCCGGCGGTTACCATATCGAGCTGCGTTACGACTTCCAGGATTCCGGACACGGGCACCTCACTTGGCTGGGCTTCTACGATGGCCAAGACGTCCTGTTCTTCAGCGCAGATATGCGCGTGGGCAACGGTGTTTGGTCCGCGGGTTGGTACACGGCGAGCCCGCTCCTCGCCACCGCCCTCCAATCCGGGCTCGACCCGCTACCGCCGGCAGCGGGGACCGGATCGCGGGATGATGGATCTGTTGGAATAGAGTCGCTTGGTGCGCGGCCGCGCCTGATAGGCGCGGCTGCGGTGAGCGCGATTGCGATGGTTGCGGGTGCAGCGGGAGTTGTGTCCTGCCGCCGCTCGCGCGAGAAGAGGATCTAACAGACTACCTTTGGAGGGCTGGTGCCGGAGGTAGTAACCAGCGACTGACCGGGCGCGCGAGTCGGGCAACCTGCCTGGCAGATGCGGAGTAATGCGACGACACTCCAGTACCGGCCTGGGCGAGTTACGAGATGTGCGGCCAGAGGAAGCGATCCGTGCGTTCATTCGCGCGGGGGGTATCATGCGGGCCGGAAAGGGCTCCCACGTGAATATCCAGATGCCGAACGGTCAGAGCGTGACACTCGTCAGGTCGCGCGCAGACGTGAAAATTGGGCTGCTGAAGGATATGCTGAAGCGAGCGGGAATCTCGCAAGAGGAGTTCCTGCGTCATCTCGGGAGACGTCGCTGATGGACTACGCCGTGGTCATCCACAAAGCAGAAGAGGGCGGGTACTGGGCAGAAGTGCCGGCGTTACCCGGGTGCTACACGCAGGGCGAGACAATCGAGGAGACACTGACCAACGTCGTCGAGGCCATCGAACTTCATATCGAAGTGATGCGCCAAGAAGGCATGCCGTTGCCTGACTCGGATGCTGTGCGGATCGAGTCAGTGACGGTCAATGTGCCAACCGCGGCGTAGACCCGAGAAGGACCACCGTGCGGATGTCTGCCTGCCGTGGCGGTCGGTGGGCTGACCCTTAGCTCGCCTTCCGTGCGCGAGTTGCGGTCGCGTTGGTCTTGCGCTTCGCGAAGGCTGCCTTGCCACGGGCGCTGCGTTCCAACAGCTTCTTGTTCGCCTCCTCGCGTTCGGGGAGCGGGCGGGCAGGTGACATCTTCCCGGGTTCGAGGCTATTGGTGGTGTAGCTGCAGTTCGGGTAGTTCCAGCACCCGTAGAAGATGCCGCGTTTCGTCTGTTTCTGGACGAGTTGGCCCGTCTCCGGCTCCTCCGGGCAGGCGACGCCGACGGGCACGCCGCCGCGGAAGTCGCACGTGCCTTTCTCGCGGTTCACGCAATCCACGTACTGGCCGTAGGGCCCGCTCTTCTGCACGAGCGCGCCGCCGTCCTTCGGGCAGCGGTAGGCGATCTCCTGCGGGGCGGCCGCGAAGACTGGCTCTCCATCGGGGCCCATGGGGAGGGAGTTGGTGCATTCCGGGTAACGCGGGCAGGCGAAGAACTTGCCGTTGCGGCCCCACTTGATGACGAGGTTCGCCTGGTCGCAGACGTTGCAGCGAATACTCGTGACTTCCTGCTGCTTCTCGGCGGCGCCCCCAGCCTGGTCGAGTTCGCGCTTGAACTCGGGCCAGAACTGGTTGAGCACCTCGTCGTACTCACGCTGGCCCTGCGCGACCTCGTCCAGCTCGCGCTCCATCTCGCCGGTGAAGGGCACGTCGACGTACTTCTTCATGTGCTGTTCGAGCAGGTCGTGGACGATGAAGCCGAGCTCCTGGGGGACGAGCTGGCGGCCCTGTTTCTCGACATAATCCCGTTTCAAGACTGTCTGGACGATGGTCGCGTAGGTGCTCGGGCGGCCGATGCCCTCTTCCTCGAGCGCCTTCACCAGGGTGGCCTCGGTGTAGCGCGGGGGCGGCTCGGTCTGGTGGCGGCGGCCATCGACGCTGCGCTGTTCGAGTACGTCGCCCTCGGCGAGATCGGGCAGCGAGCCCTGGAGCCCGTCCTCCTCGTCGTCCTCCGCTGCCGGCTCGGCGGCATCCGCACCGTACACCTTCAGGTGGCCTTCGAAGGTGAGCGTGCTGGAGCTCGCGCGGAAGGTGCCGTGGGTGGTCGCGTCCTCGGTGGCTTCGATGTCGATCGTGACGGTGGCGTAGCGCGCGTCTGACATCTGGCTGGCCATGAAGCGCTGCCAGATGAGCGTATAGACGCGCAGCTGGTCGTTATTCAGGGTTCGGCGAACGCTGTCGGGGGTGGCAGAAGGATTGGTCGGGCGAATGGCCTCGTGGGCTTCCTGGGCGCCGCGTGAGCGGGTGACGTAGACGCGCTCCTTGGCCGGGATGAAGTCGCTGCCCCAGGTGTGGGCGGCGAAGTCGCGCGCCTGGAGCCGGGCACCGGGCGAGATGTTGAGCGAGTCGGTGCGCATGTAGGTGATGAGGCCAGCCTGTCCGTTGACGCCTTCGTACAGCTCCTGGGCGATGCTCATCGCGCGGGCGGCGCTCATACCGAGGCGGTTGACGGCGGCCTGCTGGAAGGTGCTCGTCGTGAACGGCGGGGCGGGCGACCGCTTCTTCTCGCCGCGGGCCACGCTGGCGACGCGGAACTGCGAGCGGCGGAGCTTCGCGACGAGTTCGTTCGCGGCCATCTCCGAGGGGATGGCAGGCCCGGCGTTCGTGAACGTGGGCTTGAGCTTCGTGCCTTTTACGGCGCCAGCGAACTTCGTCAGCTCGGCTTCGAATGCGCGGGCCTGCTTCGCAAGGCCGGCATGCACGGTCCAGTACTCGACCGGCCGGAAGTCCCGGATCTGCTTCTCGCGGTTGACGATCAGGCCGAGGGCGACGCTTTGGACCCGGCCCGCGCTGGCGCCCCGGCTCACTTTTTTCTGCACGAACCAGGTGAGTGGGAACCCGATCAGCCGGTCGAGGACGCGGCGGGCCTGCTGGGCATCCACCAGGTCCATGTCGATCTTGCCGGGCGCCTTGCGCTGGTGGCCGTCGGCGTTGGTGGCGACCTGTTCGCCCATCGCCTCGGCGAAGGCGGCCTCAATGGCCGGTTTCGTGATCTCGTGGAAAACCACCCGGGTCGACTTCTCATCGGGGATGCCCGCGGCTTCCTTGATGTGCCAGGCGATCGCCTCTCCCTCGCGGTCGGGGTCGGTAGCGATGAAGATGCGGCTCGCGGCCTTCGCCGCGCGGGCGATATCGGCGACAACTTCGTTCTTGTCGACCCCACGGCGCTTGTCTTTGACGACCACGTACTTCGGCCTGAAGTTCAGCGACTCAATGTCCTCGACGCCGTAACCGTAAGGCGGCAGGTCTCGCACATGCCCGACCGAGGCGATCACGTCATAGTCGTCGCCGAGGATGTTCTTGACCGTCCGGGCCTTTGTTGGGGACTCGACGATGACGAGGTTGGGGGCGTGCTTGCCCCGGGTGCGCCCGTTTGCCGGGGGGGCGGGCTCAGGCTTCCTCCGCGGGGTGCGGCCGGTGGCCTTCGCGGTGCTCTTGCCCGTTGTTGCTGTTGCTGTAGTCAATCGATATCAACCTTTTTCGGCGCCCAGCGGAATGGCGCAGTACTTCGAGGTTAGTGAGCGAGTCTTCGCTCTGTCTAGGGGGTGCCCGGAAAGCCGGCCGCTCTCAGGCAAGGCCATAGGTCATCGGCGCGGTCTGCCGGACCGCCCCGGTGAGCTCGAATAGCTGGAGAGAACTGCTCACCTGGGCGACTGGCAAACCCGCTTCACGAGCGACCTCATCGACATGCCGTGGGCCCGCGACAAGGGCCCGCAGCACCGGGTCATCCGGCGGCGGACCAGAAACACTCCCGCGCTCCTGTAACGCCGGGGAGGGCTCGCGGGTTAACGGGAGTTGGCCCGCCGTGGTCAGCAGGTTGAGCTCCTGGCAGAGCTGTTCGGGGGTCGCCACCAGCTTCGCGGTGTTCTCGCGGATGAGCTGGTTCGTGCCCTGGCTCTGGCGGGAGAAGATGCTGCCGGGGACGGCGAAGACATCGCGGCCCTGTTCGAACGCCCAGTTCGCGGTATGGAGCGCACCGCTGCCTTCGCCCGCCTCTATCAGCAGTGCGGCCCGGGCCAGGCCGGAAAGGATGCGGTTTCGGCGTGGGAAGTAGTCGCGGCGGGCAGGGATGCCGACGGGGTACTCGCTGACGAGGCAGCCATGCTGGAGGATGCGCTCGGCGAGGCCCACGTTTTCCCGCGGGTAGACCTGGTCGATGCCGCCGGCCAGGACCGCGACGGTGGGCGCGCCGTGTTCGAGGGCGACGCGGTGGGCTATGGCATCCACGCCTCGCGCCAGGCCGCTGACGATGGTCACGCCCGCCCTGGCGAGCGCTTCGCAGAAGTGCTCGGCCGCCTGCCGGCCGTAGGGCGTAACGTGCCGCGTGCCCACCACGGCAACAGCCTGCTCGAACTGCGGCCCTTCGGCGCCCCGGACAAAGATGACAGGCGGGCTCTGCGGGATCTCGCGGAGGTTTGCCGGGTAGTCCCGGTCGAGCCATGTGAGCGCCCGCGATTGGTGCTGTTCAAGCAGCCGGAGTTCCTTGTCGGGGTCGAAGCCCGCCCGGGCTTTCGCCATGGCGCGCACGTATTGGGGGTCGATCCCGGCGGCGGCCTGGGCTCCGGCCGGTGCTGTCCAGGCGGCTTCGATGGTGCCGAACCGGGCGAGCAGCAACGCAAAGTTCGTGCTCCCCAGGCCGGCGCGCCTGAGGGCGAGCCAATACGGCAGTTCTGGATGGTGTGTCACGGCCGGGGATTCTCTCATGTCCGCTCGCTATTGTGGGATTGCCCCCTCGGGCACGGCGCCGCGATCGCGGGCAACGCGCAGGCGGCGCACTCGCCGGCCCGCCATGCTCAGCACCCGCAGCGTGAGGCCATCGGCTTCGACCTCATCGCCCACGGCGGGCAGGCGGCCGAGCTGGTGAATGAGGAAGCCACCGACCGTGTCGAAGTCCTCGGATTCGACCTCGTAGCCGAAGAGCTCCTTCAAGACATCGGTGCTGGCGCCCGCATCGAGGACGACCTCATCCTGGGAGATTATCTCCATCGGTGGCCGGGCGACGTCGTATTCGTCCTCGATTTCGCCCACGATCTCCTCGAGGAGGTCTTCGATCGTGACGAGGCCGGCGGTCCCACCGTATTCATCGACGACGATGGCCATGTGCACGCGGCGCGCCTGCATCTCCGTCAGGAGCTCGTCGAGGCGTTTGGACTCGGGGATGAAGAATGCGTCCCGCAGGAGGTCCGAGAGTGGGCGGTCCTTCCCGCCGTTTCCGATCGCGCGCAAGAGATCCTTTGCATAGACGATGCCGGCGATATCGTCGATGTTCTCGCGGTAGACGGGCACGCGGCTGAAGCCGCGCTCGGTGACGATTGCGGCGATATCGCCGACCGAGTCCTCGATGTCGGCCACGGCCATGTCGATCCGCGGGACCATGATTTCGCGGGCGGTCTTGTCCTCCAGGGCGATGATGCCGCGGATCATGCGGCGCTCTTGCTCCTCCACGCCGCCGGCGGCTTCTTCTCGTTCGACGAGCGAGAGAATGTCGGTGCCGGCATCCGGAGTCACGGCGCTGATGGAGCGGGCGACCAGCGCGGAAGGCAGCCCCAGGATGAACGCCGGTATGGCGAAGACGATGCGGGTGACGTGAGCGACCCCGGAGAGGCGCAGGGCGGCATACTCGGGCGCCCGGGCGACCACCATCCCCACGGTGAGCTGGATGACCGCGATGAGGGTGCCGCCGAGCATGCCAAAGCCAACCGCGCCGATGAACGGCGAGTACTCGCGGGCGCCAAGGTAGGCGAAGAGCGAAAGGATGAGCGTAGCGCTCAACACGCGTGCGGCGGTGATCGCACCGAGGAAGCGCCCCGGCTGGCCCACGCTGGGCGCGATGCGTTGCGCCTGGCGGTTGCCCCGGGCGGCGAGTGCCTGGATGCGGATGTCGTTCGCCCGTTCGAGGGCGGCCTCGGTCGCGGCCACCGCGCCCAATACCAGGACCAGCACCACGATGACGGCGATGGTAGCGATCGTCTCTAAGCCCACGGCAGGCTCCCATGGCCGCGTGCGCAAGCACCCGGCATCGGTACGGTGGTACTGGCAGGTTGATTGATCACTCGGCCCGCTCCTTGCGTTCGAACGGCCGTGCCGGGACCCCTGCAACGGTCTGGCCGGGGCCGACATCCCGGGTCACGACGGCGCCACTCGCCGTGTAGGCGCCGTCACCAACGGTGACGGGCGCAATGAGCAGGGTGTCGCAGCCGATGAACGCGTCCTCGCCGATGGTGGTGCGATGCTTTCGTACCCCATCGAAATTGCTGGTGATCGAACCGGCCGCGATGTTGGCCCGCGCGCCGATGTCGGCATCCCCCATGTAGCTGAAGTGGTGCATCTTCACGCCGTTTCCGAGGACGGAGTTCTTCACCTCTGCGTAGTTCCCGATTTCGCAGTCGTCGCCGGCAGTGGTGTTTCCGCGGACGTGGGCGAACGGCCCAACGTTGCAGCGCGCCCCGATCCGCGAATCCTCCACGACCGATGACTGCACGCGGGTAGCGGGACCGATGACCGCGTTGCGGAGCGTGGAGGCAGGACCGATGACCCCGCCCGTCTCGACGGTGGTCGCGCCCTGGAGGTGGCTGCCGGGGAGGACAGTGACGTCCTGGGCGAGCTTCACGCCGGCGTCGATGTAGGTTGCCGCCGGGTCGGAGATGGTCACGCCCGCGAGCATGTGGCGTTCGAGGATGCGGGCGCGCATCAGTGCCTCGGCCTCGGCCAGCTTGACCCGGTCGTCGACGCCAAGGGCTTCGGTTGCTGCCGCGGTGACCGTCGCCGCCGGCCGCAGTGCAGCGGCAGCGCCGGCGAGGCTGGTCAGGTAGTACTCGCCTTTCGGGCTGACTGGCACCTGGGGGAGTGTCCGCCAGAGCCAGTCGGCGTCGAAGACGTATTGACCGGCGTTGATTTCCCCGGGGCCATCCGGCCCCTCGTAGTCCGCAGCTTCGACGATGGCTTTCACCGAGCCCAAAGCATCGCGCACTACCCGGCCGAGGCGTCCGGGGTCATCCACCTTGCAGGAGACGAAGGCCATCGCGCCGGAACTTGCGAGGGCATCGTTGAGGCCTAGAAGCAGGAGCGGGGTGATGAGCGGGCAATCACCATTCAGGACCATCACGCGGTCGCAGCCGGCGAGGGCGCTCTCGCAGCGCCGGACGGCGTCCGCGGTCCCCAGCAGCTCGGTCTGGTCGACGAAGACCAGGTCGGGCGCCGCGAGCTGGTCGCGGACGAAGTCGCCCTGGTGGCCGACGACCACCGCGATTCGGGCCGGGCCGAGTTCCCGCGCGGCCGCGATCACGTGGGCGCCCATGGGCATCCCGCAGACTGGATGGAGCACCTTGGGCAGCGCCGAGTTCATCCGGGTGCCCATCCCGGCGGCAAGCACAACGACGCCGAGGCGGCTCACGGGGCTGCTCCACCGGGGCACAGCAAGAGACGCTGGGGTGGGAGGCCGGGACGGGTACTGGGAGGCTCAGATTCGGTGCGCATAAGGGACGTAACACAGACGTCCACGGGCATCGTAGGAAGTGGTGAAAAAGGCTGTCAAGCAATTTCCCCGTACAGACTCGGCCCGGGCGTCATCCCTCGACACGTTGCGGGGGCGCCACATAGGATTCGACGACGACCATGTCAAACCCACCCCGCACGTCTGACGAGATACGAGAGGCCTTCGTTTCCTTCTTCAAGGAGCGGGGCCACGCCCATCTGCCGCCGTGGCCGCTGGTGCCAATCGGCGACCCGACTTCGATGTTCACCAGTGCCGGAATGCAGCAATTCAAGCCCATATTCATGGGCGAGCAGGCCCCGCCCGGCCCGCGCGCCGTAACGGTGCAGCGCTGCTTTCGCACTACCGACATCGAAGAAGTCGGCGACATGAGCCACTGCACCGCGTTCGAGATGCTGGGCAACTTCAGCTTTGGCGACTACTTCAAGCGCGAAGCGGTGCAGTTCGCGTGGGAGCTCATGACGAAGGTGTACGGAATCGACGGCTCGCGGCTGCACGCCACGATCTTTCTCGACGACGACGATTCCTACGGCTTCTGGCGCGAAGTAGGGTTGCCCGACCATCACATCCACCGGCGCGATGAGGATCTGAACTACTGGTTCAGCTTCTCCAGGGATACGCCCGGCGCGAGCGGCCCCTGCGGGCCGGACAGCGAGATCTACTTCGACCTTCACCCCGAGGAGGGCGTTGAAGGTGCGCAGTTGCACACCGGCCCTGACGGCAAGCCGGCCGGCGTCGGCTACAGCGACCGATTCCTGGAGATCTGGAACCTGGTGTTCATGCAGCTGTACCAGCACCCCAACGGTACACGCACGAACCTCCCGGCCCAAAACATCGACACCGGGAGTGGCCTGGAGCGCGTTGCGATGGTGCTCCAGGGTGTCGGCTCGGTCTTCGAGACCGACATTTTTCTCCCGATCCTCGCCGAGGCCGCGGCGGTGGTCGGCGTCGACTATCTGGGCGGCGGCGCCACCGAAGAGCAGGCCTACGCCATCCGGGCGATGTCGGAGCATTGCCGCGCGGCCACGCTGCTCGTCGGCGACGGGGTGGTGCCGAGTAACGAGGGACGCGGGTATGTGCTGCGCCGCGTTGTCCGGCGGGCCATCTACTTCGCCCGCAAGGTCGGGGTTCGCGAGCCGTTCACGGCGCGGTTGGCCGAGGCGGCGATCGGCAAGATGGGTGGCGCCTACCCCCACCTGGCCGAAAACGGTGACTTCATCAAGCGCGCCCTTTCCGCGGAAGAGGAGCGTTTCACGCGGACGCTGGCGGCGGGCTCGCTGCGGCTCGAAGCGCTCCTCGAACGGCTGGGCGCCGGTGGCGCGGAGGCCGTGCCCGGCGAGGAAGCGTTCAGCCTCTACGACACTTACGGCATGCCGCTCGAACTCACGCGGGAGATCGCCGCGGTCGAAGGATTCGGGCTCGACGACCGTGGATTCGAGGCCGCCCTCGACGCGCAGCGGGCGCGCGCTCGCCAGCAAGGCAAGTTCCTCAAGGGCGAGGTTTCGCCTGTGCTGCAGTCGCTGGGAGAGGACCACAGCGACTTCGTGGGGTACTCGCATATCGAGGCCGATGCGGCGGTGGTGGCCATCCTCAAAGGCGGCGCACTGTCCGACATCGCCACAGGGGGCGAGGCGTGTGAGCTGATCCTGACCACCACACCCTTTTACCCGGAAGGCGGTGGCCAGGTGGGCGACCACGGGAACATTCGCACGCCTTCGGGCGTCTTCATTGTTGAAGACACGCAGGCAGCAGGGGGCGCAATCGTCCACCGCGGCCGCGTTGCCGAGGGGGCCATCCGGGTGGCTGAAAGCGCCGATGCAACGGTAGACCTGCAGTGGCGGTCCGGCTCAGCCCGGAACCACACCGGCACGCATCTCCTGCATGCCGCCCTCCGTTCCATCCTCGGCGGCCACGTCCGCCAGCAGGGCTCCCTGGTGACGCCCGAGCGCCTCCGGTTCGACTTCACCCACCTCGAGCAGGCGCCGCGTTCGGCCCTCGTGGAGGTGCAGCAGCTTGCGAACGAGAAGATCCGTCACAACCTTGAAGTCGAGTGGCGCACCACTGGCTACCGCCAGGCCGTCGAATCGGGTGCACTCGCGTTCTTCGGCGACAAGTACGGAGCCGAAGTCCGCGTGGTGGAGATCAGGGACGACGGCGACATGTTCAGCGCCGAGCTATGTGGCGGCACCCACGTCCACCACACCGGGGAAATCGGATTCGTCCACATCATTCGCGAATCGGCGGTAGCGGCTGGCACACGGCGCCTCGAAGCCGTCTCGGGGCGCGCAGCCGAGGCCTACCTGCTCGAACAGCAGGAGCGCATCCTTCGCCTGGCCGAGCGGCTTGGCACCGGCCCGAGCGAAATCGAGGAACGGCTGGACGCCATGCAGGCCGAACTCGAACGGCTCCGCCGCCAGAGCGATCAGCTCCAGCGGCTCCAGGGCGCGGCAGTCGCCGAGGGCCTCACCGAAGGCGCCCAGAAGGTGGGTGACGCGTTTCTCGTCGCTGCACGGGTCGATGCCGCCAATGCCGACGTGCTCCGCGACATCGCCGACAAGGTACGCGAGAAACTGAAGCCCGCGCTCATCATCCTGGCCGCCAACATCGAGGGGCGGCCGGCGTTCCTCGCGGCGGCCACGCCCGAGCTTGTCGAGCGTGGCATCCATGCCGGCAACCTGATCCGCGAAGTGGCGAAAGTGGCTGGCGGCGGCGGCGGCGGCCGCCCCGACCTTGCCCAGGCCGGAGCGAAGGATGCCTCGAAAATCGACGCGGCACTGGGCGAGGGGCGGCGCCTGGGCCTCGCCGCGCTGACGGGATAGCGGGACGGAAAGCGAGGGGGAACTGTGTCGCAAGAGGACTCCGAACCGGATGGCGAGGCGAGGTACGAAGGCGACGAGCGGCCGGTGGAGAGCCTCGCCAGCGTGGTCCTCGTCGAACGCTCCGAAGACATTGCCGCGATTTGCGGCAGGGTCGACGGGGCCCCCACCTGGGCAGTTGTCATCCACGCTCCGGATGGCAATCGCCAGCTGAGCACGGAGCTCGGCATGCGCAGGCTCGTGCGGCACGGGGAAGAGGCGGGCAAGATCGTCGCGATCGCCACCCGGTCGTCGTCGCTGGCGTCGCGGGCTCGCCAGGTAGGTGTCCCGGTTTCGCGCCGGCCAGAGAGCGTGCGCTGGGACGCCGGTGGCCGCCACGTGGTCGGCGTGGGGCGGTGGAGCCTGGCTACGCCTGCGATCGGCCGGTACGTACAGCTCGTGGTCATCGCCGCCGTCGGGCTTTTCGCGCTGGGGCTGGTCCTCACCATGGCGCCTTCGGCAAGCGTGGTCGCCTATCCGCCCACTGAAACCGTCAGCAGTGTCGTCACCATCACCGCCTCGGAGGACGTCACGGAAGTCGACCTGGACACCCTGGAGGTCCCCGCCACGCGGATCTCGGGCGAGCAGGTCATCACGCTCGCCGTCGCCGCAACCGGCACGACGGAGGTTGGCGTCCAGCCCGCCACCGTATCGGTGGTCATCAGTAACCGGACGCAGGCGGATGTAGTTGTCGCCGCCGGAACAGTGCTCCTTGCCGGGCCTTCCTATTTCCCATTCGAGCTGGATGAGACGCTCACGGTGCCGCGCGAAGGGAACATAACTGGAACCGCAACGGCCGCGAAGCCGGGAACCGGCGGCAACCTCGGTCCAGACACGGTTGGCGGCTGGTTTGATGAGAAGTTCCGCTTCCTGGAGGTCACCAACCCGGAGGCAGCCGCTGGCGGCGTGAGTGAACCCCGCCCCGCGGTCGACCCGCAGGACGTGGTGAACCTGCAGACGCTCGCGAAGGCACTCGAGGGTTCCGAGATGATCAAGCGCGGGCTGGTGGAGGCCCGGCCCCACGATGCGGTGTTCTTGCGGACGGCGGAGACGACGGTGGAGTACACGCTGCCCGAACCCCCGGTCGGCACCCCCACCGATATCGTGCTCCTGCGGGTGACGGTGAAGGTGTCGGCCCTTGCGGTGCTGGCGGAGACGCTCGATCAATTAGCCCGGCGGGTGCTTCAGTCCGAAGGCGGCGCGGGCGAGTTTCTGCCGGGGACGGTGACGGCCCTGGAGACCGGGGCGCGTCAGCTCGATGCGGACACGGGGCTAATCCGGACCGAGGTCCGGCTCCAGGGTGAGTTCGCCCGGGGTGTCACCGCCGCCGCGGTGAAGGATGCCGTGAAGGGGAAGTCAACGGAGGACGCGCGGTCGACTCTCTCAGACCGGTATGGTATTCAGGAAGCAGAGGTGAAGTTGACGCCGGGATGGGCGCCATGGGTGCCGCGCTTCGGGTTCCGGATTGATGCCGAACTCCGGAGCCACAGTGCCGAACCCGCCGGCGATGCCTCGACAACGAATGACCCAACCACAACCGACAGCTCCACCGACCCGACGACTCCTGGCCCTTGACCCTGGTGGGGCGCGCATTGGCGTCGCGATTTCTGATGACCTGGGTATCCTGGCCCACCCGCGCCCGGCGATCATCGAGAAGGGGCGGACGGCCGCGCTCCGCCGCATCGCCGAACTTGTGCGCTCGGAAGGCGTCGCGGAAGTGGTTGTCGGCCTCCCGCTTACGCTCCAGGGCGCGCGGGGTGCGCAGGCAGAGGAAGTCGGCCAGTTCGTCGCCGAGCTCCGCAAGCTCCTCGCCGTGCCCGTGACCGAAGTCGATGAGCGGCTCTCCTCGGCACAGGCGGAATGGCTGGTGCCCGGCGCGGGGAAGAAACGCGACGGTACACTCGACTCGGCTGCCGCCGCCGTCATCCTCCAGACCGTGCTCGATCGCCGGCGCGGGGGGCGCCGATGAAGCGGGCACTGCCAACGCCAATCGCGATCATTGGGTTGCTGTTCACCGTGGCGGCCATCCTGGTTGCAAGCTACTGCGTTGCGCGCACACCGAAAGATGTCCTCGGCGGCGACTTCCCCGGTGCCGCCCCGGTGAGCAGCGACCGCACCCAGGTGCCCTACACGCTCGAAGCGGGCCGCTCAGCGGGCGACATCGGGAAAGACCTCGAGGAGCTCGGCATTATCCGTTCGGCGCGCCAATTCGAGCTGCTCGCGAGCCTGATGGGTGTGCATCGCCAGCTCAGCGCCGGGGACTTCCTGCTGGCGAAGAACTCCTCGACGCTTTCCATCCTGAACCGGCTGACGGTCCGGGATCTCGTGCCGGTCCTGAAGGTGACCTTCCCGGAGGGTATCCGGTTCGAAGAGATGGCCGTGCTCGCTGAACAGGCGGGCTTCGGGCCCCGCGAGGAGTTCATCGCTGCCGCCGGGCGGGCCAGGTTGCCCACCGGGCTGGCCGAGACGCTGCCCGAGGGCGCGGACCTCCAGGGCTACCTCTTCCCCGACACCTACATCCTCCCGGAAGGCTCCACGATGGACGACCTGGTCGCGTTGATGATCGAGACGCTGGACCGGCGGTTCTCGCCCGAGCTGCGGGCGGCGGCGCTTGCGCAAGGGCTCAACCCACACCAGGCGTTGACGCTCGCCGCTGTGGTAGAGCGGGAGGCGGTGCTGGCGGATGAACGGCCGCTGATCGCCGGGGTGTTCTACAACCGCCTGGCCGAGAACGACCGCCTCCAGGCCGACCCGACGGTCCAATTCGCCGCAGCGCTCGACCCGAAGTCGGTCGACGAGTTCGGCTGGTGGAAGAGGGAACTGACCATCCTCGACCTCGAGAACCCGTCTCCCTACAACAGCTACCTGTTCCCCGGCCTGCCCCCCGGCCCGATCACGAACCCCGGGCTGGCTTCCATCGAGGCTGTTGCGAACCCCGAGGAGACGGACTACTACTACTTCGTCGCCGATGCGATAAAGGGCGACGGCTCACACGCATTCGCGGTTACCTTCGCCGAACACGAACGAAACATCGCGACGGTCGGCGGGCGGTGACGCGGCAGGCCGGTATCATCGGGCACCCGGTAGCCCACTCGCTCTCGCCGGTATTCCAGTCGGCGGCGTTCGCGCATTGCGGGCTCGATGTCGTGTACGAGAGATGGGACACCCCGGGAGGAAGGCTGCCTGAGCGTATTGCATCCCTGCGCGAGCCGGACGTGCTGGGCGCGAACGTGACCATCCCGCACAAGGAAGCCGTCATCCCGCTCCTCGACGAGCTGGGCGGCCAGAGCGCTCGCATGGGCGCGGTGAACACCATCGTGAACCGCGAGGGCCGCCTGTTCGGGTTCAATACCGACGGCCCCGGATTCGTTGCCGCCCTCAAGGCGGAAGCCGTGTTCGACCCCGCCGGGAAGCGCGTACTGCTGCTCGGGGCGGGAGGCGCAGCGCGGGGAATCGCGTTCGCGCTGGCCGAGGCCAACGCGGCCGCTGTCGCCATCGCGAACCGGACCCCGGAACGCGCTGTCCGCCTTGCCGAAGCGGTTGGCAGCGGGAGCGGCATCGTGCGCGCGGTACCGCTCGACGTGGCCCTCGGCGAGTACGATTGCGTCGTGAACTGCACCTCGATAGGCATGCGTGGCGGCCCGGCTCCATCCGGCATCCCGGCCGCCCTGGATAGCGCGCGGTCCGGTACCCTCATCGTGGATATTGTGTACGCGCCCGAACTCACACCGTTCCTGGCCGAGGCGGCTCGTCGCGGGCTCCGTTCGATCGGCGGCCTGCCCATGCTGATTTACCAGGGCGCGCTCGCGTTCGAACTCTGGACCGGGGTGCGGGCGCCCATCGACGTGATGTTCGCAGCGGCTCGCAACGAGCTCGCCAGCCGCGCGGGGGCGCAACGGTGATCATTGTCGGCATGGTCGTCACGCTTGCGATTTTCCTCGTCGTTGGCTGGGCTGTTTCGGCCGAGATGTTCCAGCACCGCTCATGGCGCAAGCGGGTCGAATCGGGCGACCTGGACATCGTGGCGGCCCTCATCGAGGAGGCCCTTGCCACCTGGCGGAAAGGGCGGCCCCCGCGGGGGACGCCGGCGAGCCTCTGGGCCGGCATCCAGGAGGCGCAGCTCATCGCCGTGGAGCAGCATGGCGCGACCGTTTCGAGTTCGGCCGAGGCGGAGTTCCGGACTGAGGGCGGCCAGCGTGTCCAGGTCGCCTCGGCCCTCGATTCCGGCATCGCGCTCGCTTCGAAGCTGCTCGACATGATCCTGTACGATGTGCCCAACCTCCGCCTGGGCTACGTTCGCACGGACATTTACTCGACGTTTGCCGGCGCCGATGGGACGCCCGAACAGCGTCCGATCATCACGGTCACGGCCGGCCGCTCCACGGCGGACAGCCTGGACTGGGAAGCGCTCACGCCGGAAGAGGTGCTCGGGCGGTTCGGGGCGACCTACGAGCGCGCCGCCGCCGGGCAACCGGTGCCGATTGAGCTTCCACCGCTCGAAGGGCAGCCGCCTCGCCCGACCGAGGAAGCAGCAGCCGAATTCGCCGCCCGTCAGGAGCGCGGCAAGGAGTAGCAATGGGCCAGTTCCGCTTCCTCACCGCCGGCGAAAGCCACGGCAAAGGGCTCACGATGGTCATTGAAGGCGTGCCTGCCGGGCTGCCCCTTTCCGAAGCAGACATCGCGCCCGACCTCGCCCGGCGCCAGGGTGGCTACGGCCGCGGCGGCCGGATGAAGATCGAAAAAGACCACGCCGAGATCATGTCCGGCGTCCGCCACGGCGCCACGCTCGGGACACCGATCGCGCTCTGGGTGCAGAACCGCGACTGGGTGAACTGGACCGAGAAGATGGCCATCGAGCCCGTCGAGACCGAGATCGAGCGCGTCACACGCCTGCGCCCTGGCCATGCCGACCTGCCGGGCGCCATCAAGTACGGATTCGACGACGTGCGGAACGTGCTCGAACGGGCGAGTGCCCGCGAGACGGCCGCCCGCGTCGCGGTTGGCGCGGTTGCGAAGCGGATGCTGGCCGAATTTGGCATCGAGTTCCACAGCCACACGCTGAGCATCGGCGGCGTCCGCGCCAGCGTTCCGGAGCAGATCGATTGGGACGCAGTCGAAGAGGACCCGGTGCGGTCGGCCGACCCCGCGGCCGGCGAGGCCATGGTGGCCGCGATCAATGCGGCGAAGCCGGATGGCGACACGGTCGGAGGTGAGGTTGAAGTACGCGCCTCCGGCGTCCCGATGGGTCTCGGGAGTCACGTCCATTGGGACCGCAAGCTCGACGGCCGTATCGCCCAGGCGATCTGCAGCATCAACGCGTTCAAGGCCGTGGGTTTCGGCCTCGGATTCGAGGGCAGCGCCCTGCGCGGCTCGAAGGTGCACGACGTGATCCTGCCGGTAGCGGAATGGAAGGGCCTGCCCTGGCGGCACGCGACGAACAACCACGGCGGCATCGAAGGCGGTATCAGCACCGGCGAGGACATCGTCGTCCGCGCCGCGGTCAAGCCCATCCCCACCCTGGCCCACCCGCTGCCGTCGGTCGACCTCGACACCGGTGAGGAGGTACTCGCGCACTACGAGCGCAGCGACGTCTGCGTTGTGCCCGCCGCCGGCGTGGTGGCCGAGGCGATGGTCGCCATCGTGCTGGCCGACGCCTGGCTCGAGAAGTTCGGAGGCGACACGCTCCCCGAAACACGGGCGAACTACACCCACTACCTCACCACCATCGGGCCGCGCGCCCGCAGCGACTGATGTTTCCGTCGCGGATCTTCCTGGTTGGGCTCTCGGGCGGCGGCAAATCGACCATCGGCCGGCTGGTGGCCCGCCGCCTCGGCTGGGAGTTCGCCGACTCTGATGAGGAGATCGAACGCACGGCGAAGCGCCCGGTGGCCGAGATTTTTGAGCAGGAAGGCGAGGCGGCGTTCCGCGAGCGGGAAGCCGAGGTGCTGCGAACACTGGCTACTCACGAGCCCATCGTGGTCGCAACCGGTGGCGGCGCCCCGACGACGGCCGGAAGCCGGCTCGCGCTGGGCAGTGGGTTCGTGGTGTGGCTGGCCGTTTCGCCTGCGGAGGCTGCCAGGAGACTGGGCGCTGACCCCTCGACCCCCGGGCGGCCGCTGCTCGCCGGCGACGCGCGCATGAAGCTCGAGGCGCTGTTCCAGGCCCGGCACGAGCTATACCGGGGTGCCGATGCGGCGATCGATGTGGATGAGCTCGAACCTGATCAGGTCGCGGACGAGGTGGTCGCGCTCTGGGAGGAGTGGCGCCGCGATCCGCTTCCACCGGGGGAGCGCTTCTATGGGACGCAGCGGGCGGCCCCACGCGCGGCCCCCGGGCACGTCCCGGGCCCGGCAGCCATCGTCTCGACTCCCACGGCCAGCTACCCGGTCTTCGTCGCCGAGGGCGTGGCTGCGTCCCTCGGCGCGATATGCCGCGACCTCGGCCTGAAGGGCCGCGCCTTTGTGGTCAGCGATGAGGCGGTCGGTCCGCTCTTCGATGCGCGCGTGAACGAGCCGCTGCGGGAGGCCGGGTACACCGTCAACAGCTTCCGGATTCCCCCCGGCGAGGAGCGCAAGACACTCGCCACTGTCTCGCAGGTCTACGACTTCCTTATCGGCCACCGGGTCGAGCGGTCGGACTTCGTCCTGTGCCTCGGTGGAGGTGTCGTGACCGACCTTGCAGGTTTCGCGGCCGCGACCTGCCTGCGGGGCATCGACTTCGTGCACGTACCCACCTCGCTGCTGGCGATGGCCGACGCAGCGATCGGCGGAAAGACGGGCGTCGACCACCCCCGAGGGAAGAACCTGATCGGCGCGTTTGCCCAGCCACGGGCCGTGGTCATCGACCCGCTCTTCCTTCGGACTCTGCCCGAGCGCCACCTGCGCAACGGCTGGGCTGAGCTCCTGAAACACGGGCTCATCCTGGATGAGCGGCTGGTACGGGACCTCGAGAAGGAATCACAGGATGGGCCGCCCCTCATGTCGCCGGGTCTCATCGCCCGCAGCGTGGCAATCAAGGCCGCCGTGGTCTCCGATGACGAGCGCGAGGCCGGCCGCCGGACCCTGCTGAACTACGGACACACCATCGGGCATGCGATCGAAGCAGTGACTGGGTTTGCGGATTACCTGCACGGTGAAGCGGTATCTGTCGGGATGCGCGCCGCCGGGCTGATCGCGGTCGAACTCGGCCTGCTCTCAGAGGACGAGTTCGGACGGCAGCAATCGCTGTTGCGCGCTTTCGGCCTCCCTGAGTCGGCGCCGGGGGTCCCGGTGGATGCAGTGCTGGAAGCTACCCTTCTCGATAAGAAGGTGCGGGCTGGCAGCGTCCGCTGGGTGTTGCTGGAGGGCATCGGCGACGCGGTGACGCGGGACGGCGTACCGGACGAGGTGGTCCGCCGGGCGGTGGAAACGGTGCTGGGCTGACGTCATCATGATATGATGACGCCATGCGGACCATCGTCGATCTTCCCGAGGACCAGATAGAGGCACTTGCCGACCTCTGCGAGCGCGAAGGCATCTCCCGGGCCGAGGCCATTCGCCGCGCGGTCAGAATGCTGCTTGCGGCCAACTGGGAGGCCGACCTCGCCGCCGCATTTGGGGCGTGGCGAGACAAAGACATCGACGGCGTTGAGTACCAACGAGTGATCCGCGCCGAGTGGGACCAGTGACCCGGCTCTGCTTCGACACCAACATCCTGATCGATGCACTCAAAGGAATTCCCATGGCTTGGGAGGAGGTCCATTCGGCCGAGGAACGTCTCGTTAGTATCCTCACCAGCATCGAATTGCTTGCCGGTGCCAATGATGAAGAAGAGGAGAGAAGCGCAAGGCAGCTGCTGCGGGTGTTTCGGGTTGTCCCGGTCGACGATGTAGTCGCCCAACACGCCGGTCGCATACGCCGAACGAAACGCCTGAAGCTTCCCGGCGCCATCGTTTACGCGACCGCGCTTGCCGGGGGATGCCAACTCACCACTCGCGATACGAGGGACTTCTCCGAGGATGACCCCATCATCCGGGTGCCGTACCGGCTGTGAGCGCTGCCCGGTTCGGATTCGAAGTCACCAGCGCCCCTGCGGGACCCGTGGCTCCGCGCGCCGGGGTTGTCACTACCGCCCACGGAGCATTCGAAACACCCGCGTTCATGCCGGTGGGCACCCTTGCGACGGTAAAGACGCTCCTGCCCGGAGAGGTGGCCGCCACCGGGGCCGGCATCCTCCTGGTCAACGCCTACCACCTCTACCTGCGCCCGGGGCACGACCTCATCGCACGGATGGGCGGCGTCCACCGCTTCATGGGCTGGGACGGCCCCATTCTTTCGGATAGCGGTGGTTTCCAGGTCTTCAGCCTCTCGGGGCTGCGCAAGGTCAGCGAAGAGGGCGTGAAATTCCGCTCCCACATCGATGGCTCAGAACACTTCTATACGCCCGAGCTGGCGATGGAGGTCCAGGCAGCGCTCGGGGTCGACATCGCGATGCCGCTGGACCATGTCCTCCCCGGGACATCCGATGAGCGCGCGGCGGAGGACGCAGTGCACCGCACATTGCGCTGGTACGAACGCTGCCGCGCGGCCCAACCCCACCTGGCGACCTTCGCAATCGTCCAGGGCGGCGTGCACGAGCGGCTCCGCCGCCAGCATGCCCGCGAGGCGGTTGCCGCCGGCGCTCCGGGCTTCAGCATCGGTGGCCTCTCGGTCGGTGAATCGAAAGATTTGATGTGGGCGATGACCGAGGTCGTGACGTCCGAACTCCCGGTCGACAAACCGCGCTACCTGATGGGTGTGGGGAGTCCCGAGGACCTGGTGAACGCCGTCGGCCGTGGGGTGGACATGTTCGATTGCGTGCTCGCGACGCGACTCGGACGAAACGGGGCACTTTTTACCGACGATGGCCGGGCGAACATCCGCAACGCGAAGTACCGCGAAGACCCCGGGCCGATCGACCCGGGGTGCGATTGCCTGCTCTGCCGCAGCTTCAGCATGGCGTACCTGCACCACCTCTTCCGGAACGATGAGTTGTTGGGCTACCGGCTGGCCACCATTCACAACGTGCGGTACCTGGTCCGGCTCTGCGAGCGGATGCGGCGAGCCATCTCCGGGGGCGGGTTGGATGCGTTTGCGGAGGAGTACCTGGGGCGCTACCGCGCGACAGACGAGCGGACGCGGATGGAGCAGAAGGCGCGCTGGACCGCGCGTGGCGGGGCGAAGCAAAGCTGACCGTGAAGAATGCGGTACGAGGGGTTGCCGGCAAGGGCCGGTGGTGCAACGCTAAGAGTCCCCAAGCGATTCCGGTGGGACCGGGCTGCGAGCGGCGGCGGGGCTGGTTGACAGGTCATGACGAAGGGGTTAATCTTCTCGTTCGGGCCTTGCGAAAGGCCAGCGCACTTTAACAACTGGATAGCGGACGAAAGAGAACGTCTGGGAACCCGTTAACAGGGAACTTTTCCGGTCGAAAGGCCGGTGTTTCATGTTTTTTCGGAGAGTTTGATCCTGGCTCAGGACAAACGCTGGCGGAATGTATTAGGCATGCAAGTCGAACGAGCCTTCGGGCTAGTGGCGAACGGGTGAGTAACACGTGGGTAACCTGCCTCGTAGTGGGGAATAACTCGCTGAAAGGCGAGCTAATACCGCATAACACCCTCGGTGAGAATCCGAGTGGTAAAAGCTTTATGCGCTATGAGAGGGGCCCGCGGCCGATTAGCTTGTTGGTGGGGTAACGGCCTACCAAGGCGACGATCGGTAGCTGGTCTGAGAGGATGGTCAGCCACACTGGGACTGAGATACGGCCCAGACTCCTACGGGAGGCAGCAGCTAAGAATCTTGCGCAATGGGCGAAAGCCTGA
>PQAJ01000178.1 GCA_003105185.1 Holophagae bacterium
GTCAACGTCGCCGGCATGTCCGCCGGCTACCTCTTCTTCCTCGCCACCCGCCGGCTGCCGTCGCGGCGCAAGCTCGGCTTCGAGCTCGCGAAGAAGAAGGCCAAGGTGGCGGCCGTGGTCGAGAGCGCCTCGGCCGAGCGCCGCAACCTGTCCTGGGACCCGAGGGTGCGAGCCGCGATCTCGAGGGCCCGCGAACGGGGCGAGGCCGCGGTCGAGGACGAGCCGTTGCTCGACGAGCTCGATGCCGCCCGGGATCCATCGATCACGGTCTGCGCGCCGGCCGAGTTCGGGCTCATCGAAGACCCGGTGTGCCGGACCTGCCCCGGGTTCGCGGAGTGCAGCGCCCGCGCGATCCGGCTGGCGGCGAAGCGCACCGGCGCTCCCGAGCCCCGGAGATCGGAGTAGCCGGTGGCGCTGCTGCACCGCTGGGCGGCGGTCATCTGGCCCCAGGACGCTGCGGCCGCCCTGATCCTGCTGGCGGCCTGCGCCGTGCTCGCAGTCGGGCTGTGGCGACGGCGGCGCAGCTTCGGGCGATTTGTTCCGTCGCTGCTGCTGGTGGCGGTGGGTGAGGCCTGGTTGCTGGCAGCCGATCTCCGCCACCAGCCGCTGTCCGCGTTGTGGCCGCTTGGTGCGATCGTCGCCATCCTGTTCGCGATCCAGCTCGCGACGCCGCGGGACGCGCGGCAGGGGCTCGAGTTGGCGGCTGGGTCGGCGTGCGGCCGCGGCTACCTGGTGCTCGGCAGCGTCATTACCTGCCTGCTGCTCGGCTTCCGGCTCGCCTCGTCGCCCGGGGTTCTGCTGGTATGGGAGGCGCCGGTCATCGTGGGCTTCGGCGCCGCCCTGCGGGCCGGGCACGGGGCACTCCGTTTCCTCGTCGACACCGTGCTGTGGGACAACGGGCTGGTGAGCCGCGGTGACCACTCGCTGCTCTACGGCGCGCCGACCTACGCGGTCTTCCGCAGCGCCGGCTTCGGAGTCCTCCAGCTGCGGATCGTCGCTGCGCTGCTGGCAGCCGCAGCAGTGCCGGTGGGATTCGGGCTGGCGCGGCGCTTCGGCAGGGGCACCGCGACCGCCGCCGCTCTCGCACTCGCCCTGTCGCCGCCGCTGCTCTTCTACGGCCGCTATGGCACCTCGTTGTCCGGCACGCTGCTCGGGTTGCTGCTCGCCACCTGGGCGTGCTGGGCGTTCCTGGCCGCGCCGGCTCGTCAGTGGTGGCGCGGCCTGGTCGCGGCGCTGGCGCTGATCGTGGCCACCCTCGGGTACTCGCCGGGCCGGCTGGTGGTGCTGGTCCTGCTCGCGGTCACCGCCTCCTTCACGGTGGCCCGGCTGAGAAGGGGGGAGCTGCAGCGTCTGGTCGGGCTCGCGCTGCTGGCAGCCGTGCTGGCGGGCTTCTGGCTGTACCAGGCGCGGCGGGGCGCTGCCGACACCTTCCTCAACGCCCGCGGCGAGCAGATCGTCAACATGATGCGGCAGCCTGGCTACCTGCAGGACTTCCTCGACCGTCCCGACTCGCACGTGCCCCAGACCCTCCGCACCTGGCTCGAGGTCGGGCGCACGCTGGTGGCGCAGCGTACGCCCGAGTACCTGTCCGTGCTGGGCGCGCCCTTCGGACGACAGGTCCGCTTCGACAAGGTCGTGTTCTTTGACCCTCCCCGGCTGCCGCTGTTCATCGCCCCCCTGCTGCCTTTCCTGCTGCTCGGGCTGGCCGCCTCGCTGCGCCGGGTGCGCCAGCCGGAGCACAGCACCCTGCTCGGCTGGCTGCTGCTGTGCAGCGTGCCGCTGCTGCTGACGACCCGGGTCGATGCCCACCGGATGGTGCCGCTGGTCGTGCCCTTCGCGCTGTGGACAGGGCTCGGGCTGGCCGGCGCAGTCGCCGCGGTCGACGAGGCCCGGATCGGGAGGTGGCCGCGGCACGCGGTGGGGGTGCTGCTGATCGGCCTGGTCGGGTGGCTGAACGTCGTGACGATCTTCCCGGTCACGCTGCGGAGCTCGACGCTGGCGCCCGTGCTGATCGCCGAGCTGCGGGGCCTGCGCGGTGAGGTCGTGCTCGTCTCCATCGCCGACCAGCGCGACCTCGGACTGGTCGACCTGGCGCTCCTCGAACGGCAGCGGCGCGATCCCGGCAGCCGAGGGCGACTGCTCGCTGATGAGAAGGTGCGCGCGCTGATCGACGGCGCTGCCGTCGATCCCGCGCGGATTTCCGAGCTCGTCGCCGAGGTCGGGACCGCGACCGTGCTGATGGTGCCGGCCGGGGCGTTCACGGGCACCGCCGAGGCCTTGCGGGACGCGGGGCTGGAGGTGTCCGAGCGCGGACCGCACGACGCGCGCTTCTGGTGCGCCGCTCGGCCGGCTGCAGCGCCTGGCGCGTGACCCTCAGCTCGTCCGGGTGCCGGTCCGGGGCGTCGCGCCGGATCCGGCCGGCGACAGCGACACCTCATCCGGCTCGCCGGGAACGACCCACTCGCCCGACTCGCCGTTGCCGAGGCACGCGATGGCGTGCGACAGCGTGTCGCGGAGGTAGCGTCCCCAGATCTTGATCGGTAGCTCGCCCACCGTCACCGAGGGCGAGATCGCGAGGTGCAGCATGTACTCGATGATCCACGACGCGTTGATCGCGATTCGGCCGAAATAGCTCGCCCGTCCGCGCTGCTCGAGGATCCGCACCTCGTGGATGCTGTTGCCGAACTCCGACTCGATGAGGTCTCCGAGGGAGGTCAGGATGAGCTCCAGGCGGAACGTGCGGTTGCCGGAGGCGAGGTACTCGCGGAGGTCGCGCTCGAGGTCGGCGACAGGGACCCCGCGGCCAGCGGCGAACGACCAGTCGACCGTGCGCAGGCCGTCGACGACCACCTGAGCCGGCGGCAGCTCCAGGTCCACCAGGTAGTGGATCCCGCCGTAGGGGCCCTCGTGCACCTTGCGGCGGAAGATCCAGGTACCCCGGCGCCGGTCGAGTGCCTCCTCGAGGCGGGGAATCAGGTCCGGTTCGACGATCAGCTTGACACCGATCAGGTCGTCGACCTCCTGCTGCCGGGGATCCAGCGTGAGCGTGCCGAGGCGGATCCGGTCGGCGACCTGCCGCTCGGCCGCCATGAAGTCTTCGTCCATCTCGACACGCGTCGACACCATCCTCTCCAGCGGCACACCTGCCAGACGGGCGCGCCGTTCGGCAAACCCACGCGCCGAGCGGTCGATCTCGCCCGCGAGCTGGTCGGCGACCCGCCGCGAGACCTTGTCGGCGATCCGGCGGATGCGTTTGCGGCGCACCATGCCAACCAACTGTGAGCCGCCGTTGGTGACCAGGCTCATGTGGACCGGGGTGCGTGGGAAGAACTCCTCGGGCTGGGCGCGATACCGCTCAACCAGCTCGCGGACCCTCGGGGTCAGCTCGGCGGCGGCAGCGACGATCGCGTCGCGCACCGCGTCCTTGGTCGTGACCCGGCGCAGCAGCAGCGGCCCGGGCCGGACGATCTGCGCCAGGTCGGTGACCAGCGCGCGGACCGACGGCGCGGTGATGGCGTGCTCGAAGACGAAGATCTCGGTGAGGGTGCGGCCGTCCAGAGGGTCGGCGCGGTCCGCCAACCACCGGCAGGCGATGTCGAAAAGACGGTCACGGTGGGTCAGACCGGAAAGGTACACGCACGTGCCTTCGCCCCGAACGGTGCCACGGTCCGGGCCGCGACGCAAGCGGCCGACGGCTGCCGGGCGCGAGGCTGCAGCCGGCGAGGGCGGGGCGCGACGCCGCAGGACCCGCCTCGGAGTTGCCGCCTGACGGCGGCCGAGGAATTCGGACGGGTTCCGCTCTTGTATTCGTGAAAGAATTCACATACATTCACAAGCAGGACCGCGCCGGGTTATGCTTGGTTTCCGGATCTCTCGTTGTGTGGGCAGGCCGGAGGGCAGGGAGTGTACGGCAGGCGCATCACCGTTCTGGTCGGCAGCTTCGGTAGCGGCAAGACCGAGATTGCGCTCAATGGCGCTCTCGGGCTGGCCGCGGCCGGCTGGACGGTGACCCTCGCCGACCTCGACGTCGTGAAGCCCTACTTCCGATCGCGGGCGGCGCGCGCGATCCTCGACGAGGCCGGCATCCGGCTTCTCGCACCCGGCGGCGAGGTTGCTCACGCCGACCTCCCGATCGTGGTGCCGCAGGTGCGCACGGCCCTGCGCGACCCGTCGTGCCGGCTGGTGATCGACGTCGGCGGCGACGGCACCGGCGCGCGGGTGCTCGGCTCGCTGTCGGACGTGCTGCCGGTGGCCGACAGCGATGTGCTCGTCGTGCTCAACTTCCGGCGCCCGGCGACCTCGGGCGCCGAGGAAGCGGCGGCGATGGTGCGCCAGATCGAGGCGGCCGCGCGGGTGAAGGTGACCGGCCTGGTGTCGAACACCCACCTCATGCGCGAGACCACCCCACGGGTCGTGCTGGAGGGCCACCGAATGGCGGTCGCGACGGCCGAGATTCTGGGCGTCCCGGTAGTCGCCGTGACCGCCACCAGCGACGTTGCCGCCGATCTCGCCGGCGAGGAGCTGGGGTGTCCGCTGGTCGTGCTGCAGCGGATCGTGCTGCCTCCCTTCGAGCAGCCGCCGCAGACCCGGACCATGGGCCCGCTGTTCGTCGTCAACTGAAGGGAGCCCGCATGCCACGGATCGTCATCACGCCTGACCGCTGCAAGGGATGCGAGCTGTGCGTCGACGCTTGTCCGCAGCAGATCCTCGGCATGGGGCGGAAGATCAACAGCAAGGGGTACTTCTACGCGGAGGTTGTGGAGCAGATGCGGTGCATCGGCTGCCGCCTGTGCTGCATCACCTGTCCCGACACGGCGATCGAGATGCGGGTCAACGGCACCATGTACCACTACTTCTCGTACTGAGGACGATCAGCCATGGCCAAGAAGCTCATGAAGGGCAGCGAGGCGATCGGCGAGGCGGCGGTGCAGGCCGGGTGCCGGCTGTTCTTCGGCTACCCGATCACGCCCCAGAACGAGATCCCCGAGTACATGTCGCTGCGGCTGCCGCAGGTCGGCGGGTGCTTCGTCCAGGCCGAGAGCGAGGTCGCCGCCTCGAACATGCTCTACGGAGCCGCAGGCACCGGCGAGCGGGTGATGACCTCGTCCTCGTCGCCCGGGATCTCGCTGATGTCCGAGGCAGCCTCGTACCTCGCCGGCGCCGAGCTGCCGGTCGTGATCGTCAACATTGTGCGCGCCGGTCCGGGCCTCGGCGGGATCCTCCCCAGCCAGGGCGACTACTTCCAGGCAACTCGCGGCATGGGTCACGGCGACTTCCGGCTGCTCGTGCTGGCGCCATGGTCGGTGCAGGAGGCGGCCGATCTGGTCCAGGACGCCTTCGACCTCGCCGACTTCTACCGCAACCCGGTGATGGTGCTCGGTGACGGCCTGATCGGGCAGATGATGGAGCCGGTCGAGTTCTCGAGCGACCGCCAGCCGATCAAGGAGCTCCAGCCGAAGACCTGGGCCGCCACCGGCTGCCCCGGCGACCGCCCCACCAACATCATCAACTCGCTGTTCCTCGATCCCGAGGAGCTCGAGCGCCACAACTGGAAGCTCAAGGCCAAGTACGACGCGATGACGCGCGACGAGATCCGCTCCGCGTCCTACGCTGCCGACGACGACTACGACGTGCTGATCGTCGCCTACGGCACGGTGGCCCGGGTCTGCTCGACGGCCATCGACGAGCTGCGCGAGCGCGGCGTCCGGGTGGCGATGGTCCGGCCGATCACGCTCTTCCCATACCCCTACCAGGCGATCCGGGACGCGGCCTTGCGCGCCAGCTCGGTGCTGGTGGTCGAGCTGTCGACTGGGCAGATGATCGAGGACGTCCGGCTGGCGCTCGAAGGCGCGCGGCCGATCCACTTCCACTCTCGGGTCGGCGGCATGCTGGTGACGCCCGACGAGGTCATCGAGAAGGTGGAATGCATCCTCGCCGGCGGCGCGGCGGAGGTGAGCCATGGCTGAGACCGTGTTCTCGCGGCCTGGGGCGCTCGCCCCGGTCATCACTCACTACTGCCCCGGCTGCACCCACGGCATCATCCACCGGCTGATCGCCGAGGTGATCGACGAGCTCGGCATTCGCGAACGTACGGTTGGGATCGCTCCGGTGGGTTGCGCGGTGCTGGCCTACAACTACTTCACCGTGGATTTCCAGGAGGCGTCGCACGGCCGCGCGCCGGCGGTGGCGACGGGCATCAAGCGCGCCCGTCCGGATCTCATCGTCTTCACCTACCAGGGCGACGGCGATCTGGCGTCGATCGGGATGGCCGAGATCGTGCACTGCGCCAACCGCGGCGAGAAGGTGACCGTGGTGTTCGTCAACAACGCGATCTACGGGATGACCGGAGGGCAGATGGCGCCGACCACCATGCCCGGCCAGATCGCTACCACCTGCCCGCTCGGCAGGGACGTCGAGCAGGCGGGCCATCCGATCCGGATCGCGGAGCTGCTGTCGACGCTGCGCACCCCGTCGTTCGTGGCCCGCGCCGCGGTCCATACCCCGCTCTATGCGGTCAACGCCAAGGAGATGCTGCGGCGCGCCTTCCGCTACCAGGTCGCCGGGACCTGCTTCTCGATGGTGGAGGTGCTCTCGACCTGTCCGACCAACTGGGGCGTGCCGCCGGTCGAGGCCAACCGCTGGCTGGCGCAGAACATGATGCCGTTCTACCCGCTCGGGGTGTTCAAGACCCCCGACGGCGCCGACCGCGCCCCGACGCCGGGGGCCGGGGACTGACATGCAGAACGACGTCATCATGGCCGGCTTCGGGGGGCAGGGGATCCTGCTCATCGGCAAGATGCTCGCCTACGCTGGCATGCACGAGGGCAAGGAGGTGTCCTGGCTGCCCTCCTACGGCCCGGAGATGCGCGGCGGCACCTGCAACTGCACGGTCGTGATCTCCGACCGGCCGGTAGGCTCGCCGGTGATCCGCTCGCCGCGGGCGGTGCTCGCGATGAACCTGCCGTCGCTCGACAAGTTCGAGCGCGACGTGCGGCCCGGAGGGCTGCTGCTGGTCAACTCCTCGCTGATCAACCGCGACCCGGCGCGCACCGACCTGACGGTGGTCAAGGTCCCGGCCAATGAGATCGCCAACTCGCTCGGCAACCCCCGAGCCGCCAACATGGTCGCGCTCGGCGCCTACCTCGGCGCGACCGGGGCGGTGTCGATCGCGGAGGTCGAGGCGGTGGTCCGCGAGACCTTCTCGGCCAAGCCGCAGCTCGTCGACAGCAACCTGCTCGCGCTGCACCGCGGCTTCGAGGTCGGGGCGGCGGCCACCGGCAAGGCGGTGGCGTCGGTGGCGGAGGAGGGGTCATGATCGAGCAACCCTGTGTGGACCTCGCGAAGGCCATGGACATCCTCGGCAGGTACCCGGCCGAGGAGCCATCGCTGATCCAGGTCCTGCAGGACGTCCAGCGCGCCTACAACTACCTGCCGTGCGACGTCCTGGTCAAGGTAGCGGACGCCCTCGGGGTGCCGCTCGCTCACGTCTTCTCGGTGTCCACGTTCTACAAGGCGTTCGCGCTCGATCCGCAGGGCGACACGATCGTCAAGGTCTGCACCGGCACGGCGTGCCACATCCGCGGCGCCGGCCAGCTGGTCGAGGAGCTCGAGCGCACCCTGGGCATCAAGCCGGACCAGACGACCGACGACCTCAAGTTCACCGTCAAGACCGTCAACTGCGTGGGCGCGTGCGCGATGGCGCCGGTGATGATCGTCGGCGAGAAGTACTGGGGCAACGCCAAGGCGGCCCGTGTCGGCAAGTACCTCGGCAAGGGGAGCGGCAACGATGAGAATTGAGTCTCAAGCCGACTTCGAGGCGCTCCAGGAGCAGGCGCGCCAGAGCGCCGGGAGCCACAGCCAGCAGATCCTGGTCTGCTGCGGGACCGGCTGCCTGGCGTCGGGCTCGAAGCAGGTGGCCGAGACCTTTGCCGAGGAGGTCGCGAAGCGGGGGCTCGACGCGTCGGTCGGAACCTTCGTCAAGACCACCGGGTGCCACGGCTTCTGCGAGCGCGGGCCGCTGGTGGCGCTGCTGCCGTCGGGCATCCTCTACACCAAGGTCAAGCCCGCGAACGTCGAGAAGATCATCGAGAAGACCGTGCTCGGCGGCGAGGTCATCCCGAGCCTTGTCTACAAGAACCCGGCTGACGGCGAGCGGATCGCCGCCTACGCCGAGATCCCGTTCTACAAGCACCAGCTGCGGGTGGCAATGCGGAACATCGGCCGCATCGACCCGACCGACATCCTCGATGCGATCGCCGAGGGCGCCTACGCGGGCCTCGCGAAGGCGCTCTATGAGATGACGCCGGAGCAGGTGATCGAGGAGGTGGCGGTCTCGGGCCAGCGCGGGCGCGGCGGCGCCGGCTTCAACACCAGCCGCAAGTGGCGTTCGTGCCGGCGCGCGCCGGGTGAGCGGCGCTTCGTGCTGTGCAACGGTGACGAGGGCGACCCCGGGGCGTTCAAGGACCGCTCGATCATGGAGGGCGACCCGCACTCGGTGCTCGAGGGCATGGTGATCGGCGCCTGGGCGGTCGGCGCCCACGAGGGCTACATCTACGTCCGCGACGAGTACCCGCTGGCGGTGGTCAACCTGACCATCGCGCTCGAGCAGGCGCGCAGCTACGGGCTGCTCGGCGCCAACATCATGGGCACCGGCTTCGACTTCGACGTCAGGATCTCGCGCGGCGGCGGCGCCTTCGTGTGCGGGGAGTCGTCGGCCCTGATGCGCTCGCTCGAGGGCAAGATCGGCGAGCCTCGCGCCAAGTACGTGCACTCGACCGAGAAGGGGCTCTTCGATCTGCCGACGGTGCTCAACAACGTCGAGACCTGGGCCGGCATCGGCGCGATCATCGACCGCGGCGGCCAGTGGTTCGCCGCCATGGGCACCGAGCGGTCGAAGGGCACCAAGGCCTTCTCGCTGGTCGGCAAGGTGAAGAACACCGGCCTCATCGAGCTGCCGATGGGCACCACCCTGCGCACCATCATCTTCGACATCGGCGGCGGGATCCTGAACGATCGCCCGTTCAAGGCGGTCCAGACCGGCGGGCCCTCGGGCGGCTGCGTGCCCGAGTCCCTGCTCGACCTGCCCGTCGACTACGAGCGGCTGACCGAGGCCGGCTCGATGATGGG
>PQAJ01000179.1:0-20436 GCA_003105185.1 Holophagae bacterium
AGAGGGAGGTCGAGGGCTTTCCGGTCCGGCGCGCGCTCGACCTCCCCGAGAACCTGTTCAGCTTCCACGTCAGGACCGCACCCGACGGGACCCGGACGGTGCGCTTCCTGGGCCGCGCCTGGGGCCACGGCGTCGGCCTGTGCCAGAACGGKGCCTTTGGTCTCGCCCGCTCGGGCATGACCTTCGAGGAGATCCTCRMGCACTACTACACCGGGATCGAGCTCGTGCGGTGGGACGGRAAGTAGGGGAGASGGGTCAGAAGCTGRAGAGAAGGCGGCTCCCGTCCGTCTCCGTGCCCGTCTCCGTGGCCGTGCCCGCGTCACTTCTTGCGATGAGGATCTGCTGTTCGGAGACGGAGACGGAGACGGGCGCGGAGGCGGGCGCGGGTGTGGTGCCGTTCYGCGGGAAAGCCGGCCGTGCCGCTCGTGTTGTCCTTGAGGGTACGCAGCCGCCCCCCTACAATGCCAGCGGTGGCGTTCTCCAGGAGGTGCCTGTGGACTTCGAGCTGAGCCAGGACCAGGTGGCCATCCGCGACATGGTGCGGGACCTCGCCCGCCGCGAGATCGCGCCGAACGCCGGCGGCTGGGACGAGCGGCAGGAGTTCCCCCGCGAGCTCTTTGCGAAGCTCGGCGAGCTCGGCCTGCTCGGGGTGCTGATCCCGGAGGAGTACGGCGGCGCGGGCCTCGGCTACGTCGAGTACGTGCTCATCCTGGAGGAGATCGGGGCCGCCGACGGCGGGGTTGGGCTCGGCGTCGCCGCCCACAATTCGCTGTGCACGAACCACCTCTACATGTACGGCTCAGAGGAGCTGCGGCGAGAGTTCCTGCCGAAGCTCGCCAGCGGCGAGTGGATCGGCGCCTGGGGGCTGACCGAGCCGGGCGCCGGCTCTGACGCCGGAGGCACCACCACCACCGCCGTTCGCGACGGCGCCGAGTGGGTGCTCAACGGATCTAAGAACTTCATCACCCACGCCACCTCCGGCCAGGCGGTGGTGGCCATGGCGCGCACCGCCAAGGAGAAGGGCCATCACGGGATCTCGGCCTTCTTCGTGCCCTTCGACCGTCCGGGCGTGGCTCCGGGGAAGAAGGAGAACAAGCTCGGGATGCGCTGCTCGGACACTTCGTCGCTGGTGTTCGAGGACTGCCGCATTCCGGCCTCCTACCTGCTCGGCGACGAAGGCGACGGCTTCATCCAGGCGATGCATGTGCTCGATGGCGGCCGGATCTCGATCGCGGCGCTGTCGCTCGGCATCGCCCGCGGTGCGCTCGATGCGACGCTCCAGTACGCGCCGACCCGCCAGCAGTTCGGCAAACCGATCGCGTCGTTCCAGGCGATCCGCCACAAGCTCGCCGACATGGCGACCGGAGTCGAGGCGGCGCGACTTCTGACGATGCAGGCGGCGGCGCTCAAGGACGCTGGAAAGCCGACGACCAAGCAGTCGTCGATGGCCAAGGTCTACGCGTCCGAGGTCGCGGTGCGGGTCGCCGAGGAGGCGATCCAGATCCACGGCGGCTACGGCTACACCAAGGACTACCCGGTGGAGCGCGCCTGGCGGGACTCCAAGCTGTGCACGATCGGCGAGGGCACGTCCGAGATCCAGCGCCTGGTGATTGCGCGCGAGTTGCTGGAAGCCGCGGGAGAGCGGTGATGGCGGGACCGCGCGACCCATCGCACCTCGACCACGTCGGGATCGCGGTGCGCTCGATCGCCGAGGCGCTGCGCTTCTACGAGGCCCTCGGCCTGCGCCTCGAGGGCGAGGARGAGGTGGCGGGGCAGGCYGTCCGGGTGGCATTCCTGCCGCTCGGCTCAACCCGACTGGAGCTGCTCGAGCCCTCGAGCCCGTCCTCGCCGATCGCCCGGCACCTTGAGCGGCGCGGCCCCGGCCTCCACCACCTGTGCGTCAGCGTTCCCGACATCCGCGCCGCCATGGCGCAGCTTGCCGGGGCCGGCTTCGAGCTGCTGTCCGACGAGCCGCAGCCGGGCGCGCACGGCTGCCAGGTGTGCTTCGTCCACCCGAAATCGGCGGGAGGGGTTCTGATCGAGCTCTCGCAGCCCCCTGCCGACCGCCGTTGACCCGGGTGTCCCGACCACAACGCCGGGTGGCCGGCGAGGCGGCGCTGCGCGCGTTCGCCGCTGACGATCGCAGTCCGGCGCACGCTTCGGGCGCGAGGGCGGTGCCGCTTCGGCGCCGGATGCGCTAGGCTCGTTCCATGGAAGCCATCGACGTCGGGGCGCTGGTCATCGTCCACTGCCGCGAGCCGCGCGAGAAGATGTGGGGCGTGCTGCTGCGGTTAGACAGCATCGGTCTCACAGTGCGCGGGCTCGACCTGGCGTCGGTCGAGGACTGGCTGCGCCAGGAGCGGGCCGGCGAAGCCGGTCTGATCGGACCTTCGACCTTCTTCATCCCGACCCATCGCATCGTGCGCGTCGACCTCGACGAGAGCGGCGCCGCGGTGGACAGCTACGCCGACCGCTTCGCCGGGGCCTGCGGACGGGACGCGCGCGAGGCGTTGATGGGCGGGCAGGGTTGACCGGGTCGCCGCTGCGCCCGGAGAGTCCACGGCCGCTGGCAGCGCCGGGTCGGGGACCTGCGGCCCGATGCGCGGCCGCGGCCTTCGCGATCGTGCTGGTTGCGCTGACCATCCGCGCTCAGTACTCGGGCGAGGTCAGCGTGAACGCGGTGGTCGCTCCGGTCACCGTTCGTGACGACGACGGTCGGATCGTGAGCGATGTGGCGCGCAACCGCTTCCACCTCTATGTGGACGGCATGGAGGTGCCGATCAGCGACTTCGCCAGGGAGGCCGACCTGCCGCTGAGCCTCGCCTTCATCGTCGACAGCTCCGGCTCGATGGCGGGGCGTAAGCTGACCGCCTGCCAGGACCTGGTCGGGGCGTTCCTCGATCAGCGGCGGCCGGACGACCAGCTCGCGCTGTGGACCTTCGGCGACGAGCGGGTCGTGGAGCGCTTCCCCTTCGGCATGGGCTGGTACCTGCTACCGCGTGTCCTCGAGACCATCCGGCCGTGGAGCACGACCGCGCTGTATGACATGATCCAGCGCGTTCCGGACGTGATGGAGCGGGCGACCCACCCGCGCCAGGCTGCGATCCTGCTGACCGACGGCATCGACAATGCGTCCAAGCTGACGGCGCAGGACGCGACGCGGATCGCGGAGGGGCTCGACACACCGATCTTCGTGCTCGGCGTCGAGCCGCCGCCCGCCGTGGACGATGTTGAGACGTCCTACGAGGACGTCCTCGTGCTGATCGCGGACGCCTCGGGCGGCCGCTATCGGAGGATCCCCAAGACCGAGGACATGCCGGCGGTCGTGAAAGCGCTGACCGACGAGCTGTCGTCCCGATTCATCATCACCTTCGCCACCTCGGGCGTGGGCGTCAACAAGTACCGCACCCTCGAGGTGACCGTGGACGGGTACCGGGCGACCAGCCGCAAGGGCTACACCGGCACCCTGCCGTGAGGCTCCGATCGCTTGATGAGGTGCGCTCCGTCACGCCGCGGCCGCTGGCGAGGGGGCCGAGCCCTGGCCGGACCGGGAATCTGTACTAGAATTGGCTTGATGGTGCACAAATTGGACGATTGGCCACGCGGGAGGTACCTGATGCGGAAGTCCGTGCTGGTGTTGGTTGGATGCCTCGTGCTGTGCGCCGCCCCGGCGTGGGCCGGGGGCGCATTCTCCCTGTTCGGGACCTATGGCGAGGTGACCGAGAGCAGCCGGGCGTTCGGCGCCGGCGCCAGGCTCAGTCTCGGGGGTCAGTCGGTGATGGTCGATCTGACCGGCACCTGGTTCCCTGGCGTCAGTGCCGGCGCCTTCGACGACGACATGCAGGTCATCCCGTTCGACCTCGGCCTCCGCCTTCTCTTCGCTCCCGGCAGCCAGCTGCGGCCGTACATCGGGGCGGGTGTCACCTACATGTTGATCAACTTGTCCGAGCGGGACGCCGAGGACACGACCGGCTATTACTTGATGGCCGGCTTCAACATCAAGGCTGGGGACCAGAAGGGCTTCTTCGTCGAGGCCGTCTACCGCGACGCCGAGTCCGACATCGCCGACCTCGAAGGCTCCGAGTTCGAGGAGAACTTCGGCGGCATCGTGGGCTCGGTCGGGTTCTTCTGGAAGTTCTAGAACACCGCCAGCGCCGCGCCGTAGTCGGGCTCGGTGGTGATCTCATCCACGAGCTGGGAGTGGATCACCCGGTCGCGCTCGTCGAGCACGACCACCGCCCGTGCGCAAATTCCGGCAAGCGGTCCATCCACGAGCAGAACGCCGTAGTCCTTGGCGAAGGACTTGCTGCGCATCACCGACAGCGGCACGACGTTGCTCAGCCCCTCGGTCGAGCAGAAGCGGCCCTGCGCGAACGGCAGGTCGGCCGAGATCACCAGCACGACCGCGTTCTCGAGGGCGCCGGCGGCCTCGTTGAATCGCCGCGCCGAGGTCGCGCACACCGCGGTGTCGAGGCTGGGCACGATGTTGAGGATCTTGCGCTTGCCCGCGTAGTCGGCGAGTGACACGTCGGCCAGGTTGCCGCCGACCAGGGTGAACGGGGGCGCCTTCGCGCCGACGGCCGGAAGCTCACCGTTGGTGTGAACCGGGTTGCCTTTGAGGTGGGTTGTCGCCATGGGTGTTTCCTTTCGTCTCGATCTCGAATCCGGCATATAGGGTGCCACATCCGGCGCCGAATGTGGTCGCTCCGGGAGGGAGTGGCTGCCCATGAAACGCCCTCGCTGGTGCCCGTCCCCGAACGTGAATCCTTGTCAACGACCGACATCGGGCATGGGCAGGGGCAGGGGCACGCAGACGGGGCAGGATGCCCGTTGCGGCCTCGCCCGATGCCTCGTCCCTGTGAATCAGGTGGCCTGCTGCCCGAACCACCGATCCTCGAGCAGCCGCACCACCGACTCATAGCCCTCGCGATCGATGGCGTCGAAGTGGTCGGGACGGTGGGAGTCGACGTCGAGGACGCCGATCGGCCGGCCATCGGCGTCGCGCACCGGGACCACGATCTCGGAGCGGCTGCGCTCGTCGCAGGGGATGTGGCCGGGAAACGCATGCACGTCCGGCACCACCACCGTCTCGTTCCGGTCGATGCCGGCCCAGCAGACGCCGGTGTGCTTCGCCAGGACCACGCAGGCCGCCGGCCCCTGGTAGGCGTCGACCACCAGGTCGCCGGCCTTGACCAGGTAGAAGCCGGTCCACGACGCGCCCGGGACCTTGTGGTGCAGCACCGCCGCCGCCGTCGCGCGGTGGGCGGCCGCGTCGTCGGTCTTCGCGATCAGCTCGGCGATCTGTTCGCGGATCCGAGCCCAGCGGGTGCGGCGCGCATCGTCCTTCATGTGCACCCTACATCTCGGTTGGGATCGGAATCCCGAGCAGATCCTCGAGCAGCACCCGGATCTCGTCGACGAACACGGTGAACACGGCGCGCCGCAGGCGCCGCAGCTCGACGTCGTCCTCCGGTACGACCGGATGGCCGTGGTAGAGCTTGTGGAAGAGCTGCGCCAGGTCGTGGACGTGCTGCGCGAGCAGCGAGAACTCGAGACCGGCGACCGCCTGGGCGACGACCTCGTGGCGCCGCGCGCACTGCAGCACGAGGTCCCACAGCTCGTCGTCGATCGCCGCCCCCTCGAGCAGCGCAGCCTCGTCGACGTCGACCCGCCCCTCGCCGCGGCGCTCTGCGAGCTTTTCGAAGATCTTGGCCGCCCGCACCGCCGAGTACTGGAGGTAGGGCCCGGTGTCGCCCTCGAAGGCGAGGGCCTCGGCGAAGTCGAAGGCGAGGACCCGGTTGCGGGACTGGCGGGCCATCAGGTAGCGCAGCGCGCCGACCGCAATCGCGCGCGCGCGGTCGGCCAGGTCGGCGACCTCGCCGCCGTGCCCGAGCCTGGACACGATCGCGTCCTCGGCAGCAGACTCGAGCACGTCGAGAAACTCGTCGGCCTTGACCCCGATGCCGCGCCGCCCGGACATCTCGATGTAGGCCTTGCCCATGTCCTCGTCCGAGAGGTCGAACCTGTGGCCGCTCGACTGCTCGATCAACCGGACCGCGGCCGGGGTCAGCGCCACCATCTCGTAGGCGAAGTGGGTCGAGCTGTCGGCGGCCTCGGCGTGGCCGAGCACCCGCACCGCCTCCTTGACCACGCGTTGGGGGTATGACTGCCGGACGTCGATGACGTTGTAGACCCGCGCGCCGGCGCCGAAGCCGCCCGAGGGCGAGGCCTCGGCCTGATCGGAGGTGGTGCGGACCAGCGCCGTCCCTTCCTCTCCGTAGCGAAGCGGGAGGGCCGGTCCAGGGCGCGTCCACCTGGCGAAGGAGCGATAGCCGAAGTCGAGCCTCCGGCCGTCCGGGCCCACGAGCAGGCCGAGCTTCCACAGCTGGTAGGCGATGTCCTTGCCGGTGTAGGTGACGGTGCCGTTGGAGCGGACCAGGATCTTGTCGGGGTCGTCGAGGTCCGCGAACTCGGGGCTGGCGGCCAGCGACATCACCCAGCAGCCCGCGTTCTTGCCTTCGCTCTCGATGCGGACGGCGCCGCAGGCCTTGAGCATCTCGAAGGCCTGCCGCCAGAACCCGAGGTGGAGGATGTCAGACTCGTGGGGCAGCAGGTCGTAGGCGATGCCGAGCCGCGCCATCGTCGCCAGGTGGCAGCGCAGGTTGCCGGTCGCGACCTCGCCCGCGAGACACGCGACGGCGCGCTCGGGGTAGGGCTCGCCGGCGATCACCGCCCCCCGCAGCAGGAACTCCGCCTGGTCGCGGTCAACCTGGCCCGGACCGCCTTCCACGGCGTGCAGCACCTCGTCCCGCCGCGCGGCAAAGTCGGGATCGGCCTCGTAGCGGGCGGTCACCCGCGGGTAGATCTCCCAGCACAGGTCGTCGAAGTCCCGAGTTGAGGCAGCCGGCACCTCGGCCCCCGGCAGCCGCTCCAGGAAGGTGACGACCAGCTCGTCGCGCCGGCTGATCTCGACGCCGAGCGCCGCCGCGAGCTCCGGCTCCGGGAGGTGGAGCACCCCGACCACGACGTCCGCCACCTGGACGCCGGTGTCGTCGATGTAGTTCTGGACCTCGACCGGGACCGCGAGCACTCGCAGGCTGCGCACCAGGATGTCGCCGAGCACCGCGTTGCGCAGGTGCCCGATGTGGGCCGCCTTGTTCGGGTTGATGTTGGTATGCTCGACGATCGTCTTGGGCCCGCCGGCGCCGCCTTCGGCCGGCGCATGAGCGAGCAGCTGGCGGAGCAGGCGCGGCCGGTCGAGGAAGATGTTGAGGAAGCCGGGGCCGGCGACCTCCACACGCTGCACGCCCTCAGGCCAGGCAGCGGCGGCGAGGACCCACTCGGCGATCTCGCGCGGCGCCCGGCGCAGCACCTTGGCGAGCGGCAGGGCGCCCGGCCAGGCCAGGTCGCCGAGCTCGCGGCGCGGCGGCACCTCGAGGCGGAGCTCGGCGCGGTGGCCGAACTCGGTCTCGAGGGCGGTCGCGATCGCGTCCGCGCAGCGTGTCCGGATCTCGAGGAAGGGCATGCAGGGCCTCCAGCCGAGGGGTGATTCTACTTGCTGGCTGGGCAAACTGGTACCGCGATTGCGCTCGTGCTCGCCTCCGTGCCCGCTTCCGCGCCCGAAACCCAGTTCCGGCCTCGGAACGGACTGTCGAAGACGAAGTCGAGAACTCACACGGGGCGCTCCCGGAGCCGGGCGCGGAAGCGGGGAAGCGATCCCCGCTCTGCACTTGGATTCAGCTTGGCAAAGCAGGCGGGCGCGGGTACCATGCGTTGGCCCTGGTGCAGGAATTCACAAGCTGCATCAGGGGCGCGACGGAGGAACCCATGGCAGCGCCACCACTGGTGGGAAGGAACTTTCTCAAACTGCTCGACTTCACACCGGGCGAGATCCGCTATCTGCTCGATCTGGCGGCGCGCCTCAAGGCCGACCGCAGGTCCGGGCGGCGGGGCCGCTCGCTCGCCGGCAAGAGCATCGCGCTGATTTTCGAGAAGCCGTCGACCCGGACGCGCTGCGCCTTCACGGTGGCGTGCGTCGACGAGGGGGCCCACCCCGAGTACCTGGGCAAGGGCGACATCCAGCTTGGCAAGAAGGAGACGGTGGCCGACACCGCGCGGGTGCTCGGCCGGATGTTCGACGGCATCCAGTTCCGCGGTTTCGCCCACCGGACGGTGGAGGAGCTGGCGGCGCACGCCGGCGTGCCGGTGTGGAACGGGCTGACCGACGCCTGGCACCCGACCCAGATCCTGGCCGACGTGCTGACCGTGCGCGAGGAGTTCGGCCGGCTCGACGGCATTGCGCTCGCCTACGCCGGCGACGGCCGCAATAACGTCGCCCGCTCGACCCTGGTCGGCGGCGCCAAGCTCGGCATGGACGTCCGGGTGGTGGCGCCCGCGTCGCTGCACCCCGAGCCCGAGCTGGTCGCGACCGTGCGGGCGATCGCAGCCGAGACGGGTGGCAAGGTGACGGTCACCGACTCGGTGGAGGAGGGAGTGCACGGCGCCCACGCGATCTACACCGATGTCTGGGCCTCGATGGGCGAGGAGGACAAGATCGCCGAGCGGATCGCGCTGCTCAAGGACTACAAGGTGACGCGCAGGATGATGGAGCTCACCGGCCGGCCGGAGGCGATCTTCCTGCACTGCCTGCCCGCGTTCCACAACCTCGAAACCGACCTGGCGCGACAGTTCCCGGAGATCTGCGAGGTCGAGGACGAGGTCTTCGAGGGTCCGCAGTCAAGAGTGTTCGAGGAGGCCGAGAACCGGCTCCACACCATCAAGGCGGTCATGGTCGCGACCCTCGTCGGCTGACAGACGATAGAACGAGGCTCCGTTCTTGGAGCCTGGGAGGATGTGACATGAAGCGAGTCATCGTGTTCGGCGCCGGGCTGGTGGTGCGCGCCCACGTGCGCTACCTGCTGGATCATGGTTTCCACGTGACGGTCGCCAGCCGCACGGTTCGCAAGGCGGAGGCGATCCTTGACGGCCATCCCCTGGGGACCCCGATCGCCTTCGACATCGAGAGCGAGCCGGAGCGTCTCGGCTCACTGGTCGCCGAGCATGATCTGGCGGTCAGCCTGCTGCCCTGGGTCCATCACCCGGCGGTGGCCAAGGCCTGCATCGCCCACGGCAAGCACATGGTCACCACCTCGTACGTCAAGGACGAGATGAAGGCCCTCGACGGCGCGGCGAAGAAGGCCGGCGTGACCCTGCTCAACGAGCTCGGCGTCGACCCCGGCATCGACCACATGACTGCGATGAAGGTCATCCACGCGGTGCAGGCGGCGGGCGGTGAGATCACCACCTTCCAGTCCTACTGCGGCGGCCTGCCGGCGCCCGAGGCCAACGACAACCCGTTCGGCTACAAGTTCTCGTGGAGCCCCCGCGGCGTGATCCTGGCCGGCCTCAACGACGCCCGCTACCGCCGCGACGCCCGCGAGGTGAAGGTCCCTGGTGCCGAGCTCTTCGACCACCAGTGGCAAGTGCCGGTCGAGGTCGAGGGCAAGATGATCAGCTTCATCGGCTACCCGAACCGCGACAGCATGCCCTACACCGAGTACTACGGGATCGATCCCGAGGACACCATGTTCCGTGGCACGCTGCGCTTCCCGCACTGGTGCGCGGCGATCAAGCAGATGGCGCGCCTCGGCTGGCTCGGCACCGCGCAGCTCGACGGCCTCGAGGGCAAGACCTTCGCCGAGCTGACCACCCGCCTGGCCGGGCTGCAGTCCACGCGCGGGCTCGCGGCCGCAGTCGCCGGCAAGCTCGGCATCGACGCCGCCGGGCCGGCGATCTCCTGCATGGAGTGGATCGGGCTGTTCTCGAGCGATCCGCTGCCCAAACCCAAGGCGCCGGTGGACATCCTCACCGAGCGCATGCTCGCCAAGATGTCCTACGCCGAGGGCGAGCGCGACATGCTCGTGCTGCAGCACACGTTTGTCGCCCGCTACTCCGACCACCGCGAGCGCATCACGTCGACCATGGTCGACTTCGGAATCCCGGGCGGCGACTCGAGCATGAACCGCACCGTCGGTCTGCCGGCCGCGATCGGCGTCCGCTACATCCTCGAAGGCCGCTTCACGCGCACCGGGGTGATCGTGCCGGTGATGCCCGAGTTCTACGAGCCCGCGCTCGAGGAGCTGCAGCGCCTCGGCCTCCAGTTCACCGAGTCGAGCGAGGTCATCGGGTAGCGCAGGACCCGGGGTTCACAGAGAAGACTGCCCGGCGCATCGCGCTCGGAGTTGGCGGGGCGTCGCGCCGTGCCCGTCTCCGTATCCGTGCCCGTGCCCGCTCGTTCGCTCCGTCCCCGAGTGCGCTTCGCGCCGGTTCTCCGGAAGCACTCCCCGAGGGAGCCACCTTTGGCGATTTCGGGTCTCGAAAGCTCGTTCAGGAGGTACGCCGCCCCCAAAATCGCCAAAGATGGCACGCCCGCAGGACGCGCTGTTCGCGTACTCGCGTCGCCTCCCGGGTGCGGAAGCGGGCGATGGGGGACGATCGAGGAAGCCCGCTGCGATCTCGTTCGCCTGCTATCCTCCTGCTCCGTGCACGGCGACGTCCTTCGCTACCGCGAGCTGGTGGTCTCCGGCTCGATCGACCGGGCGATCCTCCACCTCGGCGCCCCGGCCGCCCTGTCGGCGCTGCTCCAGGCCGGCTTCCTGATCGTCGACGCCTTCTGGCTGGGCCGGGTTGGTCCGGCAGCCGTCGCCGCGGCCTCGACCGCGGGCTTCGCGATGTGGCTCGCGCAGACCATCGGCGAGGGGGCAGCGGCGGGGTCCGGGTCGGTGCTCGCCGCCGCCGTCGGATCGGGCGACCGCGCGGCCGTGGAGCGCGCGACGGCGGCCGGACAGAGCCTCGGCCTGTGGGGCTCGCTGATCGTGGTCGGGTTCGGGCTGTGGCTGGTCAGGCCGCTGTTCGAGTTCATGGGCACCGACCCTGCGGTCACCCACTCCGGGACCGCGTACCTGGTGATCGTGCTGCTCGGGATGCCGTCGTACTTCTTGTTCTCGTGGATCTCGGCGGCGTTTCGCGCCGCGGGATATGCGGGCACGGCGCTGCGGCTGCTGGCGGTTGCGGCCGCGGTCAACGTCGTGCTCGACCCGCTCCTGATCTTCGGCGTCGGGCCGCTGCCGAGGCTCGGAGTGGCGGGAGCGGCGTCGGCGACGGTGCTGGCGTGGACGATCGGCTGCGCCCGCGGCTGGCAGCTGCTCGGCCGGCTCGGGATCCGGCCCCGCCCCCTGGCGTTCCTGCGCCCGCCGGCGGAGAGCTGGGCAGCGCTGCGGGTCGGCCTGCCGCTCGCCGTCGAGGGGGCGCTGTTCTCGCTGATCTACGTCCTGCTGACCCGGGTCACGACGACCTTCGGCACGCCAGCGGTTGCCGCGCTCGGGATCGGCCACAAGCTGGAAGTGCTCAACTACTTCGTGTGCGCCGGTATGGGCGCGGCCGCGACCACCCTGGTCGGCCAGAACCTGGGCGCCGGCGACGCGGTGCGGGCGAGCCGGACGGCCTGGCGGGCCCTGTTCCTGACCATCCTGCCGGTCGGATTGGTGACGATGGTGCTGGTGTCGCGGCCGGCGGCGGCGGTCTCGGTCTTCATCTCGGACCACGAGGTCGTGTCGGCGGGTGTCACCTACGTCCTGCTGGTCGGCCTGAGCCAGGTCTTCATGGCCGCCGAGGTGGTCCTGGTCGGCGCCTTCGCGGGCTCCCAGTGGACCACGATCCCGGCCGCGATCGAGATTGCGCTGACCGCCGCGAGGGTGCCGATGGCGGCCTGGCTGGTCGGGCGGGGATGGGGGGTCGAGGCGGTGTGGCTGGCGATCGCGGCGACCTGCGTGATCAAGGGAACCGTGCTGGCCCTGCTCTTCGCGTTCCGCCGGCCGCGCCTCGCGACCGGTCGCGGGATCCTCGGCGGGTTGCCGTACAATGCCCCAGGACCTTGAGGAGGTGGAATCATGATCAAGCAGATCCGCAAGCTCCTCGGCGACAAGGCGTCGCTGCTCGACTACCAGTGCAAGGGGATCACCAAGGACCAGCTGCACCTGCCTGGACCGGACTTCATCGACCGGGTGGTGGCGCAGAGCGATCGGTCGCCGGCGGTCATGCGCAGCCTGCAGTGGCTGTACTCGACCGGCCGTGCGGCGGGCACCGGCTACGTCTCGATCCTGCCTGTCGACCAGGGCATCGAGCACTCGGGCGCCGCGTCGTTCGCGCCCAACCCGATCTACTTCGACCCCGAGAACATCGTCAAGCTCGCCATTGAAGGCGGCTGCAACGGCTTCGCGTCGACCCTCGGCGTGCTCGGCGCGGTGTCTCGGAAGTACGCCCACAAGATCCCGTTCATCCTCAAGATCAACCACAGCGAGATGCTGAGCTACCCGAACATCGCTGAGCAGACGATGTTCGCCTCGGTCGAGCAGGCCTGGAACCTCGGTGCCGCGGGCGTCGGCGCGACCATCTACTACGGCTCCGACGACTGCCGGCGCCAGATCTTCGAGGTCTCCGAGTCCTTCCAGCACGCCCACGAGCTCGGGATGTTCACCGTGCTGTGGTGCTACCTGCGCAACCCGGCCTTCAAGCACGAGGGGACCGACTACCACACCGCCGCCGACCTCACCGGACAGGCCAACCACCTCGGCGTCACCATCGAGGCCGACATCGTCAAGCAGAAGGCGCCGACCAACAACGGCGGCTACAACGCGTTGAAGTACGGCAAGACCCACAAGGCGGTGTACGGCACGCTGGTGCCCGACCATCCGATCGAGTGGACCCGCTGGCAGGTCGTGAACTGCTACATGGGACGTATCGGCMTGATCAACTCRGGCGGCGAGTCGGGCGCCAACGACCTCGAGCAGGCGGTGGCGACCGCGGTCATCAACAAGCGCGCCGGCGGCATGGGYCTGATCTCCGGCCGCAAGGCCTTCCAGAAGCCGATGGCCGAGGGCGTCGAGCTGCTGAACGCGATCCAGGACGTCTACCTCTGCCAGGACGTCACGATCGCCTAGGATCGTGCAGGGCATAGGCCCTCGACGGCGTTGCTGGTGTCGGGAGGTCGGGCTCGCCTCTGCCCTTCACGATCCTCACTGGATTCGCTGCGCGAATCCCGGCTCACAAGGCCAGGGGGCATCCCGCGGGCGTGTCGACGACTACGGCGTCCTTCTCCCGGTCGGCCGCAGCGGACCATGGCAGGCCGCGATGTCGAGCGCCGACACCCCGGCGGTGAGATCGGCCGTGTAGATGATGGTCCCGGCCAGGACGGCGTCCGCGGGGTAGCCCGGCAGCTCGATGAAGCCGGTCTCGCGAAGCCCGCCGTCGGGCGACACGACCACCCTCAGCAGGCCGGAGGGGGCGGCGGTCGCCACGTAGGCGGCGTCGCGGTCAGCAGCGGTCGCCGAGGTGCCGCAGGCCAGACCGGCCAGCGCGGCCACGACGTCCGGCGACGCCGGGTCGGACATGTCGAGCAAGTGGAGGCCACCGGCGCCGAGCGAGACCCAGCCCCGGCCGCCGGCCAGGGTGAGCCCGGAGATGGCGCGGTGCGGCTGCAGCTCGTAGGACCGCGGGTAGTCGGGCCAGGGCAGGCCGCAGCGGTCGCAGCCGCCGAAGAAGTTGATGCGCGACGGCTGGGCCGCCGGCTGCTGCGGATCGCTGACGTCCCAGGTCGCCAGCGCGCAACGCCCGGCCCAGTCCGACCAGTCGCTGTAGGCATAGCCTTCAGCCACCGCGAGCACGCCGCCCTGGAGCTCCGACACCTGGCTGGGCGCGGCCGGGTCGGAAACGTCGAAGATGGCGGTCGAGACGTAGGGTCCGGTTGCGAGCGTTGCGTAGAGGTGGTCGCCGTCGAGGACGACTCGATAACAGGGCCCATCGGTCGCCACCCGGGCGATCTCGACCGGCGCCCTGGAGTCGGTGAGGTCGAGGACCACGACACCGTCGCGCCAGGACGCCACGTAGGCCACGTCCCCGGCGATGGCCACGTCCTTGGCGAAGCCTCCAACCGCTTCAGGGAGCGTCAGCGGAACGAGGCCGTGGGCCCCGGCAAGGTCGAACAGGAGGAGGCCGCTCTCGCCGCCGGCGACAGCGAGCAGCTCGCCCGAAAGGGCGGCCGCCTCAGTCACACCCGGGGTCGAGAAGGAGCCGACCAACCGCGGCTCGCCGGTCGGCGGGTCCTCGACCAGCCACGGGCCGCCGCGGCTGTTGCTGATGCAGACGATGCGGTTGGCGACGGCGAGGTCGTGCAGGAAGGCCTCGCCGCGCAGCGATCCGAGCGAGAGCACGTCCTCGCGCCTCGGATCGGACGGGTCTGAAACGTCGACCAGCTCGAGACGGATCGACGACTCGACCGGCGAGCTCGCCAGGTAAGCGGTCGGCCCGACGATGCGCACCTTGCGCAGCTTGTCGGCCCGGTACTCCGAGAGCGCGACGGGCTGCGACGGGTCGGCCACGTCGAGAATCCTGAGGACGTCTGGGTCGTCGTCGCGCCACTCGGCGAGGTAGAGAAGCTCATCGACGGCATCGAGGTCGCGCACGTTGCCTGAAAGGTGGATCAGCTCGACGAGTTGCCCCTGCTCGGCCACGTCGAAGCCGCGGGCGCCGGTGCCGAGCTCGGCGACCCACAGCGTCTCCTCGGCGACCTTGAGCCGCTCCGGCCAGCCGGCGATCTCGACCGACGTGATCCGCGGCGGCGACGATGGCGACGCGCCCGGCTCGATCTCGAGAATCATGCCGTGGCCCGGGTCGATCGGGTCAACCAGGCCGGTGAACAGCACCTCGTCGCCGACCGCGATCGAGCGCGCCGGCAGCGGTGTCTGCCACGCCGCCACCACCACCGGCGCGGCTGGGTCCGTGACGTCGAGCCAGAACACGGTGCCGGGCTCGGCCACCATGTTGCCGGCCGCCACGAAGGCGTCCTGGCCGTCGACCACGACGTCGTGGATCAGCAGCCCGAGGTCGATCTCGCCGAGCACCACCGGCGACGACGGGACGCTGACGTCACCGATCGTCAGCACGGTGCCGCTGCCGAAGTAGGCGCGGCCGGTGCGCGTGAACACGGCGTCGGCCGGGCCGGCCGGCCACCGGTCGACAACCTGCGGACACTGCTCGGCCGCTGCAGCGACGACGGGCAGCAAGAAGGCCGCGATCAGCGTGGAAACCGTCAGCGCGAGGCGGCTGGAGTGCGACATCGTGTGCTCCTTCTCCATCCAGTATTCGGTGCCGCCGCGCCCAATGCAAGGGGCGCAGATCTGCCGGACTGAACACTCAGCCGCGGCGGGTCAGCACTCGAGCGCCGGGAAGACCCTCGAAGTGGGCATCCGCCGTGACCATCGGAATGCTTCCGGCCTGCGCGGTGGCGTAGACGATGGCATCGGCCATGGAGAGGCCGTGGGTGACGCTCGCATCAGCCGCGCCGAGAGCGAGGAACTGGTCGCGTGCTAGACTGAACACGAAATCAAGGCGACACATGACTGCTGACGGAAACGTTGGCGACAGCGGTTTCGGCCACGAGCCCGGTGAGCCGACGGTCGACCTGCCGGGCGGCTTCCTGGCTCCCGGCCAGGTGCTCGGTGATCGCTATCAGATCCGCTCGCAGCTCGGCCGGGGCGGGATGGGGGAGGTGTGGCGGGCCTTCGACCTCAAGCTGCGGGTGGAGGTGGCGCTCAAGGCGCTGCGCCAGGACCTGTTCGCCGACGAGCGGCGGCGCGAGCTGCTGCGCAGCGAGGTCCGCGCCGCGCGCGAGGTGGTGTCCCCGAACGTCTGCCGGGTCTTCGACCTTATCGAGATTGACGGCCGCGAGCTGGTGTCGATGGAGTACGTGGACGGGCAGACGCTGCTTCATGTGCTCCAGGAGCGGGGGCCGCTCGAGCTGAAGGAGGCGCAGGACATCGCCTCGCAGTTCCTGGCCGGGCTGGAGGCGATCCACAAGGCGGGCCTCGTCCACCGCGACGTCAAGCCAGAGAACATCATGCTGACCCGGGCCGGCCGGGTGGTGGTGATGGACTTCGGGCTCGCCCGGCAGGAGGCCGCGGAGGCGGGCGGGACGGTCTCCGGCACGCCGGCGTACATGGCGCCGGAGCAGGCGGCGGGGCTCAAGGTGGATGCGCGGGCCGACGTCTACTCCGCCGGTGTGGTGCTGGCGGAGATGGTGAGCCCGGAGGGGATCAAGAGCCTGCAGAGCCGGCAGAGCGTGTGGGAGGGGATCCGGCACGAGCCGGCGAGGGTGCCGGAGAGTCCGTGGGCGCCGGTGCTGAAGAAGGCGGTGGCGAAGGAGCCGGCGGCACGCTACCACTCGGCGCACACGCTGACGCGGGCCCTGGAGGACGTGACGCTGCGGGTGGAGGGTGCGGAGGATCTGCACCCGTACCCGGGGCTGGCGTCGTTCACCGAGGCCGATGCCGAGTACTTCTTCGGCCGCGAGGCCGAGGTCGAGCAGATGTGGGCCAGGCTCGAAGGCCCGGCCCGCCTGCTGGGCCTCGTCGGCCCATCCGGGGCCGGCAAGAGCTCCTTCGTGCGCGCCGGTTTGATCCCGAGCGCGCGGGCGGGTTGGGCCTTTGTCCTGTGCACGCCGGGCGCTGATCCCCGGGCGGCGCTGCGGCGGGCCGTGATCTTGCAGCTCGAGGGCGACAGCGACGCCCTGCGCGAGCTTGCCGAGGGCAGCGACGACGCCTCCGTCTCGGCCCTTGTCCGCTGGCGCCGGCGGCACGCGCACGCGGTGGTCATCATCGATCAATTCGAGGAGCTCTTCACGCAGAACAGTGGCGACGAGCAGACGCGCTTCGCGGAGCTTCTCGGCCGGCTGGTGCTCGAGGCCGACGCTTTCGTGCTGCTCACGATGCGCGACGACTTCGCCGTTGCGTGCCACACGCACGAGCCGCTGCGGCCCATGTTCCACGAGCTGACGGTGCTCGACCCTCCAAGGGGGGCTTCCCTCCGGCGTGCCTTGACGCAGCCTGCTCTCCAGTGCGGCTACCGCTTCGAGGATGACGCGCTGGTCGAGGAGATGCTCGGCGAGGTCGAGGGCGAGCGCGGCGCGCTGCCGATGCTCGCCTTCGCCGCCGCCCGCCTTTGGGAGAAGCGGGACCGGGAGGCCGGGCTGCTCACCCGGCAGGCATACCACGACATCGGCGGGGTCGGCGGCGCGCTGGCGCGGCACGCCGAGGCAACGATGGGGCGCATCGGCCCGGAGCGGGTCGGGATCGTCCGCGAGATCTTCCGCAATCTCGTCACCGCCGAGGGCACCCGGGCGGTGCGGGAGCGGGACGAGCTGCTGTCGGTCTTTGCCGATTCGCAACGTGAATCCGCTCGGGAGGTGCTGCGCGCACTGGTCGACGCCCGCCTGCTGACCACCTACGAGGTCAAAGAGGAGGAGCGAGAGGCGACGCGTCGCGTGGAGATCATCCACGAGTCGCTGCTCGCGAGCTGGCCGCGGCTGGTGCGCTGGCAGACCCAGGACGCGGATGCCGCCCAGCTCCGGGACCAGCTCCGCCAGGCGGCCCGAACCTGGAACGAGCACGGTCGCACCGACGACATGCTGTGGACCGGCTCGGCGTTTCGGGAGTATGCGGTCTGGCGGGAACGCTACCCGGGCGGGCTCACCGAGCTCGAGGAGGCGTTCGCCGGTGCGATGACCTCGCTCGCGACCCGCAGGAGACGGCGCCGACGGATCGCAGCGGCGTCCGCACTCGCATTGGCGGTGGTGGTGGCGGCCGTGTTCGGCGCCCTGTGGCGCCGCAGCGTGCAGGAGACCCGCCGCGCCGAGGCGGCCAAGCTGCTCGCCCTCGGTCAGCTGCGGCTCACCGACCATCCGAACGCCGCGCTCGCCTATGCCATCGCGAGCCTCGAGCGCGCCGACAACGAGGGGGCGCGCCGGTTTGCCGTCGAGGCGCTCTGGCAGGGCCCGCCGGCGTTCTTCCTGTCCGGTCCCCAACCCTGGTCAGTGGCGTGGAGCCCTGACGGCCGCTGGCTCGCGTTGGGGGGCGGCGAAGGAGTGGACCTCCTGGAAAGGGACACGGGCGCGGCACGGCGGCTCAGCTCGAAGCTCGAGAGGACAGTCGGTTTCACCTCGGACGGCCGGCGGCTGGTGACGGACGCCGACGAGGGCGCGCCGCCCACGAAGCTCAACGTCTGGGCGCTCCCGGAGGGACGGCTGGAGCGCACCCTGGGGCACGCAGAGGCCTCGCCCCGCCCTTGGCTCGTCGCCGACCGCCTGCTGACGTTTGCCCACGACGAGCCGACGCCCGAGGGGCGGAGGTCCCACATGGTGCGCGAGCTCCCCCTTGACGGCGCGCCGGAGAAGGCGGTGGCCGTCTGGGAGTCGAACGGGCTCGTAGACTGGGACATCGATCCGACTGCCACCTGGATCCTCTCGTTGCAGCGCGGCCGCCTGGTCCAGCAACGGCTCGACGACCTCTCGGCGCCAGGCCGGCTGATCGGCGCCCACGAGGGAGAGGCCACGGTCTGGATGAGGCCCTGGCGCGACCGGATCGTCACCGGCGACAGCACCGGCGAGGTGCAGATCTGGGACGTACCCTCGGCCCGCCTCGAGCGCACGCTGAGGAGCCCGAGGGAGGCGACATGGATCGCCCTCGACCCCCGAGAGCGGTATGTTGCTGCTGCGCCGGGATCAGTCAACCTGGCGTCCCCACCGTGGCTCTTCCTCTTCGATCTCGCTGCACCCCGCGCGGCGGCGCCGGCAGGGCTGCCCACGCAACTCGGCGTACTGAACGACATGCAGTTCAGCCCGGACGGGTCCTGGCTCGCCACCGTCCACAACGGCAACGTCATCCTGTGGAACCTGGTCGGGACACGCTCGATCGTGCTCGGCCGAGAGAAGCGGGTGGTCATGAGCGTAATCTTCACCCCGGATGGCGACCTCCTGTCCGCGTCCGGGGGCGACGGCATGCTCAGGCGCTGGCCCCTCTCGTCGGTAAGTGAGAGTCCCGTCCAGGAGCTGATGTCACGTCCCGGAACCGACCTGATTATCAACGCACTGGACCCTGCGGGGAGCTTCGTCGTGGTGAACCCCGGCTTCACAGACGAATTCGTGGTGGTGCCCCTCGACGGTTCGCCGGCCACGAGCTACCGACTCACGACGCCGGAGGGGGTTACCGTTTACTCGATTGGCGTCAGCGTGGAGCCAGGCGCACGCTTCCTGGCCATTTCCATCGGCACTTTCGGGCACCCCGAGCCGCACGCGATCCGGATCGTGGACCTCGAGACGGGTCAGGAACGGACCCTCGACACCCTCCCAAAGGATGGGGAGGGATGCGAGGAGCCGGGAAGTGAAATGGAAGGCTGGGCAGTACCAGTCTCGCTGGCCGACGGGCGTCTGCTCTCGGACGGGGATGGAGGCCTCCGGCTGTGGGACCTCGCCTCTGGGACCAGCCGACAGCTGTGGGCATGCCGGAAGCTCCTGCCGAGTGGGGGAGGTGACACGCGCGCGACTCCGGACTCGAGGACGGTCGTGCGGCTTAACATGTCCGTCCAGGTCGGGGAGGCATCGTCGTTGTCCGCGTTCGACCTCGTGACGAGCACGACGCGGGAGATCACGTCTCACGGCAATAGACTCGTCGGTTTCGTTCTCGACCGCACCGGCAAGACCCTCGTCACGCAGGACATGAGCGGTGTCATCCGGGTCGGGCCGCTGACCGGCGAGGAGCCCCACCTGCTCTATGGGCATAGCGGCGCGATCAACACAATCGCGGTCTCGCCCGACGGGCGCTGGATCGCCTCCGGCAGCGAAGACGGCACCATCCGCCTCTGGCCCATGCCGGACCTGTCCAAGCCGCCGCTCCACACCCTGCCGCACGACGAGTTGCTCGCCAAGCTGAAGTCGCTCACGAATCTCCGCGCCGTTCCCGACCCTGGCTCAGACACCGGCTGGAAGGTCGAGGTCGGCCCCTTCCCCGGCTGGGCGACCGTCCCGGAGTGGAACCCGTGACGGATCTGGGCGGCGTTGCCCCCGAAGCGGTGGGCGAGCCCACGCCCGGCGCGGTGACGCAGGGGCTGCCGGGCGGGCTTCCGACTCCCGGCGAGGTGGTGGGCCAGGTTCTGGGCGGGCGGTATCAGATCCGGGCCTTTCTTGGTCAAGGCGGGATGGGGGAGGTGTGGCGGGCCTTCGACCTCAAGCTGCGGGTCGAGGTGGCGCTCAAGGCGCTGCGGCCAGCGCTCGCCAGGGACGCGACACGGCTCGAGCTGCTGCGGCAGGAGGTGCGGGCGGCGCGCGAGGTGACCTCTCCCAACGTCTGCCGGGTGTACGACCTGGTGGAGCTCGACGGCAGCGAGCTGGTGTCGATGGAGTATGTGGACGGGACGACGCTCTTCGAGCTGCTGCGAGAGGAAGCACCGCTCGACCCACGGGAGGCGCAGGGGCTGGCGTCGCAGTTCCTGGCGGGCCTCGAGGCGATCCACTCGGCCGGCCTCGTTCACCGCGACGTCAAGCCCGAGAAC
>PQAJ01000179.1:20679-20845 GCA_003105185.1 Holophagae bacterium
TGATCCTGGCCGAGATGGTGAGCGCTGGGGGGGTGCGGGACTTCGCGACGCGGCAGAGCGTGTGGAGCGGGATCCGGGCCGATCCGGTGGAGGTGCCGGACTCGCCGTGGGCGCCTGTGGTGAGGAGGGCGGTTGCCAAGGATCCGGCGGATCGCTTCCAGTCGGT
>PQAJ01000180.1 GCA_003105185.1 Holophagae bacterium
TAGGTGCTGGACATGAAACGAACGATTGCACCCTCGCCCCTGCTCATCGTCGCCGGCGTCCTCGCCCTGCTTGTGATCCTGGTGCCAAGTGGAATGGCCGAAGATCCCACCGCCGGGAAGTTGGTGGACACGAAGGACCCCGGAAACGGGGTGGTCGCCTACTACTTCCACGGCGACTTCCGCTGCCGAACCTGCCTCGCCATCGAGCGCCAGGCGCACGAGACGATCACTGCCGACTTCGCGGACGAGCTCGCGTCGGGCCGGCTGACATGGCGCGCCCTCAACGTCGAGCAGCCCGGCAACGAGCACTTCGTCGAGGACTTCAAGCTGGTGACGAGGTCGCTGGTCCTGGTGTCGTACCAGGACGGCAAGGTGCAGCGCTTCCAGAACCTCGACAAGGTCTGGCAGCTGGTGCGCGACGAGGAGCTCTTCTCGCAGTACGTGCGGGAGTCCACCCGCGCCTTCCTCGACGAGGGCTGATGGGGTCGCTCTGGCTCGCCGCCGGGTCGGCCCTCTGGCTGGGCATCCTGACCTCGATCAGCCCCTGCCCGCTGGCGACCAACATCGCGGCCGTTTCGTACGTGGGCCGCCGGCTCGGCAGCGCCCGGGCGATCCTGCTCTCGGGAGCTCTCTACGCCGCCGGCCGCACCCTCGCCTACACCGCGCTCGGCGCCGCGGCCGTGTGGTCGCTGATGTCGATGGTCGCGGTCTCGGGCTTCCTCCAGGGCATTGTCCACCGTCTGCTGGGACCGCTGCTGATCGCCCTCGGGCTGCTGCTGCTCGGCGTCATCAAGCTGAGCCTGCCCGGCGGCGGCCTCAGCGAGCAGCTGCGGCGGCGGGTCGACCTCGCTGGAGTGTGGGGCGCCGGCCTGCTCGGCATCGTCTTCGCCCTCGCGTTCTGCCCGGTATCGGCCGGCCTCTTCTTCGGCGGCCTGATACCCCTCGCCGCCGACCGCGGGTCGCCGCTGGTGATGCCGGCGCTGTACGGCGTCGGCACCGCCCTGCCGGTGGCCGTCGCAGCGGTCCTGATCGCCGCCGGCGCCGGCTGGATCGACCGGGCGCTGGGCAAGGTCCAGGGGTTCGAGCGCTGGGCCCGGGTGGTGACCGCCACCGTGTTCATCGGCGTCGGCATCTACGAAACCCTTCGCTCCACGCTCTTCCTCATCTGACCTTCCGAAGGACGATCATGCCCGCCAAGTGGCGATCGGCCAGCGGTGTCACTGCAGAGCGATCGCGATGCCGTAGCCGGCGCAGAGCAGGATGCCGCTGACCGACGACAGCGCGATCGCGCTCGTCATCGCCGCGGTGTAGTTGGCGGTGTCGGCGTACAAGGAGGTTCGGCGGACCGTCGCGACCGCGAGCGGGGCGGCGAGCAGCGCCAGCAGCGACCAGGGAGTGGCGAGGCCGGCAAGCACGGCCGCCATCAGGACGGCGTAGGCGGCGACCGACCCCGCCGCCAGGAACCGCACGGCGTTCGCCTGCCCGAGCCGCAGCGCCAGCGTCCGCTTGCCCGACTTCGAGTCGTCGTCGTGGTCGAAGGTGTTGCTGACGATGCCGACGTTCATCGTGAAGATGCCCAGGACTGCCCCGAGCAGGATCGGCTCCCAGAGGAGCTCCGGGCGCAGGACGAAGTAGACGCCGAACACGATCAGTGGTCCGAAGCCSAGGAAGAGCGCGGTCTCCCCCAACCCACGGTAGTTGAGCATGAACGGGGGGGACGTGTAGAAGAAGACGATGAACCCGCCGRCGGCCATCAGGTAGACGACCGGCATGCCGGCCGCGAGAAGGGCATAGAGGCCGGTGGCGGCGGCGACCGCCAGGCACAGCAGCGCAGCGAACAGCACCTGCCCGGGCGTCACCCTGCCGTCGATGAGCGGGCTGTCGTGGAACTGCTTCTCCTTGTTGCCGAGGTTGCCGTTCCTGAAGTCGAAGTAGTCATCGATGAAGTCGGCCGCCGAGTGGGCCGTGACGACGCCGAGGGTCACGAGGCCGAAGAGCAGGCCGTCGAAGCTCCCGCGGTACCAGGCGATGAGCCCGCCGAGGACCGAGGGGATGAGGCTGACGACGAGGAACGGGGCGCGGGCCGCCTTGAACCAAACGATCAGAGTCTCCTTCATGACACCATGAACCCCACGGCCAGGCCGGCCCCGACGATCACCAGGACGACGATCGAGCGCACCGTCGCCCACAGATACTCCGTCACCTTGCTGCTCGACTGCCGCACGATCGACGCCACGCTCCACGCCAGCGGCAGGGACAGGAGCCCGCCGAGCGACCAGACCGGCAGGCGACCGAGCGCCACGCCGGCCGCAAGGCTCGCGTAGCCGAGCGCCAGCAGCGCCAGGATGACGGTCCGCGACAGCCTGACGACGACCTGCTCACCGCCGGTCTCGACGACGTCAAATCGTGCGCTCTTGAGGTAGGCCACCACCGTCACGAAGAACCCGACCGGCAGCGACGCGACGATCGCCGCTCCACTGATCGTCCCGGTCAGCGCGAAGACGACGCCGGTAACGCACAGCGGGCCGAAGGTCACGAAGATCACCGGCTCCTTGAGCCCGCGCAGCATGAGCGGCGTGAAGAACACGGCGATGAGACCGCCGGCGAGCGCGAACCACAGGATTTCGGCGCCGCGCAGCTCGACGAAGTAGGCGGCGATGGCGAGGTCGATCAGCAGGCAGGCGGCCCCGGCCCACACCGTCTTCTCCGGCGCGAGCAGCATCCCGGTGAACAGCGGCCGCCAGCCGGCGAAGATCTTGGTGTGGGCATCGCGGGCGTCGGAGTGGAAGTGCGTCAGGTAGTAGTAGAGGTAGTCGCCGCCGGCCTGGCCGATGAACAGGCCGGCCGCCGCCAGCAGAAACGGCGTCCAGGCGAAGGAGCCGGCCGCGTGGGCGATGGCGCCGCCGACCAGCGACGGCACGACGGAGGCGCTGAAGAGCAGGATCTTGATGGTGCGGATCGCGCGCTCGCGGTCGCTGGCGGCGGCAGCCGGATGCGTGGGCGTCATCATGCGCTCCTTCAAACGACCCGGGGACGATCGTCATTCCGGGGCCGGCAGCGTACCCTATGAGCCGGCAGGGGCACGCGACATGCACTTCTCCGTCTCCGGCGTCGACGTCTCTCCGTTCATCCCACCGCTGGTGGCGTTCGCGATCTCCACCTTCACGTCGACCGGCGGCGTGTCGGGCGCTATCCTCCTGCTGCCGTTTCAGATGAGCGTGCTCGGCTTCACCAGCCCGGCGGTGAGTGCGACCAACCAGCTGTACAACATCGTTGCGATCCCATCGGGCGTCGCCCGCTACGTCCGCGAAGGGCGGATGGTGTGGCCGCTGACCTGGGTGGTCGTCGCCGGCACCCTGCCCGGCGTGCTGATCGGCGCCCTGATCCGCGTGCGCTGGCTCCCCGACCCGGCGGCCTTCAAGGTCTTCGCGGGCGCCGTGCTGCTCTACATCGGCGCCCGCATGGCGCGCGACCTGATCCGCGGCGGCAGCCGCCATGCGAGCGCAAAGGCGGCGGAGGAGCGCTTTCAGCAAGCCGTGCAACGCAACCGGGAGCTCCCCGAAGAAGGCAGCGAGAGCGCGAAGGAGGTGATCGCCGTCCACAGGTTCAGCCTGACCAGGATCAGCTACCAGTTCCACGGCGAGGTCTTCCACGTCGCCACGCCGGGAATCTTCGCGCTCGCCTTCGTCGTCGGGATCGTCGGCGGCGTCTACGGCATCGGCGGCGGCGCCATCATCGCGCCCTTCTTCGTCGCCTTCTTCGGACTGCCGGTCTACACGGTCGCCGGCGCCGCCCTGATGGGGACCTTCATCACCTCGGTGGCCGGGGTGTCCTTCTACCAGGCCATCGCACCGCTCTATCCCAACCTCACCGTCGCCCCGGACTGGCCGCTCGGCCTGCTGTTCGGCCTCGGTGGCGCCGCCGGCGTGTACTGCGGGGCGCGGCTGCAGAAGCACCTGCCTGCCCGCCTCATCAAGTGGATGCTGGTTTCGGTGATCCTGTTCGTCGCCGCCAGGTACCTCCTCGGCATCATCACCCTGCTCTGATCGGCCAGTTGCCCCTCGGTGACCTTCCAGCGTCGAGGTGACTGGAATAGGGAGCTCACTCCACGGCCCGGCGCAGCCACGTCAGGTCGCGCTGCGCCCACCCCGGGCGTTGACCGCCAGGCCGCCGCCACCCAGGATGAGGAAAATCAGAGCCTGCACCGCCGTGCGGACCTGGATCGGGTCCGCGCTGAAGGCGAAGATCGCGAACGCCAGGCCGAGAAGCAGGATCAGCCCGTAGACCCCGAACATCACCCGCCGGGCGCGCCGCCGGGTGTCGAGGGTGTCCGCGCCGAACGATCTGGCGAACAGGATCAGCCCCACCACGGCGACCACATCGAGCACCGCGAACAAGGTCCAGAACAGGGTGGTGCGGACGGCGGCGGCATCGGTTCCGACCACCGGGGCCAGCATCCGCTCGTAGAGGAAGGCGCCCAGGTTGGAGCCGAGCAGCGAGCCGAACACGCCGTAGAGGAAGGCGTAGCCCATGTAGACCGCCTTGCGATCGGCGGGCGCCACCAGGCCGACGAAGCTGTAGTACTTGGGGTGGGCAGTCATCTCGCCGATCGAGAAGACCGCGATGCCGAGGATGAACACCCACGGGTTGAACGAGCTGGCAAGGAGGGCGAAGCCCACCGCTCCCATGGCCATGCCCGTGACCATGGTCGGCAACGCCTTGCGCTTGGCGACCAGGCGGCTGACCAGCACCTGGAGCAGGATGATGGTGCCGGCGTTGATGACGGTGACGTGCTCGGCGTCGAAGGTGAAGCGCACGTCGAGCCCGATCGCCGCGAAGAGCCCGGTCACCGCGGCGCTCACCGGCTCCCGGTCGACGAAGTCGCGCAGGTACCACAGCACCGACCCGAAGTTCTGGAAGTAGAGGATCCAGAACCCGGAGTAGACCACGATCATGAGCATGAAGCGGGCGTCGCCCAGCACCTCGGCGGCGCCGCCGAGCACCTCCTTGAGGGTCTTGCGGCTCTCCGGCCGCGGCGGCTCGGTGTAGAGAAACAGGGCCGGCAGGAGCATCGCCGCGCAGTAGGCCGCCGAGGCGGCGAACACGTACTGCCAGGAGAAGCCCTTGAGCCAGCTCACCACCAGCGGCGCCAGAAAGGCGCCCAGGTTGATCATCCAGTAGTAGATCCCGAAACCGAACGACGAGGTCTTCTCGTCGGTGGTGCGGGCGATCGTCCCGGAGATGATCGGCTTGAACAGCCCCGAACCGGTCGCCATCACCAGCAGCGACAGAAACACCAGCGCATAGCTCGACATGTGGCCGGCGGCGAAGTACCCGGTTGCGAGCAGCGAAAAAGCGACGATGAGCATCTTGCGGTAGCCGTAGCGGTCGGCCAGCGCCCCGCCCAGGATCGGCAGCACGTAGGTGGCGGCGTAGACGATTCCCTGCAGGAAGCCGACCGCCTGCTGGCCGAAGCCGAGCCCGCCTTCAGCGACTTTGACCGTGAGGTACACCGCCAACACCGAGTTGAGGCCGTAGTACGCGGCTCGCTCGAACAACTCCATGACGTTGGCGACCCAGAAGGTGCGGGGAAACGAGCGCAGGATGCCGGTCTTCTGCATGGCCACTCCGAATCGACGGTTTCTCGTGACGGTGGGCATTGTAGCGGCCTGCCATCGGTTGTTCGGCCCCGCTGCATGCGCCACCGCGAGCTGCTACTCGGGCGCAGGCGCCGGCTGCTGCTCCTCCCAGTCGACCCACTCAACCGCGTTCACCGCCAGGTAGCGGTCGACCGCCTCGCCGAGGGTGGCGAAAAAGTTCTGCGTGCCGAGCGTGCTGAACAGGCCATATCGCTTCAGCCGGTCCTTGACCGGACCCTTCATCTCGGCGAAGCAGAGCTCGATGCCCGCCCGCTCGAGGTCCTGGTCGAGGTCCGCCAGGACGTCGGCGGCCGTGATGTCGATGTCGGTGACCGGCTCGGCAGCGACCACCACCCACCGGGTCGGGGTCGGCGCGGTCGCCACTGCCGCCAGCACGTGGTCGTGGAAGACCTCGGCGTTGGCAAAGAAGAGCGGCGCGTCCCAGCGGAACAGCACCAGGCCTGGGATGCGCCTGGCCTCGGGGTGGCGCGAGACGTCGTGGTACCCCTTGCGCCCGTCCACGCGCCCGAGCACGGCGTCGTAGGGGCGCCACGCCCGCCAGATGAAGGCCAGCAGGGCCAGGCCGACGGCAAGGAAGATGCCTTGGATGACGCCCACCAGGGCCACGCCGAGGAAGCACACCACGGAGAGGAGAAGCTCGCTTGGACGAACGTGGTACAGCCGCCAGACCCCCTTCAGCTCGACCAGGGCGAGGCACGCACCGATCACCACCGCTCCCAGCGCCGCGTGCGGCAGGTCGCGCAGCAGGCCGGGCGCCACGATCAGCAGCGCCGCGATGCACACGGCGCCGACCACGCCGGCGAGCTGGGTGCGGGCGCCGGCTGCCTCGGCCACCGGCGTGCGGGACGCGCTGCTCGAGACCGAGAAACCTTGGAACAGGCCGCCCGCAACGTTGGCGGCGCCGAGGGCGATGAACTCCTGATTGCTGTCGACCTCGTAGCCGCCCCGCAAGGCGAAGGTCCGCGACAGCACGCTCATGTCGGCGAAGGCGACCAGGGCAATGGCCAGCGCGCCCGGCAGCAGCGCCCGGAGATCGGCCAACGAGACGGCCGGGAGCGTGAATGCCGGCAGCCCGTGTGGCAGGGTTCCCACCACCGTGACCGCCGCGCGCTCCCCGAGGTCGAAGTACCACACGACGAGTGTGGCGGCGACCACCGCGACGAGCACCCCGGGCACCCTCGGTGCCAGCCGTTTGCAGCCCAGGATCACGGCCAGGCAGGCGACGCCGATGCAGCAGGCCGCGACGTTGGTCCGGCCCTCAACGACGCCGTTCACGAGGCCCCGCAACTCGGACAAGAAGCCAACGCCGCTGGTGGAGAAGCCGAGCACCTTCGGCAGCTGGCCGACCAGGACGGTGAGCGCGATGCCGTTCAGGTAGCCGTAGCGGACCGGCTTCGACAGCAGGTCGGTGATGAAGCCGAAGCGGGCCAGACCGGCCAGGATGCAGAGCGCGCCCGACACGAGCGCCAGCATGCCGGCCAACGCCACCGCCCGCTCCGTGGAGCCGGCGGCCAGCGGCAGCACGGTGGCCGCGATCAGACCGGCGAGGGCGGAGTCGGGTCCGAGGACGAGGATGCGGCTGGGCCCGAACAGGGCGTAGGCGACGATTGGCACGATGGTGGCGTAGAGACCGTAGATGGGGGGCAAACCCGCGGCCTGGGAGTAGCCCATGCCCACCGGCACGAGGACCGCCGTCAGGACCAGCCCGGCGGCGACGTCCTTCATGACCCACGAACGCTGGTAGGCGTCGAGGACGCTGAGGGCCGGCAGCCAGCGGCGCAGACCGGTGGGGCGCGCCTGCCGGGCGAACGGGTTGACGGCAGGAGGAAGGGTCGTCGTCACGCGTTTTTCGACTCAGGCATTATAGGGTGGCCCGGAAGGGGGGCGGCCTATTGGCGCCGTCGCAGCTCCTGCTGCTTCACCGGCTGCAGGATGTCGGGAGCCGACACGGGTGATGGCGCCGGCGGCTGCAACATGCCCGAACGCTCCGATTGTGCGGCGAGCTGAGCGTGACAGCGCGCAGGTGACGGTGCTGCGAGTCCCGAGGCCCCGCCACGAAACGAAACAGCCGCCCGCCCGTGGCCGCAGAGTACCCGCGGGAAGGGGCTCGCACACCACGAGAGGCAGCGGTTTGCGGACGTAGCCGTGGGGGTCGCGAGAAGCGGGGCCGAAGGGCTCGACACCGCCGGCAGCTGCGCGGGCTGGAACAGGCAGGCCGCGAAGCGGGCTGCCTGTGACAGCGCGCAGGTGACGGTGCTGCGAGTCCCGAGGCCCCGCCACGGAACGAAACAGCCGCCCGATCAGGGCGGCTGTGGAGTGGAGTGGCGGGGCCGAAGGGACTCGAACCCTCGACCTCCGGCGTGACAGGCCGGCGTTCTAACCAGCTGAACTACGACCCCGCATTCAGGGCAGTTCAGGGGTGGTGGGAGGTGGGGGATTTGAACCCACGACCCCCTGCGTGTAAGGCAGGTGCTCTACCCCTGAGCTAACCTCCCAAGCGGCTGACCGTTGGGACCGTCATGGTAGTGAGCTTTGCGGGGGCTGTCAAGAAGACCACCCCTCCGCAGCGACCGCAATACCTTCTCCACGCAGGTGCGTTTATGATGGTGTTCGACATGCAGGACCCTGAGTTGATCTGGAGCCTCGGGCAGTGGCTCGCCCAACGGCGCACCGGTGAGATCCGGCTCGCGAGCTCGGCCGGCGAGGCGTCGCTGCGGCTGGTGCGCGGCAAGATCGTGGCGGCCGAGCTGGCAGACCCGAGCGTGCTCGCGCGGCGCCTCGGCTGCCGCCCCGCCGGTCACGCCGACCTCGTCGCCGAGGCGCGCGCCCTCGCCGCCGGCGCGGGCCTCGCGGAGAAACAGGCGATCGGCGCCGTCAAGGAGCTCATCCAGGAGTCGCTCGCGTCCTGGCTCCTCGACCCCGCACGACAACTCCAGATCATCGACCGCAACGTCGTCGACCCCGATGGACCGACCATCTCGGCCGCGCACGCGGTCGTCGAGCTGGTGCTCTCGAGCCAGGACGCGGGAGTGACGCGGGCAATCCTCCCCGACCTCGACGTCCGGCTCCACCGGAGCGCCGACTTCCTCGAGCTGTACTCGCCGCTGCGGCTGTCCGAGGAAGCCGATCTGATCGTGGCCAAGGTGAACGGCCAGCGCACCGTGGCCGAGATCGCCGGTCGTTCGCCCCACGGGCACGACGACGTCCTCAACCTGCTCGCCGCCCTGGTCGCCGCAGGCATGCTCGAGCCGATTCCGACCACGGTTCCGTCCGAAGAGCCGGCGCCGCTGCAGGTCGAACTGCCGCCGGTGCGCGCGTCGCGGCGGCGGGTGCCGGCCTGGGTGCTGCTCGTTGCCCTGGCGGTGGGGCTCGCGATCGTGATCCTCCTTGCCATCCTATGGCAGCGTTCCGACGCCGCAGCCGAGGCTGCCGCCGGCGGTGCCGAGTGGGGGCTGGTCGTCGACATGGGCTGCGAGCCGCAGGAGCTCCAGCGCGTCCTCAAGAAGGCCCGTCAGTACCCCGAGGTGCTGCGGCCGCTCGCTGCGGAGGGCGCCCAGGGCAGCCCGTGCTGGCGGCTGGTATGGGGACGCTTTCCGAACCGCGAGGCGGCGAACCGCGCGATCGCCGACATTCCCGCGCACCTCCGGCTCGAGGGCTTCGCGCCCCATCCCGTCGAGCTGCCGGCCGGCAGCGGACAGGACTGACGGCCATGAGCGGCGACACCGTCAACCGGCTGGAGCTCAGCGTGGCGCTGCCGGACCACATGGCCCGGCTGGCCCGGGAGGGTGCAACCGGCATTCTCGCGGTCGCCACCAGCCGCACGCGACGCGAGATCCTGCTCGTCAAGGGAGAGATCCGAGCGGCTCGCTCGAGCGCCGAGGAAGAGAAGCTCGGCATGTGGCTGGTGGACCGCGGCAAGATCAGTGAGGACGACCGCGCCCTGTCGCTGCTGTCGCAGGGCGGCGACGAAACCTCTCCCCTCGGCCACCTGCTGGTGGCGCGCGGCAGCCTCGAGGCGGGCGTGCTCGAGCGCGAGCTCCAGGAGCTGACCCTGGCGATCATCCGCAGGGCGTCGGCGGAGCCGGCTCTGTTCTACGAGTTTGTCGCCGACGAGAGCCCCGAGCAGCCGGACACCGTGCCCGACCTGTTCACCGCGCAGATCATCCTGATTGCGGCGCGCGCCTGCGACGACCACCGCGCAAAGCTCGCCGCGCTCGGTTCGCTCCAGCGCACCGTGTGGCGTTCGCGCGAGTTCGATCACCTGCTGCAGGACTTCAACCTCACCCCGACCGAGGGTTTCCTGCTCAGCCGACTCGAGGGCACGCGCACCATCTCCGATCTTCTTCAGGTCTCGGCGCTGCCCGACGATCAAGCGATCGCCACCTTGTACCCGCTGATCGTCGCCGGCGTGGTTTCGGTCGGCGACGCGACGCGACGTGCAGCCCCCGCGCGATCGGCTGCGGCGGGCGAGCCAGCCCCGGCCCCGTCGGTCCGGGAGGAGTCACTCGCCGAGATCCAGCGCCAGGAGCGAGCGAACATTCGGCGGCTCGCTGAAGAGGGCCGACGCGTCGACCATTACGGAGCGCTCGGACTGCGGCCCGGCGCGGATCGCGATGAGGTGAACCGCGCGCTGCAGCGGATCAAGGAGAGGTTCTCGCCATCCCGTATCTCCGAGCGCCACCTCAAGGACCTCGGGCCCGAGCTCGAAGCGATCTGCGAGCGTGCCACCGAGGCCCACCAGGTCCTGTCCGACTGGAGGAGCCGCGAGCGCTACGACGCGATCCTCAAGGAGGTGCAGAAGGAGCGCGAGCGCCTCGCCGCGCCCGACCAGCGCGCGGCCACCGACGCCGGCGCGCGCAGCGCCGTCGTCGAAGCCAACGTCAAGCGGGCCGACGAGCTGGTCCGCGAAGGTGAGTTCTACCTCGCGATCCAGCTGCTCGAGCACGCCTGCAAGCTGGAACCGCGGCCCGCCGAGCTGGTCAAGCTCGCCCAGCTCCTGCTCCGCAACCCGCTATGGACGAACCGCGCCCTGGCGGCCATGCGGCGCGCCATCGAGGTCGACCCGGAGTACGTCGAGGCCTGGCTCGAGCTCGCGCTGTTCTGGCGCCGCCGCCGCAACCAGGAGCGTGAGCGCAAGGCGCTCGAGAAGGCACTGACCGCGGACCCCGACAACCCGCGCGCCAAGCAGATGTACAAGGAGCTCGCCGGGAAGAGGGAGCTCGAGCGATTGCTGCGCCGCGCCCAGCAGCAGCGCGGCTGATGCCGCTCCTCATCGACGGCAACAACCTGCTCCACCGTCTCCCGGCATCGTCCCGCACGCGCTCCGGCGTCCGCGCGCTGGTGCTCGAGGCGACGCGTCATGAGCGGATGTCGGTCGTCGTGGTCTTCGACGGCCCGCCGGCCCCCAGCTCACCGGAGCACGAGGCGCTGGGCCGGGTCGCCATCGTCTACTCCGGTTCCGGTTCCGCAGATGAGGTCATCATCGGGAGAATCCCGGCCGGGCGGAGCGCTCGCCAGTGGGCCGTTGTGACCGATGACCGCGCCCTCGCCGACCGCGTCCGCCAGCGCGGAGCCACCGTCCGCACGCTCGCCGAGTGGAGCGCGCGCCAGCGCTCCGCGCCGCCGCGGGCTCGCACCGAGGCGAAGCTGTCGTCCCGCGAGGTCGCCGAGTGGGAGGAGGTCTTCAAGACTGCCCGCAAGCGTGGCCCCTGAGGGGAATTCAGGCTTCGCGCCAGCCATGCCGCCACCGGCTCCCCCGTGCCCGTATCCGTCTCCGTGCCCGTGCCCGCTCGTTCGCTCCGGCCTCGAGAGCGATTCGCGCAGATTCACTGGAGGCGCTCCCCAAACGTGGAAACGGAGACGGGCACGGATACGGGCACGGGCAGGGGCTATTCCCCTTTCCCCTGGCATCTACTTGACAGGCCGCGATCCCGGCTTGACGAGCGGCTTGCCCTGGCGGCACAACGGGCACTCCTTGGGTTTCCAGGTCGGGAATGACACCTGCAGCAGTGCGGTGTAGGGTCGCGGCTCGAACGGGTTGTCGGATCCCGAGCGGTTCACCAGTGAGGCGACGCCGATGACACAGCCGCCGAGCGACTCGATCAGGTCGATGACCTCGTTCGTCGAACCGCCGGTCGTCACCACATCCTCGACGACCACGATCGCCTGCCTGGGACCGACCCCGAAGCCCCGGCGCAGGGCCATCCTCCCCTCCACCCTTTCGGTGAACAGGAACGGCACCTTGAAGGCGCGCGCGGTCTCGTGACCGATGATCATCCCGCCGAGGGCCGGCGCCACGATCGCATCCGGTTCAATCATCGCCGCGGTGATGGCCTGCGCCAGCTCCTGGCCGGCACGCTCGGCGCGCACCGGATTCGCGAGGAAGAGAGCGCACTGCAGGTAGTCGCCGGAGTGGAGCCCGGAGGAGAGGCTGAAGTGGCCCTTCTGGTGGGCGCCGTGGACCGCCAGGTCGGCCAAGGTGAGGCGACTGATCATTGCTCCTCCCGGCTGATGCCATACGCCTGGAGCTTCTTGTACAGATTCGAGCGCGGCGTGTCGATGGCGCGGGCGGTCGCGGCGACGTTCCAGCCGTGGCGTTCGAGCTGGTGGCGCAGGTAGGCGATCTCGGAGGTCTGCTGGAACTCGGCCAACGTCGACGCATCGAGCAGGCTCTCACCGCCTCCGCTGGCAAGCGGGGCGCCGGCGATGGCGACTCGATCGATGGTGTCGTCGAGCTCCATGATGACGGCGCGCTCGACAACGTTCTTCAGCTCGCGGACGTTGCCGGGCCAGCGGTGCCGGCGCAACTGCTCGAGCGCGCCGGCACTCCATCGCTTGGGACGCCGGTTGTACTCGCGGCAGTAGTGGGCGGTGAAGTGGTCGACCAGGAGCGGGATGTCGTCGGGATGGTCGCGCAGCGGCGGCGTCACCAGCACCACCACTGCGAGCCGGTAGTAGAGGTCCTCGCGGAAGGCGCTCTCGCTGACCTTCGTCGGCAGGTCCTTGTTGGTGGCCGCCACCACCCGCACGTCGACCTGGAACGGGCGCCCGGCACCGACCGGCTCCACCTCGCCGTCCTGCAGCACGCGCAGCACCTTCGCCTGGGTGCTCAGGCTCATGTCGCCGACCTCGTCGAGGAAGATGGTGCCGCCGTCGGCCTGGACGAACTTGCCGATCTGCCGGCGGTGGGCGCCGGTGAACGAGCCCTTCTCGTGGCCGAACAGCTCGGACTCGATCAGCTCGCTGGGGATCGCCGCGCAGTTGACCCTGACGAACGGTCGGCGGGCGCGCTCGGAGAGGTGGTGCAGGCGGCGCGCCACCAGCTCCTTGCCGGTTCCCGATTCGCCCTGGACGAGGACCGTCGCGTGGGAGGGCGCGACCCTGGCGATCTGCTGCCGCAAGACCTCGACGTCGGTGCTGGTGCCGAGCAGCGGCGGCGGCTCCTCGGCCTCGGCCAGCTCACGGGCCACCCTGCCCTGGGCCACCGCGCCACGCACCGCGAGCAGCAGGTCGGCGCGGTCGGGCGGCTTGGTCAGGTAGGCGGCGGCCCCGGCATCGAGGACCTGCTGGGAGGTGAACTCGTCGCCGTGGCCGGTCAGGACCACGATCGGGATCTCCAGGCCGCGCTGGCGGAGGTTGGCGATCAGCCCAAGCCCGTCCATGCCGGGCATCTTGAGGTCGAGCAGGGCGGCGTCCGGAGGCTGAGCGTCGAGCAGGTCGAGCGCCTGGAACGCGTCGCCCGCCTCCTGCACGCCGTAACCGGCCGAGCTCAGGATCCGCCGCAGCACCGTGCGGACCCCGGAGTCGTCGTCGACGATCAGAATGCGGCCTTCCACGCCGCCCATACTATTCAATCCGCGGCGCGAATTGAAATGTCAGCGCCTCTTCCCCGATTCGCGCTGGAGAATCGGACTA
>PQAJ01000181.1 GCA_003105185.1 Holophagae bacterium
GCCTCGCTGGGGGGCACAAACGACGGAGTTCGGTGCCTGGCACCATTCAAGGGGAGCCGCGCTGCTATGCTGCGGACAATGACAATCGACCTCTTGCCGACGCCGTGCGCTCTGGTCGATCTCGACCGGCTCGAGCGCAAYGCAGCCGCGATGTCSGASCGSGCSCGRCRMCTCGGCGTGCGGCTGCGGCCGCACRTSAARACCCAYAAGTGCRTCGAGGCCGCSCGCSTCCAGACCRCCGGCGRMYWCGGCGGSATCACSGTCTCCACCCTGGCCGAGGCGCGCGTTTTCGCCGCCGCCGGCTTCCGCGACATCACCTGGGCGGTGCCGGTGGCKCTCGACCGCCTCRACGAGTGTGCCGAGCTCGTGCGGCGCACCGACAGCTTCCGGGTGCTCGTCGACCACCTCCGATCGGTGGCCGAGCTCGAGGCCTTCGCCGCTGACCATGCCCTCCGCTTCGAGGTCCTGCTCGAGGTGGACTGCGGGCACCACCGGTCGGGGGTCGACCCCGGCGACCCCGCGGCCGTCCGCCTGGCCGGTGCCATCCACTCCTCTCCCAATTTGGAGCTCGCCGGCATCCTGACCCACGCCGGCCAGTCATATCGCTGCTCCAGCCGCACCGAGGCGGCCGGGGTCGCGCGCCTCGAGCGGGATGTCATGGTCGATCTTGCCGGCCAGCTGCGCGCCGCGGGCATCGCGGTCGGCGAGGTCAGCGTCGGCTCGACCCCGACCGTGATGGCTGCCGAAGACCTCACCGGGGTCACCGAGGTGCGCCCCGGCAACTACCTCTTCTTCGACGCCTTCCAGGCGGCGATCGGCAGCTGTCGTCTCGACGAGGTCGCATTCTCGGTGCTGGCGACCGTGACCGGCGTCTACCCGGGACGGCGCGAGCTGGTGGTCAATGCCGGAGCGCTGGCCCTCAGCAGGGACCCCGGCCCGATCCACGTCGATACTGACTGCGGCTTTGGCGTCATCGTCGATCCGGCGGATCAGCGGTCGATGCCCGGCCTGCGCGTGGTCTCGCTGTCCCAGGAGCACGGCGTGCTGCGCAGCGACCGCGCCCTCGATCCCTCCTGGCAGCCCGGCACGCGCGTCCGCATGCTGCCCAATCACTCGTGCCTCGCCGCCGCGTGCTTCGACAGCTACCAGGTCGTGCGCGGCGCCGAGGTCGTCGATGAATGGCGCCCGGTTCGGGGGTGGTAGCCCGCTGCGGCTGACCCCGCACCAATACCCTTATCCTCTTTCGCGCCAGCCTCCGACCACTCTGCAATGGGGTCCAACGTGGCTCGTTCCCCTTTCCCAGACCGGCGAGGCGAGTCCTCCCACAACAGCTTCGGTGCCTGGGGCCTCAGGATGTGAACCGCGGAGAGCGCAGAGGGCGCGGGGCACCGTCAGAAGACGATCAGAAGGCCATCTCCGCGATCTCCGCGATCTCAGCGGTTCCGTACGGCTGGTCGGTGGTCGCGCATCCCGAATCGCAGATCCTCTAGCGGCCTCCCGCCCGATGCACCAGCGACACCCCGATCAGAACCGTGATGCCGCCGGCGACCGCGCTCGCCATCACCGGCTCGTCCAGCATCGCCCACGCCAGGGCGAGGGTCACGAACGGCTCGACGTACAGGTAGACGCCGCTGCGCGCCGGACCGACGGCGGACACCGCGCGGAACCAGAGCAGGAACGCGACGCCGCTGCAGAACACGCCGAGGAAGGCGATTGCCACCACGCTGCCGAGGCCGGGCGGCGCCACCAGCAGCCGACCGTCGACGGCCGCGGCCAACCACAGCACCGCCGCCGCGACCGCCATCGGAGCCGCGGTCATGGGCAGGCTCCCCCAACGCTGCAGGGGGCGCACCGCGACCAGGGTGTAGGCCGCCCAGGTGAAGCACGAGCCGAGCTGGATGAGATCGCCCAGCCTGGCGTGCGCGAAGTCCGGCGGCTCCTGGGCGGTCACCAGCAGCACCCCGAGCGTGGCGACTGCGACCCCGGTCCAGGCTAGGGCGGGCAGCCGCTGGCCGAGGAACAACCGGGCGCCGAGCGCGATCACGACCGGGATGAAGCTGATGAGCCAGGCGGTGTTCATGGCGGTCGTGTGGCCGAGCCCGATCGCCTGGATCAGCAGGTGGGCGGCGACGATCAGCCCGAGCAGCACGGCGACTCCGGCGGCCTCGCGCCCCGGCATCGCCCGCAGCCGCCCCGCGCGCGCGACCGCCAGCAGCAGCGCGGCGCCCAGGGTCAGGCGCAGCGCCACGATCGCGAACGGCGTGAACGCCTCGAGCGCGATCCGGGTCGCCACGAAGGAAGCCCCCCATGCGACCACGGCAAACAGCGCTGCGCCGGAGATCCTCGTCACGGGGGGATCGTAGCAGCGGAACGAGAGAAGGGGAGAAACGTCAGCTGATCTCATTGGCGCCCTTCGCGGCTTCGCGGTTCAGTCAGAGTTGATCTGCGCGTTCTCTGCGGCCTCCGCGGTTCACGGTCACCGCCTCACTGCCCCACTGCCCCGCCGCAAACAAAACCGGCGGGGCAGGCCCCGCCGGTGGGAATCGCACCGAGGATCGCACTCAGGTGGCGGCCGCGCCAGCCTTCTTCAGTCGCTCGATGCTCTGCTGCGGGTTGATGAGCAGGAACGACGGGTCACCCTCCCGCGGGGTTGCGCCCTTCTTCATGAGCTCGATGACGCGCGCCGGCGTCAGCGCCGGGTCGAGCGCAAACAGCTTGGCGGCCAGGTTGAGGGCGTTCGGCGAGGCCATCGAGGTCCCCGAGGCCTTCATCCGTCCGCCGCCCGGCACGTAGCTTGAGACCTCGTAGCCATTGGCGTAGATCACGACGTTGCGGCCGGTCGAGGTGAAGCTGGTCGGGTCGCCGGCCTGGTCGACCGCGGCCACGGTGATCAGGTTGGGCAGCTGGAAGTTCGACGGAATCACCTCGTCGAACTCGACGTCGTTGTCGTCGTTGCCGGCGGCGGTGATGAACAGGATCTCCGGGGCCGAGGCGAGCGCGTCGTGGAGCCCCTTCTTGAGGATGCCGAAGATCTCGCGGGTCTTGGCCGCGCGCTCCTCCGGGTCGGTGACGCCGTTCGACTCGAGCACGCCCTCGACCTCCTTCAGCGTCCAGCCCCAGCTCATGTTGACGGCGCGGACGCCGGCCTGCTTGAAGTAGTCGACCGAATCCTGGAAGGACTTCGCGTGCCGCTCGGCGATCTCGACCGTCAAGATCGCGCGCGGGACGTGGTAGTCGAAGGTGTAGCGGTTGATGAGGATCCTCGCGTACGGGTTGCCCTCGATCGCGATCCCGGCGACGTGGGTGCCGTGCATGTAGAGCGCGGCGAACTGCAGGCTCTCGATGAAGCCCTTGACCTCCTCCGGCGCGAGCGACGCGATGTGCTTCTTGAGCGCCGACGCCTCCGGGCTGTCGATCGACGACGTGAGGTCCATGAACCCCTCGGTGTAGCCCATGGCGGCCTCGGCCTTGCCGGCCATGTCGCCCTCGGGGTGGAGCAGCTCCGGCGTCCGGAAGCCGTCGAGGTCGAAGCCGATGCCGTTGACGTCGTCGACGTAGCCGTTGCCGTCGTTGTCGACGCCGTCAAAGCTCTCCTTCGCATTGACCCACAGCGCGCCGGGAAAGACCGACGCGTCGACGCCCGAGTCCCAGATGCCGATCGCCACCGGCTGCGCCTTCGTCCCGGGGGTCAGCGTCACCGCCCGCGCGGCCCAGATGTCAGGCTTCTCGACCCGGTTGGCGTCGATCAGCCTCTGGTAGACCGCGGCTACCTGCTCGCGCACCGGCAGGAACATCTCCATGGTCGAGCGCATGGCGATCAGCGTCCGTGCCATGTCCTCGGTCAGCACGCCGGTTTCGGCGACCACCGGGTCCATCTCGCTCTGCACCCTGCCGATCATGAGGTTTGAGCTGAGGTACTCAGCCCGGCCCTTGGCCTGCTCGATGTTGTCCTGCACCACCGTCCACGGCAGCCCGGAGGCCAGCGCCTCGAGCTGCTTGGCGAACGCCGCGTTGAAGCCGTCGCCCGGAGCCTCGCGGCGCGCCGCCACCCAGGCTCGGTCGACCAGGCCGCTGGTCAGCCGATTCGCCTCCTTGTCCTCGAGCGCCCGGCTCTTGGAGAGCCACTCGAGCGAGGCGTCGTAGTTCCCGTCCAGGAAGTCGAGCCGCTGCATCACCCCATAGAGGCCCTGCAGGGTGCTCGGGTCCGCGATGTCATAGGCCGCGAGCACCTGCTCCACGTCCTTGCGCACGCGGGCGGCGAACGCCGGGAACTGGTCGGAGACGAGCAGCTGCGACGCCGATCCCTCGATCGGGTAGACGAAGCGCGGCAGCTCGTCGAGCGACGTGACCTTGATCTTGTCGGCAGCCAGCGTCGGCTTCACGGCGACCGCCGCCAGGCAGACGACGATCAGCAACGCCGCCCAACGGCGGCCTCCAGGTCGAGCCATCATGGTGAGTTCCTCCACTCGAAGTGCGGGAGCGTGACGGCCCCCGCAGACCATACGATAAACAACCGGTGGCGGTTCTGTTGTTCCGCGGGCCCGCCCTCCGCCCGGATGCGAGGGTGGTATCCTGACCACCGGGAGGCGTAACCGAGGCGACATGGCCCGCGCGAAGAAAGCCTACGACGAGTCGACGATCCAGACCCTCGACGCGCTCGAGCACATCCGGCTGCGCACCGGAATGTACATCGGCCGCGTCGGCGACGGCTCCAACCCGGCCGACGGCATCTACGTGATGCTCAAGGAGGTCCTCGACAACTCGATCGACGAGTTCATCATGGGCCACGGCCGCAGGATCGAGATCAAGCGCTACGGCGCGGGGCTGTCGGTGCGCGACTTCGGCCGCGGTATCCCGCTCGGCAAGGTCGTCGACTGCGTGTCCAAGATCAACACCGGCGGCAAGTACAACAGCGAGGTGTTCCAGTTCTCGGTCGGGCTCAACGGCATCGGCAACAAGGCGGTCAACGCGTTGTCCTCGGAGTTCGAGGTCGTCTCCTACCGCGGCGGCAAGTTCAAGCGCGCCCTGTTCGTCCGCGGCAAGAAGAAGAAGGAGGAGGACGGCTCCGACCCGAAGGCCGCTGACGGTACCTTCGTGCGCTTCATCCCGGACACCGAGATCTTCCACGACTTCGACTGGCGCGAGGAGCACATCGCCGACCGGCTCCGCTACTACGCGTTCCTGAACAGCGGCCTGACCCTCAGCTACAACGGCGAGAAGTTCACCAGCCGCGACGGCCTCGCCGATCTGCTCACCCACGAGATCGGCTCCGAGCCCATCGCCTACGACGTCGTCCACCACCGCGAGGACCGGCTCGAGTTCGCCTTCACCCACACCCACACCTACGGCGAGACCTACTTCAGCTTCGTCAACGGCCAGTACACCAACGACGGCGGCACCCACCAGAGCGCGTTCCGCGAGGGCCTGCTCAAGGGCGTGAACGAGTTCGCCCGCAACAACTTCGCCGGCGAGGACGTCCGCGACGGCCTGATCGGCGCGGTCGCGATCAAGCTCCAGGACCCGGTCTTCGAGTCGCAGACCAAGAACAAGCTCGGCTCAACCGAGGTCCGGTCGTGGATCGTCAGCGCGGTCCGCGACCAGGTCGTGCTGTGGCTCCACAAGAACCCGGAGGCGGCGGAGCAGCTGCTCGCCAAGGTCAAGAGCAACGAGCGGGTGCGCAAGGAGCTGTCGGCGATCAAGAAGGAGGCGCGGGAGCGGGCGAAGAAGGTCGCCATCCGCATCCCCAAGCTCATCGACTGCAAGATCCACCTCAACGACCCCAAGGGCAAGCGGCGCGACGAGACCACCATCTTCCTGACCGAGGGCGACTCGGCCGGTGGCGCGATGATCCAGGCGCGCGACGTCCTCACCCAGGCCATCTACTCGCTCAAGGGCAAGCCGCTCAACACCCACGGCCTCGGTCGTGAGGCGGTGTACAAGAACGAGGAGCTCTACAACATCATGCGCGCGCTCGGCATCGAGGACTCGCTCGACGGGCTGCGCTACAACCGGGTGGTGATCGCGACCGACGCCGACGTCGACGGCATGCACATCCGCAACTTGCTCCTCACCTACTTCCTGCGCTACTTCGAGGAGCTGGTCCTGAAGCGCCACGTGTTCATCCTGGAGACGCCGCTCTATCGTGTCCGCAACCGGTCGGAGACGGTGTACTGCTACTCCGAGGCGGAGCGCGACGCGGCGGCGGGCCGGCTGCGCGGCCACGAGATCACCCGCTTCAAGGGCCTCGGCGAGATCTCTCCGGGCGAGTTCAAGCAGTTCATCGCCACCGACGACCGGCTGGTGCCGGTGATCGTCGGATCGATGGGCGCGGTGGCCAAGGCGCTCGACTTCTACATGGGCAAGAACACCCCGGCGCGCAAGGACTACATCATCGAGAACCTCATTGCTGACATTGCTTGAGCTCCGTCTCCGCGCTCGTGCCTGATCGCGGGCGCGCCGAAGCGGGAACGGAGACGGGCACGGAGACGGGCACGGAGACCAAGCACCAGTGACACGCCTCGAACCCCTGATGGGCGAGAACTTCATCCAGTACGCGAGCTACGTGATCGTCGATCGCGCGATCCCGGACCTCCGCGACGGCCTCAAGCCGGTCCAGCGCCGGATCCTCGCCACCCTCTCCAAGATGGACGACGGCAGCTTCCACAAGGTCGCCAACGTCATCGGCGACACCATGAAGCTCCACCCGCATGGCGACGCCTCGATCGGGGACGCCCTGGTGGCCCTCGCCAACAAGGAGTACTTCATCGAGCGCCAGGGCAACTTCGGCAACATCGTCACCGGCCACCCGGCGGCCGCCCCCCGCTACATCGAGTGCCGGCTCACCGACCTCGCCAAGGAGACCCTCTTCCGCAAGGCGCTGACCGAGTACCGGCCGAGCTACGACGGCCGCAGCTCCGAGCCGGTCGTGCTCCCGGTCAAGCTGCCGGTGGTGCTGCTGCTCGGCGCCGAGGGCATCGCGGTCGGGATGTCGACCCGGATCCTCCCCCACAACTTCGTCGAGCTCCTCGAGGCTCAGATCTCAATCCTCAACAACCAGCCGATGGAGATCTACCCCGACTTCCCCACCGGCGGCATCGTCGACGTCAGCGAGTACAACGACGGCCTCGGCAAGATCAAGGTCCGCGCCCGCATCGACCGCAAGGACGACAAGACCATCGTCATCCGCGAGATCCCCTTCGGCACGACCACCGAGAGCCTGATCGCCTCGATCGAGAGCGCCGCCCAGAAGGGCAAGGTCAAGGTCGGGTCGATCGACGACTTCACCACCGACAAGGTGGAGATCGAGATCGGCCTCGCGCGCGGGGTCTACGCCGACGAGGTCATCCCCCAGCTCTACGCCCACACCGACTGCGAGGTCTCGCTCACCTGCAACATGGTCCTGATCAAGGACCGGCGGCCGGTCGATATGGGGGTCAGCGACGTCCTCTGCTTCCTCACCGACCAGCTCCGCGCGACGATCCGGGCCGAGCTCGAGCTGGAGCTCGACCAGCTCGGGGCCAAGAAGCACTGGCTCGACCTCGAGCGGCTGTTCATCGAGCACCGGGTCTACAAGCGGATCGAGGAGGCAACCACCGAGGAGCAGGTCAAGAGCGAAGTCCGGAAGGGCCTCAAGCCGCACCTCAAGGGCCTCGAGCGCCCGCTCAGCGACGAGGACATCGAGCGGCTGCTGGCGATCCCGATCCGCAGGATCTCCCGCTTCGACCTCGACAAGAACCGCCGCGACCTCGACACCACGGTCAAGGCGATCAAGGAGGTGCGCGGCAAGCTGCGCCGGCTGACGCCGACCGCCATCGCCTACCTCCGGCACCTCATCGACACCTACGGCGGCCGCTACCCCCGGCGCACCGAGATCTCAGCCTTCGAGACGGTCGACGTGCGCGCGGTGTCGCGCCACAACCTGCGCGTCGCCTACGACCCGACTACCGGCTTCTTCGGCACCGACGTCAAGGGCGACCGCTTCCAGCTCGCGGTCTCCGAGTACGACAAGATCCTGCTGATCTCGCGCGACGGCTCCTACCGGATCATCGGCCCCGAGGACAAGGTGCTGATCCCGGACAAGGCCATCCACTGCCAGGTCTTCGATCCCGAGCAGGGCGCGCCCTTCACCGTGGTCTACCGCGACAACGACCGCGTCGCCTTCGGCAAGAAGATCCACATCAAGGCCTTCATCCGCGACCGCGAGTACGAGCTCATCAAGGACCGCAAGGGCCGCATCGACCTGCTTGTCGAGGGCGACTGCAGCGACACCATCGAGCTCGACTTCGTGCCCAAGAAGCGGCAGCGGGTCCACAACGCGACCTTCGACCTCGGCGAGCTCGAGCCGACCAGCGCCAGCGCGCGCGGCCGCCGGCTGGCGCCGAAGCCGGTGGCGCGGGTCCGCCGGCTGCGGCCCAACGGCGTCGAGGACGCTGCGCCCGAGCCGGAGGAGCCCGCCGACGCCGACCAGCCGCGCCTGTTCGAGGAGGAGTGAGGGCGCGGGAGTTGCGCCCGCGCCCGGGAGGCGAGGCGAGGCGAGTACGCGGAAAGCGCGTCCTGCGGGCGTGCCATCTTTGGCGATTTCGGGACCAGGTTCTGCCTGGAGACTTGCTTGCGACTCGAAATCGCCAAAGGTGGCAACCTCGGGAAGCGCCTCCAGAGAATCGCCGCGAAGTGCTCACGAGGACGGTGCGACCGAGCGGGCACGGAGACGGACCCGGGCGCGGAAGCGGGGGCAGGGCCCTCGTCAGCTCGGGGCCAGAGCTACGGCTCGACCTCCTCCAGGAGACGGATGAAGTCGTCGTAGGGCATCGCCTGCCAGCTCTCGGCCGTCACCGCGCCCTCGGCGCGCGAGATCACCGAGACCTTGTGGGCGGTCTCGGCGTCCGGCGCGTGGTAGATGTCCATGAAGTCGTAGGGGCCGAGGATGGCGTAGTGGGCGATCCAGCGCACCTCCGGGCACGAGCTCTTCACCTTCTTCAGCCAGGCCCGGCCCATCGCCCGCCGCACCTCGGCGTCGTGGACCGCCTCCGGCGCGAGGCGGGTCATCAGGACGAACGTCGGCATCGCGCACCTCCGGTTGGAACCCTGGCACAACTGTAGCGCTTTGGAGCGTGAAGGTCGAGGCTCGCGGCCGGACTCGGGGCCAGGGGCTCGGGCCCAGTCCGCATCCGCTTCCGCGCCCGACCTCGTTCCCGATCCCGTTTCCGTTCCCGCGCAATCTCCGACTGTGAGAATTGCAGGCTGGAAGCCTG
>PQAJ01000182.1 GCA_003105185.1 Holophagae bacterium
CGATGGCGCCGGTGCTGGTCAGCTCGTCGAGCAGGGCGAGCAGGGCCTGGCCGCTCATCGCGTAGGGGTCGAGCACCGGGCTTGAGGAGAAACGCAGGATGATCCCCACGTTGACCCGGTTCAGGTTGACGCTGCCCATGCGCCAGCTCGCGAAGCGGCGCTCGGTGATCTCGGCGTAGTCGAGCAGCGTCACGTCGCGGTGGCGCGGGTCGCGCACGATGGCGGCGTAGAGCTGGTTGACCTCGGCGCGGCCCCCTTCGAGCACCTGCAGGAAGAGGTCGCTCTCCGGGTAGGTGCAGAGGACGCCCGTGATGCCGTGCTCGAGGTTGTACTGCTGCGACTGCTCGAGGATCGAGGCGATCATGGCCCGATCGATCGGGCGGGTGGCGCGGCTCGCGTAGACAAGGCGTACCAGCATCTCGTGTGTCTCCTTAGTCCGTCGGTCCGGTCAGCAGTGCGAGGAACTCGCGGCGCAGGTTCGCATTCTTGAGGAACGAGCCGCGCATGACGCTGTTGGTCATCTTCGAGTCCATGTCCTTGACGCCCCGCCACTGCATGCAGTAGTGGTCGGCCTTCATGACGACCGCGAGGCCGTCGGGCTGCATCTTGGCCTGCAGGAGGTCGGCGAGTTGGATGATCGCCTCCTCCTGGATCTGCGGCCGCGTCATCACCCACTCCACCAGGCGGGCGTACTTGGAGAGGCCGATCAGCGCCGAGTGCTCGTTCGGCATCACGCCCACCCAGATGCGGCCGATGATCGGGCACAGGTGGTGCGAGCAGGCGCTGCGCACCGTGACCGGGCCGACGATCATCAGCTCGTTGAGGCGGCGGACGTTCGGGAACTCGGTCACCGGCGGCTGCGGCAGGTAGCGTCCGGCGAAGACCTCCGTCAGGTACATCTTGGCCACGCGACGGGCGGTGTCCCGGGTGTTGTGGTCGCTCGAGGTGTCGATCACCAGCGTCCGGAGCAGCTCGTCGACCTTGCMCGCGACCTCGGCACGCAGGGCCTCGAGCTCCCCCTGCTCGATGAAGGCGGAGATGTTGTCGTTGGCGTGGTGGCGCGCGCCGGCTTGCCGGATCCGCTCCCGGATGCGATCGGCGACGGGCGTGGACCCGCCGACAGYCCCGCGCTCGGGGTCGCCGCCGCTCGATCCTGCCCCGTTGTGACCTGCCATGAGTGCTCTCCTTGGCCGCAGCGTAGCATCACCCGCCGCCCCCGATGGCTCGCGACGAGGTGGTCGGGATCCGTGACCCGAGGGCCGTGGCCGCCCGGCTCGGAATTCTCCCCCGACACCTCTCTCTCGCGAACGGTGCCGCGAGGCGAGATGTTCCCAGCAGCTCCCCGGCGCCGTGCCGTTGTTGCGTTGTTGGGAGCGGCTCCGATTCCTCAATCACCATCCCACTCACTGCGAGCGCAGAGGGCTGCGGCGTGAACCCGGCGGCCTCGGGTGCGTATGTCATTGCAGAGCACCACAGCGATGAGCCGACCGCTTCTGATCAATAGGCTGTTTTGGGAACTGCCGCCGGCTTGCTGCCGGCGATGAACGGCCGCTGGGTCCGGGAGCCCAGCGAAGGGAGCACACCATGAAGCTCGCCAACCTCGTGATTGTCACCGCCATCGTCGGAGCCCTCGCCCTGCTGGCGCTGCCGGCCATCGCCGGCCCCGGGGATCCGGAGAACCGCACCGTGACCGCCACCTGCATCAAGGTGGTGGACGGTGACACCATCGTCGTCAAGTGCGACAAGCGCCAGATGACCGTGGACCTCGCGGGCATCGACGCGCCGGAGCTCGGCCAGCCGTGGGGCAAGGAGGTCCGCAGCTTCGTGCGCGACATGGTCGAGGGGAACCAGGTCACGGTCGAGGTCATCGAGGCCGGGGAGACCGGCGGCACGGCACGGGTGCTGGTCGCCGGCCAGGACCTGTCGCGGCTGCTCGCCGAGCGCGGCCTCGCCTGGGCGACCGCCGGCGGCGGGCTCGAGGACCTCACCGAGAAGGCCAAGTCCGCTCCGTGCGGCCTCTGGCTCGACGCGCAGCCGGTGCCGCCGTGGCGGTTCCGGGAGTCCGCCGCCTGAGCTAGCCCGGGCGCCGGGGATTGTGGAAACCGGGAGCTCGCGTGTGCGGGACGGTGTCGGTGCGGGGCACCGTCGAGGGGTGCCGGCCGTCGTCCCTGATGGACGGTGAATCTCCTGCCGACGGTTGACCAAGAAGAAGGGGCCGGGTTGCCCCGGCCCCGATTGGTTATCGTGACTGGTTGGTGGTCTAGCTCCCGTCCGACAGGTTGACTGCCTCCACGATGTTCTTCCAGTTCACGAGCACCGAGCGCGGGGTCGCCGGGTTGAGGCGGGCCGCCTCGGCGGCACACAGCACGTCGAGCAGTGGCGTGTCCGGAACGTGGTCGAAGTTGGTGTCGACGAGATCGTCGTAGTCGATCGCGCCGTTGGCGAGGTTCAGCCACAGCGCGAGCAGCTGGCGGTCGAGCTGGACCCGGATGTCGCCGGTCGAGTGGGAGGGATCGAGGACCGCCGTGGCGTCGGGCCGCGAGTCGGCGTCGACCGCCTCGCTGAAGAGCGCGCTCAGGTGGTTGACGACGTCGAGGTAGCACTGGAGCTGAGCGGCGGTGAAGGAGATCTTTCCTTTGCCGCGGTACTGGGTGTACCAGTAGCCGGCCGAGCGGATGAGTTGGGCGTTGCCCACGATCACCACATCGGTCGAGTCGGAGTCGGTGCCGCCGTCGTCGTCGAGCCCCGAGAACGTGACCTCGTAGAGGCAGGCGTTCGCGAAGGCGTGGGACTGCACGTCGGTGACGTCCCGCGGCTGGATGCTCGGGCTCGGGAAAGGATCGGCAAGCGGCGGGTTGACCAGGTAGGTGGTGGTCGTGTCCGGCGTGCCGTCGTCCCAGTTCCAGGTCAGTCCGAGGTCGTCCGATCCCGGGTCAGTGGCGTGGCCGGTGAAGGTCACGTTCTCGCCGGCGTGGGCGATGAAGGCGTCCGCGCCGCAGCCGTCGACGATGTCGGTCTCGTCGATCTCGACGGTCGGATTGACGTTGTTGATGGTGAGGTTGATGTTGGCGCAGGTCGAGGTGTCGTCGTCGAATCCGCAGACCTGGGCGGTGAAGATGCCGTTGTCGCCGTAGATGTGAGTGGCGCTGAAGGTGTAGACCGCATCTGGCCGGGCGTTCTCCGAGCCTGTGAGGGTCATCGGCTCGGTGGCCGACCCGTCACCCCAGCTGACGGTGGCGGTCAGGACGTCGAGCCAGCCCGGGTCGGTGACGGTCGCGGTGACGGTGATCGTTGTGTTCTCGTCCTTCGGCGAATTGGAGGCCGGTACGACCGCCGGCGCCACGTTGTTGACGGTCACCGTCGAGGAATCGATGTCGGTGAGGCCGTCGTTGTCGGTGACCTTGAGCCGGATCGTGTAGACGCCGTCCTGGCCGACGCCGTTGCCGACCGGGTCGAAGAAGGGCTGCGCGCCGGTGGCGTCGTCGAAGGAGCCGTCGTCGTCGAAGTCCCACTCCCAGGAAACGATGCTGCCGCCCGGGCTGGGGTCGTACGAGTTCGAGCCGTCGAGCTGGACGTTCGCACCCTCGTTGGTGGTGTAGGGCCCGCCGGCGTCCGCAATCGGCGGCTGGTCGAAGCTGACCCGCCACACCCCGCGGCCGCGGGTCCCGACGTACATGTTGATCTCGCCGGCGGCCGACGCCTCGTGGTCGAAGTAGGCGAAATACGGGCTCGGCAGGTGCGGCACGCTGCCGCCGGTGCTGGCCGGATCGGTCACCAGCACCCAGTCGCTGCCGCCGTCGGCTGAGAGGAAGACGCCCGAGTCGCGGCCGCCGGCGACCATGATCGACGGATCCTCGGCATCGAACGCGACCAGGCTCGGCTGCGGGTAGCCGTTGAGCCCGGTGAAGCTGGTCGGGCCGCGGCTGTTGACGTAGGAGTAGTCGCCATTGCCGGTCATCAGCGCGTCGAGCTCCGGCAGGCTGTCCCAGGTGGCGCCGCCGTCGTCCGACAGGACCATCTGCGGCGGGTTGGTGAGGATCGAAGCGAGCAGGCGGTCGGGGTCGTTGGGGTCGACGTCGAAGACGCCGATGCCGCCGGCCGGGGTCACGTTGCTCCAGGTGCCGGACGGATTGGTCCCGTCGAAGCGCCAGAGCTGGTCGGCGCTGGCGCCGTCGCAGTTGCCGACCTGGACCCAGAAGGTGGGAGTGCCGCCGGAGAGCGCGGCCTTGACTCCGCACATCCCGCCGGAACCCGTGGGCGGCTCGGTCGCGTTGCCGAGTTCGGTCCACACGATCGGGCTGGCGGTGACGTCGTTGGTGATGTACATGCCGCCGTCGCCGCCGTTGGCGCCCGAGCAACCGTTGGGGGGGTTGGGGGGAGCGGGGACGGTGCAGTTCCTGGTCAGGAGCACGAACTGATTCGGGCCGTAGGTGTCGACGATGTCCGGCGGCCGGAAGCCGGGCAGCAGGCCGTCGGCCGGGTAGGTGTTGATCTCCGGATGCGAGATCAGCCCGGGATTGCCGCGGTACATCTTGTTGGCCCGCGGGCTGCCGCAGCACACCGTGTATAGGGCGTCGTCGGCGTCGGCCGCGAAGTCGAAGCCGTCGCAGCAGTCGGCGTTGTTCCAGCTGACCGAGGCGGAGCCGCCGTCGGTCGCTCCGAAGGTGCCGTTGTCCTGGTTGCCGAAGTAGAGGTCCTCGAGGCTGGCCCCGGCCTTGTCAACGCCCGCGAGAGTCCACATCCAGAGCCCGTGCGGGGTGACCGTCGGCTGCTCCCAGTTGGGGTCGTGGCAGCCGGGGCTGGTGGTGTCGGTGTTGTAGTAGACGCCGCCGTCGCACGAGTAGACCAGCGGACAGGCGTCGTTGGCGGCCTCGCTGTCGAACACGATGCCGCCGAGATCGTCATGGCCGCCGGTGGTGCGGGTAAAGGGACCGGCCCAGCCGGTCGGTGGCGTGTCCGGAGGGTCGTCGGCCAGCGAGCCCTGAGGGCAGTGGGTGGCGCCGGCGGCGGGAGTGCTGGCGCACGAGCCGCGGTAGAGCCGGATGTCGCCGAACCAGAGGTCGAAGGCGTCACCGGTGCGGTCATTGACCGCGATGAAGGTGATCCGGCCCTGACGCGCCTTGTCGGGCGTCCCGAGGTTGGTCCAGGTGTCGCCGCCGTTGGACGACTCGTAGATGTTGGTGCCGACGGTGGCGAAGAGCACGTCGGCGTCGTCGGGCGAGACCGCGATCGAGCACAGCCCGGCAGGGAGCCCGGGGCCCGCGTCCCAGGTCGCGCCGCCGTCGGTCGAGCGATGGTGGCCGTTGTCGCCGCAGGCGTCGATGATGCCGCCGTCGTGAACCACCGCGTCCCAGACGTCGGTGTCGCTGCCATCCGGGGTCTGGTCGACCTCGATCCGGGACCAGGTCGCGCCGGCGTCGGTGCTCACCGCGAGCCCGCAGTTGGTGCCGACGTACACGTTGTCCGGGTCGTCGGGATCGATCGCGATGCCGAAGGCCGAGGGCTGGTTGAAGCGGCCGGTCGAGCAGATGTTGCCGGTGTTCGGCACTGCGGCGTGGGACCAGGTGCCGCCGGCGTTCGAGGACAGATTGATGCCTGCGATGCTGGTGACGCGGCCGTCGAAGAACGAGGTCGCGTAGACCTTACTGGAGTCGCTGGGGTCGACCTCGACGTCCCAGGTGACGGTGGGGTTGTGGCCGTCGAGCCGCGACCAGGCGACGCCGCCGTTGGTCGACTTGTAGATGCCGCCCCACTCGCTGGCGGCGTAGAAGGTCTGGTTGTCGGCGGCGACGGTCGCGAGGCCGTTGACGCGGCCGCCGGTGGCGCCGTCCGGGTCGCTCGGATCGAGCGTCGAGCTGCTCGGGTTGATGTCGCTGAAGGTGAACTGTGCCAGGGCGGGCGAGGCGCCCGTTAGCAGGAGCGCGAGCAGGATCGCCGCCAGCGGAGTGACGGCCAGCGGTCGGTTGATCAGTACGAGATGGGCAGTGTCCCCGGGCGAGCGACGGCGTTGGCTGCGGAGGGTCATGGGGCACCTCCCGCCGCCTCGTCGTCCATGTCGGCCGGACAGATTGGGGCCCGGAACATGTACCGCTCGCTGGCCAGCCAGCCCTGCGAGGTCAGCGCCAGCACCCGCAGCCGGTAGGTCACACCCGGCTGCAGGTCCCCGAGGAGCATTTCGCGGCCGGCCGAAGGGTGCGACGCGCCCTTGGCGAGGTCCAGGTGGGCGGTCGGGTCAGCCACCGAGTCCTTGGGAACGATGAAGGTCTCGTAGTCTCCACGCTCGAGACCGTCCGCGAACATGCTGAGGTCGATCCGGAAGTCGCGCGCCGCCTCAAGCTCGTCGACCAGGTTCGACTTGGGAGCCGCGGATGCATCGACATGCCAGCGAACCACCGCCTCCGGGCTGCGCGGGCGGAACTCGCTGCAGCGGGTCTGGGCTTCGACGAGGAGCGCCGACGCCTCGGGCTCACCGATCAGGACCGGGGCCTCCTCGTTAGCCGCGACCGCGGGCGCGGGTGCTGCGAGCAGCAGCGCAAATCCCAGGCCGATGGCGGCGGCTGCAGGCATCCACCTAGGGGTCCTCGTGGTCCGGTCCGTGAGATCAGTCGGGTGTAGACATCCCCCGACCGGATGGCGACCGGACGGTGTCCTTCCTGAGAGCATGGTCACCTCCTTGCACCGCTTGCGCGGTGATGTGATGTCACCGTGGCGCCCCCTGGCTACGGGCCGGCGGCGCCCATTGCGCCGGGCTCGTCCATGGACCGTCGGGTGGCGGTAGGAATTAAGTAAACTTAACCTAGCCGATGGCGTCCGACCTGTCAAGAGACTCAATAGCAAAATTTCTAGGGACTGAGGCAGACGCGGCGCGGTTACAATGGCCGCCGTGCAGCCAGCCAGGAAGGCGGCCACGGTCAGCGAGGGCGGCCCCCGCCACGGCGCGGGACCGCGGCAGTGGTTCGAGCGGGTCTGGCGGTCGATCTTCCCGCGGCCCCTCCAAGCGCGGACCGACCGCGAGCGCGCGGCGCTGACCCGCTTCACCTTCCTGCTCCACCTGCGGCCGGTGATGGTGCCGGCGCGCACCCTGCCGTGGACCCACACCTTCGGCCTCGGCGGGTCGTCGCTGGTGCTGATCACCCTGCTTGCCGCGACCGGCATCCTGAACCAGCTGGTCTACCAGCCGGTCCCCGGCGTGGCCTACGACTCGGTGGTGTCGATCCAGGACCAGGTGCCGTTCGGGGCGCTGGTCCGCGGGGTCCACTGGTGGAGCGCCAACCTGCTGGTGGTGGTGCTGCTGCTCCACGTCGCGCGGGTGTTCCTGACCGGCGGCTACCACGGCGCACGCCAGTTCAACTGGGTGATCGGCTGCGGGCTGCTGGCGGCGGTGCTCGCCAACAACTTCACCGGCTACCTGCTGCCCTGGGACCAGCTCGCGTACTGGGCGGTGACGATCTCGACCGCGATGCTGGCCTACCTGCCTCTGGTCGGGGACACGCTCCAGCAGGTTGCGCGCGGCGGCCCCGAGATCGGCACCCAGACCCTGGTCAGCTTCTACACCATCCACACCACGATCGTGCCGGTCGCGCTGATCGTGCTGATGGGCTTCCACTTCTGGCGCGTCCGCCGGGCCGGCGGCGTGGTCGAGCCGCCGGCGGCACCGGGCGAGGCCGAGGGTGACGAGGCCAAGCGGCTGTTCCTGCCCGACCTGCTCCTGCGCGAGGTCGTGCAGGCGCTGGTGATCGTGGCCGTGGTGGTGGTGCTGGCCGCCCTGTTCGGCGCGCCGCTCGACGAGCGCGCCAACCCCGGGATGAGCACCAACCCGGCCAAGGCGCCCTGGTACTTCATGGGCTTCCAGGAGCTCCTGATCCACCTCCACCCGACGTTCGCCGTGCTCGTCTTCCCGCTGCTCGCCGGCATCGGCTTCCTGCTGCTGCCGTACCTGACCGCGGACGACGAGCCGGCCGGCCGCTGGTTCCTGTCGCCGACCGGCCGGCGGACCGCGACGCTGGCGGCAGTGGCTGCGCTCATGGTGACGCCGCTGCTGGTGATCGCCGACGAGCTGCTGTCCGGCGGGCCCTCGGGCCTCATCGGCGGCGGCGTGCTGCCGCTCGCCCTGGCGGCGGGGGCGGCCGCAGGGTCGTTCGTGCTGGCCCGCCGACGCTACGGCGCCTCCGTCAACGAGGCGGTGCAGGCGGTTGTGATCCTAGTGGCGGTGGCGTTCGCGGTGCTGACCCTGATCGGGGTCTGGTTCCGCGGCGAGGGCATGGCGCTGGTCTGGCCGTGGCAGCGATGAGGGAGGCAGGCGCAGAGTGATGACGACGACGAGCGACGGCGCTTCCGCGACGACGGCCGCCGGGGCCGGGACGAGCCGCCGACGCGTGCTGAGCTGGCTGTGGTGGGGGCTCGGCCTGGCCGCCGCCGGCGAGCTGGCGTGGATCGCGCTCTCCTTCGTGAGGCCGCGGCGCGGTTCCGGTGCGGACGAGGAGAGCCACATCTTCGTCGCGGGCCCGATCGACGACTTCGCGCCGGGCACGGTCACCGCCTTCCCGGCCGGCAGCTTCTACCTGGCGCGCCTTCCGAGCGGGGGCTTCCTCGCGCTCGACCGCACCTGCACCCACCTCGGCTGCACGGTGCCCTGGAACGCCGACACCGGGCGCTTCGACTGCCCGTGCCACGCCTCGGCCTTCGACATCACCGGCGCGGTGGTCGGGCCGCCGGCGCCGCGGCCGCTCGACCGCTACCCGGTGCGGATCGAGAACGGCATCGTCAAGGTCGATCTGCGGACCAAGCTGCGGCGGACGGCCTTCGAGCCGTCACAGGCGGTGAGCTCGTGAGCCGGACGGCGGCCGGTGGCTGACCCGGCGCTGCACCGCTGGGAGCGGGCCGGCCTCGCCGCCCTCGCGGTGATCGTGGTGACGATCCCGCTGTCGCTGCTGCGCGGGCCGAGCGGCGCGGGCCGTGCGGCCACCGACGCCACACCGACGTTCGTCGGCGGCGCCGGCTGCGTCGAGTGCCACCAGGCGGCCGCCGAGGCGTGGCGCGGCTCCGACCACGACCTGGCGATGGCCGAGGCGACCGAGGAGACGGTCAGGGGCAACTTCAACAACGTCGAGGTCAGCTTCCACGGCGTCACCTCCCGCTTCTACCGCCGGGACGGGAAGTTCCTGGTCTGGACCGAGGGGCCGGGCGGAACGATGGCCGAGTTCGAGGTCGCGTACGTCTTCGGCTTCGAGCCGCTCCAGCAGTACCTGATCCCCTTCCCGGGCGGCCGGCTGCAGGCGCTCGGCCTGGCCTGGGACGTCGAGCGGCGGCGCTGGTACCACCTCTACCCGGACCAGGACATCCCCGCTGACGACTGGCTGCACTGGACCCGCAACGGCCAGAACTGGAACGGGATGTGCGCCGAGTGTCACTCCACCAACCTGCAGAAGGGCTACCACCCGGACAGCGAGACCTACACCACCAGCTGGACCGACATCGACGTCAACTGCGAGGCCTGCCACGGTCCCGGCTCGCGCCACGTCGCATGGGCCAGGGTGCCGCCGATGGCCCGCCCCGAGCTGCCCGACCTCGGCCTGGTGGTCCCGACTGCTGGCATCTCGCCCGCCGCGCTGGTCGAGCTGTGCGCCCCCTGCCACTCGCGGCGCGCCGAGCTCGGCGACTGGGACCACCGCGGCCTGCAGCTGCTCGACCACATGCTGCCGTCGCTGCTGGTCGAGGGCCTCTACTTCGCCGACGGCCAGGACCTCGACGAGGTCTACACCTACGGCGCGTTCCTGCAGAGCAAGATGTACGCCCGGGGCGTCAGCTGCCGCGACTGCCACGACAGCCACGGCCTGAAGCTGCGGTACCAGGGCAACGAGCTCTGCCTGCAGTGCCACCAGCGCGAGGTCTACGACAGCTACGACCACCACTTCCACAAGAAGGTCGTCGAGGGCAGGCCGTCGGACGGCGCGCTCTGCGTGAAGTGCCACATGGTGGAGCGGCCCTACATGGTGATCGACTGGCGCGCCGACCACAGCCTCCGGCTGCCCCGTCCCGACCTGACCGCGGAGATCGGGACGCCCAACGCGTGCACCCAGGGCGGCTGCCACGACGACCGGCCGCTGCAGTGGTCGGTCGACGCCTACCGGCGCTGGTACGGCCAGGCCCGCCGGCCGCACTACGGCACGACCTTCGCCGCCGCCCGCCGCGGCGAGCCGTCGGCGGTGGCCGAGCTGGCCCGGCTCGCCGGCCACCCGCTGCAGCCGGCGATCGTCCGCGCGACCGCCCTCGAGCTGCTGTCCGCCTACCCGGGCGCCGAGGCGGCGGCCGCGGTCCGCGCCGGCGTGGCCGCGGAGGATCCGCTGATCCGCCACACCGCGGTCAGCAACCTGGCGATCGCCGACCCCGCCGAGCGCGCCGCCCTGCTCGCGCCGCTGCTGTCGGACCCGGTCAAGGCGGTGCGGCTGGCCGCGCTCTCCAACCTCGCCGGCGTGCCGCGGGAGCTGCTCAAGAGCTACCAGCAGGAGGCCTTCGACAGCGCGCTCGCGGAGTACCGGACGGCGATGGAGTACTCGCTCGACTTCGCGTCCTCGGGCATGAACCTGGGCAACCTCAACCTCAGCTTGGGACGCGCGGGCGAGGCGGAGCGCTACTACCGCCTGGCGCTGGCGATCGACGAGCTGTTCTATCCGGCGAGGATGAACCTGGCGGTGCTGCTCAGCGGCCAGGGCCGCAACGACGAGGCCGAGACCGAGCTGCGCGAGGTGCTGGCGGCTTACCCCGACAACGCGGAGGCGGCCTACTCGCTGGGCCTGCTGCTGGTGGAGATGGGCCGTCCCGACGAGGGCCTGGGGTGGCTCGAGCGGGCGGCGGCCGCGCTGCCCCGCGATGCGCGGGCGCACTACAACCTTGGATTGCTGCTGCAGAAGGTCGGCCGGCTCGACGAGGCGCGGGCCGAGCTCGAGCAGGCGCTGCGGATCGAGCCCGACAGCCTGGACCTGCTGGTGGCGCTGGCTGACCACCTCATCCGCCGGGGACTGGTCACCGAGGCGCGGCCGCTCGCCGAGCGCCTGGTCGCCCTCTACCCGGACCAAGAGATCGGGCGGCAGCTGCTGGCGTTCATCGAGGGTTCGGCGCCGCGCGGCGGCTGATCGGAGACCGGGCTGGCGGCCCGGACGGACGATTCCGGATCGAGTCAGTGTAAGATCTGCGGTCGAGCGAGAGGATTCTCGAGAGGAGGGGGAACTTGATCATGGGACTGAAGACCTCGTTGTGTCGTTGGCCGACGC
>PQAJ01000183.1 GCA_003105185.1 Holophagae bacterium
TCTCTCTCGCGCGCGCCATCAGCGCCTCGAAGCGCGGGTCACCACGCAGCGGCGCGAGCACGGGATCGATCTCGGCAAGGAAGCGGTGGTTCAGGAATCCCAGCTCGACGGCGTTCTCCAGCCAGGCCAATGCGCTGTCGGCATCACCGAGCTTCGCGTAGACGCACGCCAGATCCCAGGAATACTCAAAGTCCCGCCGACAGGTCTTCAGCACCTCCGAGGTCAGCAACGTCGATATCTTCTTGCGATCTCCCGAGAATGCGCAGCGCCACAGCACGCTCAAATGGCCGAAGATGGTCGGTGGTTCGTCCTTCTCGACCGACTCGACGAGAGCGGCGGCTTCGTCGTCTCGTCCCAGGTAGAAGAGGAGGGGCACTCCGATCGCCCGGACGAGCTTCGTGCTCGGATCATTGGGGTTGATCGAGCCGGCATGCTCCAGGACCGCCAGAGCTGCTTCGAAGCGCCCATCGTGCCAGTGGCAGTACGCGAGCGGCACGAACATCCTGGGTGACATGGGATCGATCGCAACCGCCCTGTTGCTGAGCGCGAGCGCTTCGTGCGACTTCCCGAGGTACGTGCAGAACATGCCCAGCCACCGCAGCGCATCCGGGTTGTTCGGCTCTGCCGCAAGCGCGTGTTTGTAGTGCTCGATGGCCGCCCTAGTCATTCCGCGATGAAGGATGGCGGTCAACCCGAGCACGAGATGGCCCTGCGGCAGCTCCGGAGCAAGGTAGATCGCCCGGGACGCGAAGGCCTCTGCCTTTTCGAGGCTCTCCTCCTGCCCGACGCCGATGTTCACCCGCTGGATGTGCGCGTAGCCGACGCCCGCCAGCAGGAGCGGGTTGTCCGGAAGCACGCGGAGCCCCTCCTCGAGATACTCGAGGGCGTTCTCCAGGGACGGGGCATCGAAACGCAAGATCTCCCTGCGGGCCTTGAGGTAGCACTCAAAGGCGTAGGCGTTCTCGATCGGGCGATCCGCCAGGCGCCGGCTCTCCTGGGGCGTCAGCTCGACCTTCAGGGCCTCGACGATGGCCCGCGAGACCCTCTCCTGCATGTCGAACACGTCGTCGACTGTGCCCGAGTACTTCTCCGCCCAGAGGTGACCGTCGGTGGCCGCCTCGATCAGCTGGGCGGTGATGCGGAGGTTGTTCCCGGCCCTGCGGACGCTGCCCTCCAGCACGTAGCGGACATTGAGCTCCCGGGCGATGGCGGGGAGCGGCAGCGTGGTGCCGCGGTAGTGCATCGCGGAGGTGCGCGAGATCACGCGCAGCGCGCGTACCTTCGAGAGATCGGCGATGATCTCCTCGGTGAGGCCGTCCGCGAAGAACGCGTTCCCGGGGTCGGGGCTCAGGTTCTCGAAGGGCAGGACCACGATTGACCTGTCCGGCGGCTCCTGTGGTCGGGTTTCGAGTGCTGGCGCCTGAGCCACTCCCTCGAGGGCCGACCAAAGCTCGGCAGCCGATCCGAAGCGGTCTTGGGGACGCTTCTCCATACAGCGCCGCGCGATGCGCTCCAGCCTCGACGCCACGGGTCCCGACGGGCCCCCCAGCGGCGGCGGCTGCTCGGTGAGGATGGCACTCAGAGTCTCGGCCACGCTTCCCCTGCTGAACGGCGGCCGTCCTCCCAGCATCTCGTAGAGCACGCAGCCGAAGCTGAAGATGTCGCTGCGCTTGTCGGCCGGCTGCCCCCTGGCCTGTTCGGGAGACATGTAGCCCACCGTGCCGAGGAGAACTCCCGCCTGGGTGCTGCCGGCGAGGTCCTGGGTGGGCAGCTCGGTTTGCGGGCCGGGCGATGTCGCCGGGCACTGCTTCGCCAGCCCGAAATCGAGGATCTTCAACCGCTCGCCGGTCGTGATGAACAGGTTGGCGGGCTTGAGATCGCGGTGGACGATACCTTGCTGGTGCGCCGCGGAAAGGCCCTGCGCGATCTGCGTTGCGAGGTCGAGAGCGGCGTCCACCGGCAGCGCGCCGGTTCGCAGCCGCTCGGCGAGGTTCTGGCCCGGCAGCAACTCCATGACCAGGAACGGCGATCCCTCGTGGGTCCCGATGTCATAGATGGACAGGATGTTGGGGTGATTGAGCGAGCCGGCGGCGCGGGCTTCCTGCTCGAAGCGCCGCAGCCGCTCGACATCGTCGGCGAACACCCGCGGCAGGACCTTGATCGCGACGTCACGGCCGAGGCGGGGGTCGTGGGCGCGGTASACCTCGCCCATYCCGCCSGCGCCGATCGGGGCCAGAATCTCGTAGGGGCCGAGATGAGTGCCCTGCGCGAGGCTCATGTYAGCGGACCAATCACTCGGATCATGCGCCTCCTACGTCAACCCCTTGACGACGAACAGCTCGGAGTGAAAGAGCCGCATCAGCATGGCGCCGCGCTTCCCGTCGGGGGTGAGGAATACATTCTCGGCAGGCGGACCGTGATAGCCCTGCGGGTCGATGGTGCGGGCCTTTTCCCGCTGCCCCGTGTCAGGGTCCAGGCGCCACACCTGGATCGGGAACGGGCCCCAGTGCACGACAAATACGTGCCTCGAGTCCGCGCACCAGCCGACGACCTTCTCGCCGACCTCGACGCCGGTCACCAGCCGGGGCCCGCCGCCGCCCTCCTGGAGCGGCACGACCACCACACCGTCCCTGGAGCGGGCCAGGAAGCGGGACCCGTCGGGTGAGGTCTTCGGGGGCAGGAAGGAGTCGAAGTAGATGCCTTCCTCGGTGATGGGCGTCAAAGAGCCTGTCTCGGGATTCAGCTCGAAGATCCGCTTGCCCTTGCCTGCCTCGAAGCCGGAAACCAGGATCCGGCCGTCGCGCGTCCAGCCCAATCCGATGCACGCTTCGAGATTCGGGACCGCGAGCTCCCTGGGCTCGCCGGCGCCGGTGGGAAGCAGGGTCACGTGGGGCGGCGACCCGGACCGCCATGTCGCCACCCAGGGCCTGTCGGGCGCGAGCGACGAAAAGGTCGTGGCCTCGACGCCGCCTACCCTGACCGCCGGCGCGCCGTCGCCCGACGCGAGATAGAGGCCTCCCGTCCTCGGGTTCACTTGCTCGGCAAACAGGATGCGGCCGTCSGCMGCGAGGTCCTCCAGCCACGGCCAGCTGCCTCGGCTGATGACCTGCGGCGGCGTCCCCTCCTCGGAGAACGCGAGCAGGCCGAACCGCCAAATGTGCCGGCTCAGCAGCACGCGGCCGTCGGGCGCCACGTCYTCCAGGATCACGTAGCCTGGCAGTTTGAGCACCTGTCGCGTGCTCCCGTCCGGCCGCACCGCGACGACGGTGTCGCTGGCGCTGCACCAGAGCTCGGCGCCTCTCCACGCCAGCCCCTCGATCCACTCGGCGGGCCCGAGGATGACCCTGACCTGTCCTGTGCGCAGGTCGAGGAGGCTGACCCGGCTGTCGCTGTAGTCCTCGATCGGGTGCTCGTCGAAGGCCAGCAGCTTGCCGTTTGGTGAGAAGCGCACCGGCCCGAAGTTCCCGGAGGTCACTGCCCGCACGGTGCCTGGAGGGCACTCGAGCCGGCAGCGGCCCGCCTCCTCGCGCACGACCGCAAGCGTCCCGTCGGGGCCGATGTCGGCCGCCTGCACCCCTGCGAGGCGTTCCTTGGGAACCAGCTGGCCGACCCAGGGAGCGATGGCGAGGGTGCCGATGAATCCGCTGGCGCCGGTCGGGGTCGCCGGAACATCCGGCCGCTGTCGCGCCGCCAGCAGGAGCAGCGCATCGCCTCTGGCGGTCAGGTTGAGAAGTAGGGCTTCGCTCGGGCCGACCGCTTTCTCCTGAAGCTCGTCGAGCGACACGGCATAGGTCTGGAGGGGCTCCTCCTCCCATGCCGCCGTGTAGAGCACGTCGTGTCCGCTCGGCGCGAACCGAGCCGCCAGCACTGCGCCCTGCCGGAACGTGATCCCCTCGTACTCGGGCTGGGCCGGGGCCTGAAACGGGGGCCAATGTTGCCACCAGGCGAGGCCTGCTGCGAGGAGGACGATCACGGCGCCGAGAGCGCTCCCGATCGCCAGGACCGGTGTCTGCCTGGAGCGACGAAG
>PQAJ01000184.1 GCA_003105185.1 Holophagae bacterium
CCGCAGGACGCCCTCTCCTCGTAATTGCTTCGCCTCCCGGGCGCGGAAGCGGTCGCGGATCCGGCTTCGTCCTTCCGCCTTCGCCTTTGGCTCCGCCGTGACATGTCGGACTGCGCCGTGACACGAGCGGAAGCGGGTGAGGTTGAACCCCTGACCCCTACTCCTCAGGACCTTCCTTCAGCCGGCGCAGGTCCCTGCGCTCGCGCTTCTTCGGCGCCCCGGCGCCGGCCGGCCGTTGGGGAGGCGCTCCTAGCCGCTGCAGGCGCCGCAGCTCGATCTCCTCGCGGGTCGGCGGCGGCGTGTGGTCGAGGAAAAGCTCCCGGGCGGCGGCTCGAGCCAGGTGGCGGTCGGCGACGCCGACCACCTCGACGAGCCGCCAACGGCCGGCCGGCAGCGAGATCCGGATCCGGTCGCCGGGACGGACCAGCCGGTGCGGCTTGCCGCGGTCGCCGTTGACCTCGACGCGTCCGAGGGCGCAGGCATTCTGGGCCTGGGACCGCGACTTGAATAGGCAGGCGACGTCGAGCCAGATGTCGAGGCGGACCGCCGGTTCGTCGGCCACGGTCGCCGGCCGCTTCTCACTCAGCCGGGAGATCGGCGGCGGCGCGGCCCATCGCCTCGTACTCGAAGCCGGACTCGCGCATCTTCTCGGGCTGATAGAGGTTGCGCAGGTCGACCACCGCGGGCCGGGCCAGCAGGCTGCGGATCCGCTCGAGATCGAGCGACCGGAACTGGTTCCACTCGGTCACGATGACCAGCAGGTCGGCGCCCTGGGCGGCGTCATAGGAGTCCGTGCAGTACTGGACGCCCTCGGGCAGCAGCGGGCGCGCGTTGTCCATGGCCACCGGGTCGTACGCGCGGACCGTGGCGCCGCCGTCGATCAACGTGCGCGCGAGGGGGATCGAGACCGACTCGCGCATGTCGTCGGTCTCGGGCTTGAACGAAAGACCGAGCAGCGCCACGGTCTTGCCCGCCGGCTCACCGTCGAGGGCCGCCATCACCTTCGCGACCGACCGCTCCTTCATGCGCTCGTTGACCTCGATGACCGTCTCGACGATCTCGAACGGGCGGCCGGCGTTGCGTGCGATGTCGGCCAGCGCCTGGGTGTCCTTGGGGAAGCACGACCCGCCGTAACCGGGGCCAGGGTGCAGGAACTTGGGTCCGATCCGCCGGTCCAGCCCCATTCCCTTGGCGACGTGGTGGACGTCGGCGCCGAGCCGCTCGCACAGCTCAGCCACCTCGTTGATGAAGGTGATCTTGGTCGCGAGGAAGGCGTTGGAGGCGTACTTGATCAGCTCCGACGATTCGACGTTGGTGATCACGAACGGTGTCTCGATCAGGTAGAGCGGCGAGTAGATGTCCTTCATGATGGCGACCGCCTGCGGGTCGCGGGCGCCGATCACGACGCGATCCGGGCGCATGAAATCCTCGATCGCGGAACCCTCGCGCAGGAACTCGGGGTTCGACACCACCGAGAACGGGACCTCGTTCCCGGTGCGCTTGCGGATGATCCGCTCGATGAGCTGGCCGGTGCCGATCGGGACGGTCGACTTTGTCACCACGACCTTGTATCCCGTCAGATTGTCGGCGATCGACTCGGCGACCTGGATCACATACGAGAGGTCGGCCGATCCGTCCTCCTTGGGCGGCGTGCCGACTGCGATGAAGATGGCGAGCGCCCGCTGGATCGCGGTCTTCAGGTCGCCGGTGAAGTGCAGCCGGTCGGCCTTGGCGTTCTTCGCCACCAGCGTGTCGAGACCGGGCTCGTAGATCGGCATCTCGCCGCGCAGCAGCATGTCGACCTTGCGCTGGTCGTTGTCCACGCAGGTGACGTTCATTCCGAGGTCGGCCAGGCAGGCGCCCGTCACCAGACCCACGTACCCGGTTCCGACGACGCAAATGTGCATGCGATACCCCCCACAGCCCTCGCGGGTGGTGAATGTTAGCAGAGGTCCGCCGATTGTTGAGACTCCGAAAACCCCGTCGTGCCCGCGCCCGCTTCCGCGCCCGACGGGTGACCGTCCCCGGGAGATCGTCCTGAGCAACCGGCGCGAAGGCCACCGCTGCCCCGGCGGGAGAGTCGAGCCCGCGTCACGGCCTCTTGCCGGAAGCGGGCACGGAAGCGGAAGTGGAAGCGCGAAATAGCTACCCTCCAGCCCCTATACTCTCCCCATGCTGTTCCCGATCCGTGACTCGATCGCGCCGCGGATCACGCCGGTGGTCAATATCGGGCTGATCGTGGCCTGCTCCGTGGCCTTCGTTTACCAGCTGGTCCTGGGCAGCGACGTCGAGCGGCTGTTCTTCGCCGCGGCCTTCATCCCGGCTCGGCTGTTCGGCTCGCTGCCGGCGGCCGCCGGGATTCCCGACTACGGCATCGCCGGCAACCTGGTGACCATCCTGCTATCGATGTTCCTGCACGGCGGCTGGCTCCACATCATCGGCAACATGTGGTTCCTGTACGTGTTCGGCGACAACGTCGAAAGCGCGCTCGGCCACCTCCGCTACCTGCTGCTCTACCTTGGCGGCGGCGCGGCCGCTGCGCTCGCCCACGCTCTGACTCAGCCGTCATCGACGGTGCCGACCGTCGGCGCCTCCGGGGCCATTGCTGCAGTCCTCGGCGCCTACCTGGTGATGTACCCCCACTCGCGGATCCACACCCTGGTCTTCCTCGGTTTCTTCATTACCGTCACCGAGCTACCGGCGCTGGCGATGCTGGGCTTCTGGTTCGTCCTCCAGTTCTTCGAAGGCGCGCTGTCGCTGGCCGCCCGGCCCGAGGTCGGCGGGGTCGCGTGGTTCGCCCACGTCGGCGGCTTCCTGGCCGGGGCCGCGGTCGCCTGGTGGCTGCGGGCGCGGGGCCGCCTCGAGCGACCGGTCTCGCGCTACCAGATCTGGTACCGCCACTGATCCCGGCGAACCGGGGGTTCGCCGGGAGTATCCTTGTGTGCCGGGAGGTGGAGAGATGCCGGTTCCACTGCTTGATTTGAAACGCCAGTACACGCCGATCCGCGAGCAGGTCCGCGAGGTCGTCGACCGGGTCTGCGACAGCCAGTACTTCATCCTCGGCCCGGAGGTCGAGGCCTTCGAGCGGGAGGCTGCGGCAGCTCTCGGCTTGGCCCACGCCGTGGGCGTCAGCTCGGGCACCGACGCCCTGCTGGCGGCGCTGATGGCGCTCGGAGTGGGGCATGGCGACGAGGTGGTAGTGCCGACCTTCACCTTTTTCGCGACCGCCGGGGTCGTCGAGCGCCTCGGCGCGAAGCCGGTGTTCGTGGACATCACGGCGGGCGACTACTGCATCGACSCKGACGCGCTCGCCGCCGCGATCGGGCCGCGCACCAAGGCGGTGATCCCGGTCCACCTGTTCGGCCAGTCGGCGGACATGGCGGCGATCGCCGACGCCGCTCGGGCGGTGCCGATCATCGAGGACTGCGCGCAGTCGTGGGGCGCCGATTTCGAGGGACGGCCGACCGGCGGCATCGGCCTGCTCGGCGCCTTCTCGTTCTTTCCGTCGAAGAACCTCGGCGGCTTCGGCGACGGCGGGCTCGTCACCACCGGCTCCGACGAGATGATGCGGTTGCTGCGGGAGCTGCGGGTTCATGGCCAGTCCGGCCCCTACGAGCACCCGCGCGTCGGTGGCAACTTCCGCCTCCACGCCCTGCAGGCGGCGGTGCTCCGGGTCAAGCTGCCGCACACCGCGGGCTGGATCGAAGGCCGGCGCCGCAACGCCGCCCGCTACCGGACGCTGTTCGCCCAGGCCGGCCTCGACGGCATCGTCGAGCTCCCCGAAGCCGTGGCCGGCCGCGGCCACACCTTCAACCAGTTCGTGATTCGCGCGCCGCGGCGGGACGAGCTCAAGGCCCACCTGCTGGCGAAGGGCATCGGCTGCTCGGTCTACTACCCGCTGCCGCTGCACCTGCAGCCCTGCTTCCGACACCTCGGGCACCGCGAGGGCGAGTGCCCGGTGGCCGAGCGGGCGAGCCACGAGGTCCTGGCGCTGCCGGTCTTCCCCGAGCTGACGGACGCCGAGCTTGTCGAGGTCGTCAGCGTCATCGCTGACTTCTTCCGCGCGGGCTGATCGAGAGGACGGCGAGTTGGTTCACGGCCGAGGCGTCGGCGCAGCACGGCCGGCTGCTTTCGCCGGCCAGGCCCCTCCGTCCGGAGGGCGCGCCGCGAGAGCTCTCCCTGCGGTCGATGATCGGGATCGAGTCCGGCGGGCGCGATGCGGGTTCTGATCGTCGCCAGCCGCTTCCCGCTGCCACCGTGGCGCGGCAATCAGGTGCGGACCGTCGAGTGGCTGCGGGCGCTCGCCGGCGAGGAGATCGCGCTCGTCTGCCCGCGTCCGGCACAGCCGGAGCTGGCCCGACAGCTCGGCGACGAGAAGGCGGCGCTTTGGACTCACGCCTCCGGTCTCGGCGAGCGGGCGGGTGCGGTCGTCTCGTCGCTCGTCGACGGACAGCCCATCCAGGAAGGGCTGTATGCGGCCCGGTCCGCCCACCGCGCGCTGTCCCGCGCGATTCGCGAGCAGCGGCCGGACGTCGCGATCGTGCAGATGGTCCGCTGCGGCTGGGCGCTCGAGCAACTCCGCCGCGAGGCCCCCGGACTCCCGGCGCTGTTCGACGCGATCGATGCCATGGGCCTGCACTTCGAGCGCGCCGCGCTGCTCGCTCCGCCCGCGCTGCGGCCGCTGCTGCGGGCGGAGGCCGGCCGTTGCCGACGCCGCGAGCGCGAGCTCGCGAGCCGCGCCGCGCTGTCGATCGCGGTCTCGGCGCGCGATCTGGACGCGATCGGCGCGCGGCAGGGACGGGTAGTGCCGGTGTCGGGCCGCGCTGTCACGGCCCGAGCCGGCGCCGGAACGGAGCCCCGCGTCCTGCTCTCGGGCAACCTCGGCTACCGGCCGACCGTGCGCGGCGCGCTGTGGTTTGCAGAGAAAGTGTGGCCCCGGATCGCGGCCTCCCTGCCGGGCGCGCGCTGGGTGCTGGCCGGCGCCCGGCCGGCGGCCGCGGTGCGGCGGCTCGGCCGCCTGCCCGGAGTCGAGGTCCACGGCGACGTCGAGGACCTCGACCCCTTCCTCGCCTCCGCGACGGTCGCGATTGCTCCGATGGCGAGCGGCTCCGGCGTACCGATGAAGGTCCTCGAGGCGTGGGCCGCAGGGCTGCCCGTGGTCGCCCATCCGTGGACGGCAGCCGGCCTCGCCGCCGACGCGCAGGCCGCGCTCGCCGTCGCCGACGGCGCCGAGGAGTGGCAGCGAGCGGTCACCGGGCTCCTCCTGGACCCGCAGGCTGCCGGCCGGCTGGCCGAGCGCGGCCGTGAGGCGTGGCACCGCAGCTACCACCCGGAGCGGGTGGATGAAGAGCTGCGCGCTGCGCTCGCGGCGACAAGGTGATCCACCGGGCTCGAAACAGCCGGCCCCCGCGTGCGTATCGACTGCGACGGCGTCGCAGTCCGGGGCGTGGTAGGGTGGGATCGACCGCTGTCCGGGCCTGGTCGCGGGCGGCAGCGAGCGCTCGCAAAGGCAGCCGATCGGGCGAACGGAGGGCTGATGTCTGCACAGCACCCTGACGCAACTCGGCGCGCAGCGATCGGGAGCGTGGCCCTGATCTGTGGCGCCTTGCTCGCGGCGTCCTCGACCGCGCCGGCGCAGGAGGAGGTAGGCGCTCCGCCGGCTCCGACGCCGGTGTTCACCGAGGAGGTGGAGGTCAACGTCGTCAACATCTACGTCACCGTGGTCGACCGCAAGGGCGAGCCGGTGAAGGGGCTGACGGCGGCCGACTTCGTGATCGAGGAGAGCGGAGAGCCGATGGAGATCACCAACTTCTCAGCCATCGGCACGGTCGAGGTCGGGGTCGCGGGCGAGCCGCCGGCCACAACCGTCCCGCAGGCTGCAGGGAGCTCGGCGGCGGCGGCCGCCCAGCCGCTCCCGGTGTCCCAGGTCGCGGTCGTCTTCGACCACACCGGGCTCGAGAAGCGGCAGCGCGGGCGCGTGCTCAAGGCGCTGGTGCCGTGGGCGGGCAGTGCGACGGCCAAAGGCGGCCGGGTCATGGTCGCGGTGCTCGAGCCCGAGCTCAAGATCCTGCAGCCGCTCACCGCCGACCCGTCGCTCGTGATCTCGGCGCTGGAGGAGGTCGACCAGCGGCCGACCCAGGGCGACATGATCAAGAGCAGCAAGCGGCTGCTGGTGAGGGAGATCCAGGCGGCCCAGTCGGTCAACATAGATCTCGAGCCGATTCCGCAGTCGCTGCCGAGCGGCGGCGGCGGAGGGGGTGGCGGAGGTGCCGGGGGAACCCAACCTCCCCCGGGGAACAACCCATGGGGGCAGGCCAAGCCGGTGGTCGGGGCGATGGGCGAGCAGCAGGCGAGGACCTACCTCAACCAAATCGAGGCCTTGCGCCACCAGGAGTGGTCCCGCGTGGGACAGACCCTGGTCGGCATGGACCGGCTGATCCGGGGTATGACCGGGCTGCCGGGGCGCAAGGACGTGCTGTGGGTGACCGAGGACCTGATGATCCATCCCGGCCTCGACCTCTACCAGGTCTTCTTCACCAAGTTCAGCAGCTTGTCACAGAAGATGACCCTCGCGCAGCCCGAGCTGTGGGCCACCGAGCGGGAGCTGCTCGACGAGTTCCGGTACATCGCGGACGTCTCCCAGGTCGCGGGCACCGTGCTCCACGTGGTCGACGCCTCGGACCGGGATCGCGAGGCGGCGAACACTGGCTCCGCCGGCGCCGATCCCGACACCCAGTGGGTGACCGACCAGCGCGGGCGGGGCGCGACCGGGGGCTACGACTTCGGTGCCATGCGGAGCCTCGAGGAGGGCAGCGCCTTCCTGTCGCAGGCGACCGGCGGCTCGATGTTCGGGAGCAACCGGAACTTCGACCAGTACTTCGACACGCTCGGTCAGCTGCTCGGCTCCTACTACTTCATCGGCTACCGCCGGCCCGGCCCGCCCGACGGCAGGGTCCACAACTACAAGGTCCGGCTGACGCGCGACGACCTCCAGGTCCGGACCCACGAGCGCGTCCCGAACCCGAGCGTCGACCAGCGGCTCGCCGACATCGCCGTGTCCCGGTTGATGATCGACGAAGGTCCGAATCCGCTCGAGCTCAAGGTCTCGCTGGGGCCGAGCGAACCCGCCGAGGGCGATCGCTACATCCAGGAGATCCGACTCGAGATCCCGGCGCGACACCTCGTGCTCGAGGAGGACGGCACCGACCAGGTGGGCTCGATGGCGGTCGCGGTCGTCGCCGCGGACGCCAACGGCAGCCCGCTGCCCGCGCGTCTGCTCCAGCTGACGGTCCGGCTGCCGACCGCGCGCGTGACCGCGACCACGGTGGCGGCGGCGCGGCTGCGGCTGATGGTCGAGCAGACGTCGAGCCAGGTCGCGGTCGCGGTTCGCGACCAGCGGTCTGGAACCGAGGCATCGGCCCTGGTCCAGACCAGGGGCTGATCGAGCATGGTCAGGTTCCTGACCCTTCTCGCTGGCCTGGTGGTCGGAGTGCAAGGCGTCGAGGTCGTCGTCTCCGCGCCGACGGCGCGAGTCGAGCTGCGGCTGAACGGCAGGGTCGTGGCCGAGGCCTCGGCGCCTCCCTGGGCGATGCGGTGCGACTTCGGCCGGGAGCTGCACCCGGGCCTGCTCGAGGTCGTGGCCTTCGACGACGAGGGCCACGAGGTCGCGCGCGATGCCCAGCGCATCAACCTGCCGCAGAGCCCGGCCGAGGCAGCGATCGTGCCCACCGTCGACGACTCTGGCCGGGTGGTGGCGGCGCAGCTGACGTGGACCAGCCCCGAGTTCGAGCGACCGCGCTCGATCAAGGCCCTCCTCGACGGGCGCCCGGTCGCGGTGGACCGCGCCTGCAGGGTCGATCTCTCCGCAGCCGCCGTCGGCGAGCTGCACGTGCTCGCCGTCGAGCTCGAGTTCTCACCCGAGCTGCGGCTGAAGCGGCAGCTCGAGTTCGGAACAGGCTTCAGCGGCGACGCCTCGTCGGATCTGACCGCGGTCCCGGTGCTCGTCGACGGCAGCTCGCCGCTGCCGCCGGTCGAGTCGATGGCAGGCTGGTTCACCGCCGGCGGCGACGAGCTGCGAGTGACCGCAGTGGAACGGGAGCGCGGCCGCCTGGTGGTGGTCCGGGACCCCGGTGCGGAGGAGCTGCTTGTCCGGATCCTGGCGGAACGAAAGCGCGTCACCCGCGAGGCGGGACGTGGCAACGCGTGGCTACCTCTTGACCTGCTCGATGCCGACGACGAGATACGGGTGCTGGAGGCCGAGCCGGTGCGGCCTCGCGGCCGCGCGCGAGAGACGCTGCTGTTCCCCTACAGCAAGGACGGCATACCGGGAGGCGAGGGGATCATCCGCGCGGCCGTTGCGTCCAACAACGATCGCCTGCTGGGGACCGGGCTGATGGTCTCTGACGCGGTCGCCGTGGCCGGCCTGCGCGCGGCCGAGGGCAATCTCCGCCGCGCCGTGCTGCTGCTGCTGGGACCGCAGCGCGAGGACGTGTCCCGCATCCGCCCGGAGGCGGTGCGCCGCTTTCTCGGCGAGCTCCGCGTCCCGCTCGTGGTCTGGGACCTTTCCGGCCCGGCCGCTGATGCGCCCCCCGCGTGGCGACCGGACGTCGCCATTGCCACCCTCGACGACGTCACCACGGCGAGCAGCGGGCTGCGCTCGCTCTTCCGCGGGCAGCGCATCGTGTGGGTCGCCGGCGACCACCTGCCGCAGTCGTTCGAGCTCGGCCCCGCGGCGAAGGGGATCGCGCTGGTGCGGTGAAGGGGAGGTTCGGCTGCCTCAGGCCGGTGCCCAGGCGCGGTGACGGAAGCGGGCGCGCAAGCGGATCCGGCTCCGCCTTCGGCTTCGCCGTGACACGTCCGGCTCTACCGTGACACGAGCGGGTTTGGGCGGCACGAGGCTGTGGCCGTGCGCGTGCCCCTTATCACGTACCGCCTATCACCGCTCACTGCTCTCAGACCAACTCGCGTAGAATTCCGGCTGGA
>PQAJ01000185.1 GCA_003105185.1 Holophagae bacterium
GCCACCGACAGCCACGGGCTCGCTGACCCCACCCCGGCGACACGCATCGTGACGGTCGAAGCGGCAAACTCGCCACCGAACGCAACCATCGACCAGCCCTCGGCCGACGTTACCATCGCGCCGGGCGAGTCCGTGTACTTCTCGGGCAGCGCCACCGACCCCGACGGTGATCCGGTCACCGTGCTCTGGGACTTCGGCGACGGCATCACCTCGACCAGCCTCGTCCCGGGGAACCACACCTACGCCAACGCGGGCGTCTACACGGTAACCCTCACCGCCACCGACAGCCACGGGCTCGCCGACCCGACGCCGCCCACCCGCACGGTCACTGTGGTGACCTCCGCACCCACACTGACGCAGATTCAGACCGAGATCTTCACACCACGCTGTATCGCATGCCACGGCGGCGGCAGCCCGGAGGCCGGCATGAACCTCGAGCAGGGACAGGCGCACGCCAATCTGGTCAACGTCCCGGCGACCACCCAATCCGGGACCCGGGTCATTCCCGGCAATCCCGACAACAGCGTCCTGGTCATCATGCTCGAGGGCGGCCATCGGAACCTCCCACAGTCACTCATCCAGCTCATCCGCGACTGGATCACGGCTGGAGCGCTTGACAACTGAGCACCGCCGCGGCTGTCGGAAGTCGAGATCGGCTGGCGGGGTTGGCACCCCCGCCTCGCCGACCCGACTGACCGGCTCGACCTTGGCGCCAGCATCGAGGCGTCCGCCCCATCAACGGCTTGAACACCTCGGCGCGTGCCGGCTGACGGACGCCAGCCATGCCGCGTCAGGACGTGCTCGTTCTCATCGTACGAGAGTGAGTCGACCAGCCAGGCACGCTTTCCATCGATAGAGGCCGATGCCCCAGCCGACAGCCCTGCCGAGTCGGGGTTCAACCGAGCTTGCGGAGGATGACCAGCGTGCGGTCGTCGGCGAACGGCACTCCCTGCGCGAAGGYCTCGAGCTCGCGGTCCAGCRCGGCGGCGAGYTCGCGCGGCGGGAGSTGGCGGTTGGCGACGCAMACCGCCTCGAGCCKCTSYTCCCCGWACTCCTCSTCSTCSGGRTTGTTCGCTTCGGTGATGCCGTCGGTGTASAGSACGACCGTGTCGCCGGCGGCAAGCGTGATCTCGGCCGCCCCGTACCCGCCCACCGGCATCAGCCCGAGCGGTGCGCCAGTCGCGTGCAGCCACTCAGTGGTCCCATCGCCGTGAACCAGCAGGCCCGGGTTGTGGCCGGCGCTGGCGTAGCGGAGGGTCCCCGATCCGGCGTCCAGCAAGCCGAGGAAGCCGGTCGCGTACTTCTCAGGCGACGTCCGGTCATAGAGCAGCCGCGACACCAGCTCGCAGGCCTGGTCCGGCGGAGTGGCCAACTCGATCTGCGCCGCCACGAGAGCCTCGAGCGAGGCGGTCAGCAGCGCGGCGCCAATCCCCTTGCCGGACACGTCGGCCAGAAACAGCGCGTAGTCGCGGCCCGGCGTCTGCTCGACCACCTTGAACAGGTCGCCGGACACGCCGCGGGAGGGTGAGTTGCCGCCGTGAAGCTCCCAGCCTGGGACCTCCGGGAGCCGGTCGGGAAGCAGCGCCATCTGGATCTCGCGGGCGAGCGTCACCTCGCGTTCGAGCCTTTTCCGCTCCGCCGCCTCCTCGGCGAGTCGCAGATTGCGGATCCTCATCGCCGCGACCGATGCCAGGGACACCAGCAGCTGCATGTCCTCCTCGTTGAAGCGCCGCACGGAGAAGGTTGAGCCGAGAACCATCATCCCCAGCGGCCCATCGGGGTCGAGCAGCGGTGCCGCGACCAGGCTCCGCACTCCGGCGCTGAGGATGCTCATCGCCTGCTTGAATCGATCGTCGACCTCGGCGTCGAGCACCAGAGCCGCCAGGCCCTTCTCGGCGACCTCGCGGATCAGGCTAGTGGAGTACAGGCAACGATGCTCGGGCCCCCGGTTGGACCTGCTCGCGACACAGTCGTACTCACCGTCGGCGCTCTTGAGAAAGATCGCCCCCTCCTCGGGGCGGAGGGCGGCGAACGCCCGGTCGAGGATGAGGTCCAGCAGATCCTCGATGGCGACCGTGCGGCCGAGCGCCTCGTGCACCTCGTTGAGGGTGCGCAGCCGCTCCGCATACGACCTGAATCGATCGTCCGAGGGAGCGCCGGCCGGCGGCTGTAGCGCGCCCGACTCCTCGAGCAGTGCTGCCGCCGATCTGAACATCGTGTGGTCGCCGAATCCTCGACCGGCGCCTCCGGCTGCCGGCGCCGCCTCACCGCCCGTCCGCACGATGAACGTGCTCGCGCCGAGGCCCACGACATCGCCCGGCCTCAGCGGCGTCGGCCGATCGATGCGCTGCCGGTTGACCAGGGTCCCGTTGCGCGAGCCGAGGTCCTCGATCGTCCAGATACCGTCCTGGAAGGTCAGCCGGGCGTGCTGCCGGGACAGCGACCGGTCCGGGATCACCAGATCGGCCTGCTCCGAGCGCCCGATGACGTGCGTGCCGCCTTCGAGGCGCTTGACGAAGGACTCGCCGCTCGGCGGTTCGATGTGCAGCGCGATCATTCATCCTCCAGCGCGACGCCTTTGTTCACACAACACCGCAACGCTGCCGGTATTTCGAGCCGCGAGCTGAAGTTGGAGGCCCGTGCCGGCTCCTGCCGCCGGCGCCGTCCGGCCTCGCCCTAGGTCCGGGCGACGGGGAGCCAGACGATGAAGGTGGTCCCCGTGCCAGGGCGGCTGTCGACCTCGATGCGGCCCCCAACCTCCTCGACAATCCGCTTGGAGATCGCGAGGCCGAGCCCGGTGCCGCCTTGGGTCTTGGTGGTGAAGAACGGGTCGAAGATGTGCTCGCGGACTTCGTCCGGAATGCCCTCGCCGTTGTCCTGGACCGCCAGCCTCACCCACCCTTCGGCCTGATCCGGGGCAAGGGAAACCTTGATCCGATTCTCGGAGCGGCCGCGGTCCGGCATGGCCTGCATCGCATTGACGAGGAGGTTGGTCATCACCTGGCCGAGCTTGTTCGGCGAGCCCTTCACCGGCGGGCACGGCTGCAGGTCGACCTCGAGCAGGGCGCACTTGAGCAGCGCGGCCCGCACGAAGGTGAGAGTCAGGTCGACGATCTCCTTCAGATCCGCCTGCACGTCCTCGTCGCGCCGGCGGTGCCCCAGCTCCATCCCTTTGGTGATCTCCGTGACCTGGTCGGTAGCCGCAGCAATCTCGTCCATCTGATGGCGGACCTTGCGGACGGTGTCAACGTGCGAAGGGAGAACCCCTCCTCCCGGACGCATCTCGCCCATCAGCTGGTCCAGCCTGAGCTGCGCGAGATCGACGCCCATCACCATCGCGGCCAGCGGATTGCGGAGCTCGTGAGCGACGCTGGCCGCCACCACACCGAGCGCATAGGTGCGCTCGGTCTCGATCAGGCGCGTCTCGAGCATGTTCACCTTGCGGCGGATCTGGTAGGTCTCGATGCCGTCGCGCAGCACCGCCTTGAGCTCGTCGGGATCCCACGGCTTGCGGATGTAGCGCCGGATCTTGCCGCGGTTGATGGCGTTGATCGCGTCGGACAGATCGGAGTAGGCGGTGATCAGGATGCGGACGGTGTCCGGGTACAGCTCCTGCGCGATCTCGAAGACCTCGACGCCGCTCATCCCCGGCATCCGCTGGTCGACGAGCAGCACCGCCACCTCCCGCTGCTTGAGGATCTCCAGCCCTTCTGGACCGCTCGCCGCGGTGATGACGTCGAATTCGCCCTGGCACGTCGCCTTGAGCACCACCAGATTGGCGGTGTCATCGTCCACGTACAGGACGGTTCCCGTCATGTCTTGATCTTAGCAGGATGACGCGGACTGAGACTGCCCGACCAGCCCCTCAGTG
>PQAJ01000186.1 GCA_003105185.1 Holophagae bacterium
TAGCCCCTGACTCAAGGCACCGTCGCCGACCACGCCGCGGTGTTCCCGGACTCGAAGCCGTCGGCGAACAGCTCCGCGCACGCCTCGAGGAAGCGCTCGAGCACCTGGCGGCGATCTTCCTCGGCGGCCACGGCCTCGAGCGGAAACGCCAGGAACGCCGTCCGGTAGCCGGTTGCGGCCCTGGTCACCGCGGCGACGCCCTGGTCGCCGGTGAACGCCACCTCGGTGCCGTCACCGGGCGTGAGCGTGTCGCTGTAGTTGTAGAAAGGGTAGTCGAGGGCGTACGGGCCGAGGCCCCCGAACACGCTGCCCATGCCGGAGACCGTGGCGTGCCGGGTGTCGTCCTCCACCGCCGCGATCCCGAAGTAGCCTTCGAGCAGCGGCGTCACGCCGCGGTCCCACAGGATGTCCTGTCCGCTGATCATGATGCATGCCGCCCCGGCGTCCAGCCACGCGGCCACTGCGCCCTCGCCCTCGGCGCCGGCGCCCGCGGCGCCGCCGTACTCGTCGCCCGAGAACCAGACCACGGCACGGTACAGCGCGAGATCGGCGGCGGTCGGCTCGATGTCGGAGTTGTCGGTGTCCCAGACGTCCCAGGCGCGGCCGAGGGCGGCCAGCGCGCTCTCGTACGCGGGGCGTACATCGGGCTGGTTGTCGTCGTCGTCGACCAGCAGCAGGGGCGGCACGCTGCGGGTGGTGAACGACCAGCTCGCGGGCCACGCGCCGTCGCCGCAGACATTCGCTCCGCGGACCCGCCAGTGGTAGGTGTGCTCGGGCTCGAGGGGCTGGTTCAGCCGGTGGCTGGTGTCGGCGGTGGTGGCCGAGTAGACCACGTTCCCGAAGCTGGCGTCGGTCGCGATCTCCACCAGGTAGGTGACGGCCTGCTGCGCGGCGGACCAGCGCAGGGTGGCCCGCACGTCGACGCCGCTGGCGCCGTCGGGCGGCTCCGCGAGGATCGGCGGCGGCGGCGAAACGTCGAACACGTCGAGCGTGATGTTCGCGACGTGGACGAGCGCGGTCGGCGAGGAGCTGCCGGACACGGTCAGCGGGTAGCGGCCGGCGCCCGGGGACGCGGTGCCGGCCACGGCGAGCTCGCTCGAGCCCGGCGGCACGACCGGGTTCACCGAGAAGACGGCGCTCGTCCCGGGCGGCAGGCCTTCCACGTCCAGCGCCACCGGCTCGGCAAAGTCCTCGAACTGCTGCACGGCGATCGTGTAGCGGCCGTCGTCGGGCGCGCACACCGCGGCCGTCCACGGCTCCGGCACCACCAGGAAGTCGTCGCTCAGCGGCTGCGGGTCCATGAACACGTCCGGGTCGTTGTGGCCGGCGTGCAGGTTGCGGTCATCGGACCACTGGACGAGGGCCCGGGCCGGGTCCTGGAGGTGGGTGTCGTAGTCGCTGTGATAGCAGGTGGCCATGGCGGGGTCGAGGTAAACCGGCGTCGAGGCGTCCGACACGCGCTCGTTCTCTCCCCAGGTCAGGCCACCGTCCTGGGACAGCCGGCGGTAGTGGTCGATGAGCAGGTTCGCGGGATCGAGGCGGCGGTCGTACCACGAGGCCGAGACCACGTTGCTCGCGCCCACGGCAAGCGTCGGGAAGAACTGGTCGGTGAGGGTCTGATCGTTGTTGAGCCGGGTCTCTCTGCCCCACGACTCGCCACGGTCGGTCGAGCGGCGGTAGAAGACGTCGACCGTGTCGCCGGTGCCGGCGCCATCCGGGTCATAGCTGTAGACCACGTGGAGGACGCCGTCCGGTCCGACGGCGAGCTGCGGAAAGGGCGCGTAGCGGATGCGGCCGTTGAGCGCCGAGCGGGCGCAGGCCGACGTGGCGGCCGGGTCCTCGGGCCGCACCTGGTCGATCGTCGCCGGCGCGAGCTGACGGAAGGTCCGCCCCCCGTCCGAGGAGCGGGCAGCGTGGATAGACATCCGGCCGGAGGCAAAGCGGGTCCACGCCACGAACAGATCACCGTCGGGCGCCACCACCGGCCAGGCCCCCTGGACGCTCGTGTTCGGGGGGCTGACCTGGACCGGCGACGACCAGGTCTCGCCGCCGTCGCCGGACGCGGCGGCGCGGATGCCACCAGCGCCGAAGTCGGTCCACACCACGTACAGCCGCCCGAAGTAGGGGCTCGAGTCGACGTTGTCGACCGTCATCATCTCCTTGTCGTCCGACGTCCCCCGGTGGACCGGTCCGACGAGCGTGAAGGTCTGGCAGTCGTCGCTCGAGCGCCACAGCCCGACGCCGCCGTCGGCCAGCGTCGAGTAGTAGAAGTGGCCGTCCGCCCGCCGCCAGACCAGGCTGGGGTCGCCGTCGCTCTCGGGGTCGAGCGCGCCCTGGTCGGTGAAGGACAGGCCGCCGTCCATGGATCGGCTGAAGCCGATCACGCCCTGGCCCTGGACCCGGTGGAAGGAGTCGTTGTAGCCGGCGCACAGGGTGCCGGTCAGCTCGTCGAGGGCGAGCGAGGTTTCGCTCTGCGTCTGGGAGACGCCGCTGTCCCCGCCCGGATCGTTGACCAGGACGTCGAGGCCGTTGGTCTCCTCGGTGTTCGCTTCGGCGGCCGGTGACTGCGCGATCAGGCCGAGCTCGTGCTCGCGGCCGCAGGCCGGCAGCAGGTGGTTGAGCACCGCGTCCATCAGCGGCCGCACCTCGGGGTCGTCGAGCAGGCGGCAGACCTCGCGCGATGGGCGTCGGGGCGGATCCTCCGCCGCCGCAGCCATGGCCAGCGGCCAGCTCAGCACGGCGACGACGACGGCGCCGATCGACCTGGACGACGTGCACAGCACTGGCACCCCCTCGATGCCGACAGGCTCCACCCCCATCATCGCAGGGTGCCGGCCGCTTCACAAACGACATCGAGAGCCGCCGGGCAGCGCCGTCGGGGTGATCGCGAGCTCCCGCGGCACGCGGAAGGAGGTTTCGAGATACACTCTCCGGCATGAAAGTGGATGTGCGCCACACCGATGACGTCATCATCGTCGACCTCGACGGCCGGCTCGTGCTCGGCGTCGGCGACGAGATCCTGCGCGACGTGGTGAACGAGCTGCTCGCCGAGGACTGGAAGAAGATCGTGCTCAACCTGCGCAAGGTGACGATCATCGACAGCTCGGGCATCGGCGAGGTGGTGGCGAGCTGGAAGCTCGCCAAGCGCTTCGGCGCCTCGATCAAGCTGCTGCGGCCGGCCCCGCAGATCCAGCGCACCCTTCGCCTGACCCAGCTCCTCCCGCTGCTCGAGGTCTTCGAGAGCGAGGAGGAGGCGCTCGCGAGCTTCCAGACCGCCTGATCCCCGGTGGCCACCTGGCGCGCGCCGGACCTCGCCTGTGCGACGCGCTGTGCGCTGTTCGACTCGACCGGAGCCCCGGGGTGACGTAGTCTATTCGCCGCCATGTGGAGCTCTCTCTGGCCCTGGATCGTCTTCTGCGCGCTGGTCGTCGTGCTGCTCACGCTCGACCTCGCGTTCTTCCACCGCCGCGGGGTGCATCGCAGCACCCGGGCGAGCGCGCTCTGGAGCGCTCTCTTCGTCGGCGTCGGGCTGTCGTTCGCGGTGGTCGTCTACTTCGCCCGGGGCAGCGACGCTGCTTTGCAGTACCTGACCGCGTTCCTGATCGAGGAATCGCTGTCGGTCGACAATCTGTTCGTCTTCCTCGCCCTGTTCGCCTACTTCGGCGTGCCGCGCATGCACGAGCACCGAGTGCTGTTCTGGGGCATCGTTGGCGCGATGGTCTTGCGCGGTCTGTTCATCACCGCCGGCGTTGCCCTGATCGCTACTTTCCACTGGCTGATCTACCTGCTCGGCGCGCTGCTGATCGCCACCGGGGCCAAGCTCGGCCTCGGCAAGGGCGAGGAGGTGCACCCGGAGCGCAACGTGGTGGTGCGGTGGGTAAGCCGGGTGCTGCCGGTGGACCGGGCCTATCACGGCGACCGTTTCATGGTCCGCCGGGATGGGCGGCTCCTGTTCACGCCGCTCGCGCTGGTGCTGGTGGCGGTCGATATCGCCGATGTGATGTTCGCGATCGACTCGGTCCCCGCCGTGCTGGCGGTGAGCCGGGACGTGTTCGTCATCTTCAGCTCGAACGTGTTCGCGGTGATCGGCTTGAGGGCGATCTTCTCGCTGCTGTCCGGGGTGCTCGCGGCGCTGCGCTTCCTGCGGCCGGCGCTGGCGCTGATCCTGATCCTGGTGGGCGCCAAGATGCTGCTCTCGAGCGTGGTCGAGGTCCCGACCCTGATCTCGCTCGCGGTGGTCGGYGCGATCCTGGCCGGCGCCACCGTGCTCTCGTTGTTGAGCCCGGGCCCGCCGGCGGGCGGCGGCGAGTGACCCCCGCGCTCGCCTTGCTGCCGGACRTTCGAAGCTGCTAGCGTGCCGCCGGTCGGCCGACCGCCGCCGAGCGGGGCCGGAGCAGGGGAAGCCGAACGATGTTCGAAGGCTACAGGGAGCAGCTGCGCGGCGAGCTGGATGCGATCCGGCAGGCCGGCACCTACAAGGTCGAACGCGTCATCTCGTCGCCCCAGAGCGCCGCGATCCGGGTGCCCCAGGGCGAGGTCATCAACTTCTGCGCCAACAACTACCTCGGCCTGGCGGACCACCCGGAGATCATCGCCGCCGCCGCGCGGGCGCTCGAGGAGCGTGGGTTCGGCATGGCCTCGGTGCGCTTCATCTGCGGCACCCAGGACCTGCACAAGGAGCTCGAGCGGACGATCTCGCGCTTCAACGGCACCGACGACACSATCCTCTACTCATCCTGCTTCGACGCCAACGGCGGGCTCTTCGAGACCATCCTCGGCGACGGCGACGCCATCATCTCTGACCAGCTCAACCAYGCCTCGATCATCGACGGCGTGCGCCTGTGCAAGGCCGAGCGCTTCCGCTAYGCCAACTCGAACATGGCCGARCTCGAGGAGATCCTGAAGCAGACGCAGCGCCACCGGCGGCGGCTGATCGCGACCGACGGGGTCTTCTCGATGGACGGCTACCTGGTCAAGCTGGACGAGATCTGCGACCTCGCCGAGCGCTACCACGCGATGGTGATGGTGGACGACTCGCACGCCACCGGCTACATCGGGGCCACCGGGCGCGGCACCCCCGAGCACTGCGGCGTCCAGGGCCGGGTCGACGTCATCACGTCGACCCTCGGCAAGGCGCTCGGCGGCGCGTCGGGCGGCTACACCACCGGCCGCCAGGAGATCATCGACCTGCTGCGCCAGCGCTCGCGCCCGTACCTGTTCTCCAACACGTTGATGCCGGCCCTGGCGGCGGCGGGCATCAAGGTCTTCGAGATGCTGTCGGCCACCACCGCGCTGCGCGACAAGCTGATGGACAACACCCGCTACTTCCGCTCGCGGCTCGCCGCGCTCGGCTTCGACCTCCTCCAGGGCGAGACCGCAATCGTGCCGGTGATGCTGTACGACGCCAAGCTGGCGTCGACGTTCGCCGACGAGATGCTCGGCGAGGGGATCTACGTGATCGGCTTCTCCTACCCGGTGGTGCCGGTGGGGCAGGCACGGATCCGGGTCCAGATCTCGGCCGCTCACGAGCGGGAGCACCTCGATCGCGCGATCGCGGCGTTCGCGACGGTGGGTGCTCGGCTCGGGGTGATCTGATGGCAGGAGCGTGACGGTGACCCCCCTCGAACCGCCCGACAGCGCGTGGAGCGACTGGGGGGGCGACGGGCCTGCGCTCCACCTCGCACACGCCAACGGCTTTCCGGCCGGCAGCTACCGCAGCCTGATCGGGCAGCTGACGCCGTCGTTCCACGTGGTGTCGATGGAGGCGCGTCCCCTGTGGCCGGATGCCGATCCGGCGACCCTTCCGGGCTGGCATCCGATGGCCGACGACCTGCGCTGCGAGCTGCGGCGGCGGGGACTCCGCGGCCTGCTCGGCGTCGGCCACAGCCTGGGCGGCACCCTGACCGCGCTCGCCGCCGCGGCCGACCCCGGGCTGTTCTCGGCGGTGGTCCTGATCGACCCGGTGATCTTCACCTGGCCCCGCTCGTGGCTCATGGCTGCCGTGCGGCGGCTCGGGCTGATGCGCCGGTTCCCCCTGGTCCGGCATGCCCGCGAGCGACGGGACCACTGGCCGGGGCGTGACGCGGTGCGGACCGCCTACCGGGGCCGGCGCACCTTCGCGGGGTGGACCCCGGAGGCCTTCGAGGACTACCTCGGCGCCGGCTTCGCCGATGCCGCTGGCGGCGGCGTGCGGATGCGCTACCCGCGCGAGTGGGAGGCGAGGATCTTCGAGGTCTGCCCGTCCGACGTCTGGCGCGAGCTCGCGCGGATCGCGGTGCCAGTCCTCTTCCTGAGGGGGGAGGCGTCCGACACCTTCTTGAAATCGGCGGCACGGCGTGGAGGGCGACAGATCGCCGGCGCCAGTACGATCGAGGTCGCGGGCAGCTCGCACTTCCTGCCCTTCGAGCGGCCGGCCGAGGTCGCGCGGGAGATCATCCGGTTCGCAGCCGAGGTCGGCTCGTGAGCGGCACACGCTTTGACCCGGCGGGCGAGCTGCGGGCGGCGCGTGCCGCGCTGGCCGCCCGGGGCAGCCCGGACCGCGCCGCCGGCGCCAAGGCCTACCTCAAGAGCGAGCTTGAGTTCCTCGGCGTGGACGCGGGTGGGCTGCGCGCGACCGCCCGCGAGATCGTCGATCGGCACCGCGAGCTCGATCACGATCAGCTGACGGCGCTGGTGCGCGCGCTGTGGGAGGAGCCGGTCTTCGAGCTCAAAGCGCTCGGCGTGGCGCTCCTCGAGCTGCGCCCGGGCCTGCTCGGAGCGGACGATCTCGGGCTGATCGAGGAGCTGGTGCGGCGCTCCGGCACCTGGGCGCTCGTCGACTGGATCTGCACCAAGGTCGCGGCGCCGGTTGTCCTGCGAGCTCCGGCCGCCGCGAAGGTGCTCGAGCGGTGGTCGCGCGACGACGACTTCTGGCTGCGGCGCGCCGCGCTGCTGGCGCAGCTGCCCGAGCTGCGCGCCGGGCGCGGCGACTTCGGGCTCTTCGCGCGCCTCGCCGAGCGCATGGTCGAGGATCGGGAGTTCTTCATCCGCAAGGCGATCGGCTGGGTCCTGCGCGACGTCTCGAGGAAGCGGCCGGAGCTGGCCTTCGCCTTCCTCGCGGCGCACATCGACCGGGTCTCCGGCCTGACCCTGCGCGAGGGATCGAAGCACCTGACCGAGTCCCAGAAGCGGAAGCTCGCACAGATGAGGTCCGGCGGCCGGGGGTAGCTGCCGACTCAGTGGCTCGGGTTCGGCTGAGGGGGCGCCGGGGCGGGGTCGTCGAGGTGCCGCTCGAGCGGCGGCTCGGTGGCCTGGAGGGTGGCCGCGACCTGCTCGGCCGCGGCCATCACCCGCAGCACGTTGAGCCCGGCGACGCGGGCGAGGTCATCCCGCGAGTAGCCCCGGTTGGCCAGCTCGGCGAGCAGCGTCGGGTAGCCCGAGACATCCTCGAGGCCGACGGGCAGGGACGACAGGCCGTCGAAGTCGGAGCCGAGCCCGACGTGGTCGATGCCCGCCACCCGCCGGATGTGGTCGATGTGGTCGGCGAGCTGCGCCACCGTGACCTTGGGCATCGGGTTGGCGGCGTACCAGCTGTCGAGGCCGGCAGTCACGGCCTGTGGATCGCCGGGGTGGAGCGCCTTCAGTCGCGCCTCCTCGGCCTCTCCTGCCGCGACCCTCTCCGTCACCCTCGGGTCGATGAAGTACGAGCCGAAGTTGACCATCACCAGCCCGCCGTTGGCCGGCAGCCGGCGCAGCACGTCGTCGGGGACGTTGCGGGGGTGCGGGTTGAGGGCGGCGGCGCAGGAGTGGGAGAAGATCACCGGCGCGCGCGTCGCGTCGAGGGCGTCGTGCATCGCGGCCGCCGACACGTGGGAGAGGTCGACGAGCATCCCGATCCGGTTCATCTCGCGCACCAGCGCCACCCCGAAGTCGGTGAGGCCATCGTGCTGCGGGGCTGCGGTCGCCGCGTCGGCCCACGCCGTGGAGTCCCAGTGGGTGAGGGTCAGGTAGCGGGCGCCCACGGCGTAGAGCATGCGCAGCACGGCCGGCGAGTCGGCGATGCAGTGCCCGCCTTCGGCGCCGATCAGCGACGCGATGCGGCCGGCAGCGTGGATCCTGCGCACGTCGGCCGCGGTGAGCGCGATCTCGAGGTCGTCGGGGTAGGCCGCGGCCATGCGGTGGACGAGGTCGATCTGCTCGAGCACCGTTCGTACCGCCTCGTCCTTGCCGAGCTCGGTCGGCACCCAGACCGACCAGAACACCGCGCCGACTCCGCCGGCCCGCAGCTTCGCGAGGTCGGTGCCCAACGGCGGGTCGAGCGGCGTGGCGCCGCTGAGATCAAAGCTGCCGAGCCGGCTGCCGAACCGCTCCCGGATCACCCAGGGCAGGTCGACGTGGCCGTCGACCAGCGGCACCTCCTGGAGCAGCCGCGCAATCATCTCGGCCGTGGCCGGCGGCGCCGCCTCATCCGATGCGACGCCGACGGCGGCTCCGGCAACCACCAGGACGACCGCCACCCGCAGACGGAGCCGGCGAGCATTCACCGCGTCGGCTCCGCATCCGCGCCGCTCGACGTCAGCTGTTGCCAGTGCGCCCGCCGCTCCTCGCCCGCCTCGCCCGGCGCGACCAGGTCATGCACCTCGGCGAAGCTCGCGGCCCAGTCGAGCGGCGGCAGCCCGTCGCCGACCAGCAGCACGTCGGCGCGATTGGGGTTCGCCGGGCGGCTGACCAGCACCACGGGCTCGTCGGCGACGTCGACGCCCTCGGCCCACACCGCGTGCGGCAGGAAGGCGAGCTTGTCGGAGGTCCACAGGAAGTCGTCGAGGATCCGTGCCCGGCCCTCGTCCGAGACCCAGATCACGACGCGGCGGCGCTCGCCGTGAAGCCGGGCGGCCAGATCGGCCACCTCGGCGGCACGCTTGGCACCGGGCAGCGGGTGGAGTTCGAGTCGCGCCACAGCTCGCGCAGTCTACGCGACCGGACCCGACCCTGCAAAGTCCCACAGCCGGTGATATGTTGGCCGGGGAGAACGCGCATGCCGACATCGAATCCGGCCGGACGCGGTGACGACACCCACGCCTACCTGATTCGGGGCGGTCGCCCCGTGGCGGGGACCCTCACGCCGGGCGGCAACAAGAACGCTGCCCTGCCGATGCTGGCCGCGACCCTGCTCGGAGACCAGCGGGTGCGCCTGCGCAACGTGCCGGCGATCCTCGACGTCCACGACATGATCGAGCTCATCCGCAGCCTCGGCGCTGACGTCCGTGCGCTTGGGGCCGGAGCCTGGGAGGTCGACGGCTCGGCGGCCGCGCACCAGCAGCCGGACCCGGTGCTGGCCGGTCAGATCCGGGCGTCGTTCCTGCTCGCCGGCCCGCTGCTCGCCCGCTGGGGCCGCGCCGTGCTGCCGCGGCCGGGTGGTGACCGGATCGGCCGCCGTCCGCTCGACACGCACATCAACGCCTTCCTCGACTTCGGCGCCTCGGTCGACGTGGAGCCGGACCGCTACGTGATGCGCGCGCCCGGCGGGCTCACCGGGACCGACCTGTTCCTCCATGAGATGAGCGTCATGGGCACTGAGAACGCGGTGATGGCGGCGTCGCTGGCGCGGGGCACCACATTGATCCGCAACGCGGCCTCCGAGCCGCACGTTCAGGAGCTCTGCCACCTCATCAACGCGATGGGTGGGTGCGTCGAGGGCATCGGCACCAACACGCTGGTCGTCGAGGGCCGGGCCAGCCTGGGCGGCGCCGAGGTCGAGATCGGTCCCGACCCGGTCGAGGTCGGCAGCTTCATCGCGCTCGCGGCCGTTACCGGCGGCGAGCTCAAGATCACCGGCGCCCGCCCGGCGCACCACCACCGGATGACGCGGCTGGCGTACGGCCGGCTCGGCATCTGCTGGCGCGAGGAGGGGGACGACATCGTGGTCCCGGCGGGCCAGGAGCTGGTGATCCGCGAGGACCTCCACGGCGCCATCCCGAAGATCGACGACGGGCCGTGGCCGGCCTTCCCGCCCGACCTCACGAGCATCGCGGTCGTGCTGGCGACCCAGTCGCGGGGGACCATCCTGATCCACGAGAAGATGTTCGAGAGCCGGCTGTTCTGGGTTGACCGCCTGATCGCCATGGGGGCGAGGATCGTGCTCTGCGACCCTCACCGGGTGGTGGTCGTCGGCCCGTCGAAGCTGCACGGCCAGGTGCTCGCGAGCCCGGACATCCGTGCCGGCATGGCGCTGGTCATCGCCGCCCTGAGTGCCGAAGGCGAAAGCGTGATTCACAACATCCGGCAGATCGAGCGCGGCTACCAGGATCTGCACCAGCGCCTGACTGCGCTCGGCGCCGACATCGAGCGG
>PQAJ01000187.1 GCA_003105185.1 Holophagae bacterium
CCCGGCCGGCGCCTGGACGGATTCCGGCGCCGCGGCAAGTTCCTGCTCGTCGACCTCGACCCGGCCGGGACGCTGCTCGTCCACCTCGGGATGTCCGGCCGGCTCCTGCTCTGCGACCCGTCCCGCCCGGTCCTGCCCCACACCCACCTGACCCTCGGCCTCGGCCCGGCGCTCGAGCTGCGCTTCGTCGACCCCCGCCGCTTCGGCCTCATCGAATGGCTCCAGCCGGGAGACGAGGCGTTTCACTCCACGCTGTCGGCGCTCGGCGTCGAGCCCCTCGACGAGCGCGCCGCCCGCGAGCTGCCGCCGCTCCTGCACGCGCGCCGGGCGCCGCTCAAGGCGTTGCTGCTCGACCAGCGGCTGGTCGCCGGCGTCGGCAACATCTACGCGGCCGAGGCGCTGTGGCGGGCCGGGATCCGGCCGTCGCGGCCCGGCCACCGCACGGCCCTCCCGCGGCTCGAGCGGCTGGTCGACGAGGCGCGCGAGGTGCTCACCGAGGCGGTCGAGCAGGGCGGTACCACGATCCGCGACTTTGCCTCACCCGAGGGCAACTTCGGCGACTTCGCGGTCCGACTGCAGGCTTACGGCCATGGCGGCGAGCCGTGCCCGCGCTGCGGCGAGGCCTTCCTCGACGACCGACTCGGCGGCCGGTCGACCGTGTGGTGCCGCCGCTGCCAGCGCTGACAGTCAGCCGTGCCTCGCCGCAGGCTCAGTACACCCAGAGCCAGCCAGGCGCGTGGGGCACCTCAAAGCCGTCGCCAAACACGTAGTCGTTGAGCAGCCGCACAACGCCGATCGCAGCGAGGCTGCCCGCGACGTCCACCGAGCCGCCGAGCACGGCGCGGCCATTCTGCAGGTCGACCCGGTAGGCGACATCGTGGTTGGGTGATCCTTCGTCGAATCCGATCACCAGCTGCCCCGTACCGGGAGGACCGAAGTCGCGGTCGAAGTCGCCGTCGGGTGCCAGCCGCGCTACGGCCATGTCCTTGTTGAACAGATAGTCTACCTGGGCAAGGCCTGCCACCACGATCTTGCCGTCTCCCTGTGCCCTGACGTCCTCGAGCGCGCTGACTTCGTGACCGTCGAAGAGGAAGTCCAGCTTCCCGGCGCTGCCGAAGCTCGGATCGAGCTCGAGCACCCCCTGGGCGTTCCAGCGCAGCATTGCGACCGCGGCAGACGTGGAATGGGCTGCATACGCCGCGTTGCCAACGATCACGATCCGGCCGTCCGCGATGGCGGCGATCGATCTCGGGTGGTCCGCGTCGCTTCCGCCCAGGTCGAAGGGCACCGTCAACGCTCCGGCAACGGTGCCGTCGGGCGCGAAGTCCACGACGAAGAAGTCCTGCTGGCCGGACGAGGCGTCGGCGGCGACCACGACGTGGTCGTTGGCCGCGACGGCCACGTCCTTCCCCGAGGGGTTCGATGGGAACGTGTCGGCAGGCGCGAAATAGGCCTGCCCCATGCTCCCGTCCGGCTGGATCACCTTGACCAACACGGCGAGGTTCAAGGCGTCGAAGTACGAGCCGACGCACATGGTTGGTCCCTCGGCGAGCGGCCGCAGCCGCCCGCAATACGAAGGATCGAGATTGTTCCAGCTCAGCACCTGGGCGACGCCGCCGTCGCCATAGGTCGCCACCAGCTGGCAGTTTGGAAAGTCGTACGCGTACACAAAGTGCGCGGTGTCGCCCACCTCATCGTCGACCCTCATGAGCACGAGAAGACGACCGTAGGTGTCAAACGCGATATCGCGAGCGTAGGCATCATCCACCGCGAAGGTGGACGGAGGATCGATCAGACTGAGATCAACGACGCAGGGATCCCCGAGGGCGGAATCGCCGACGCTTCGCCATGCGGTGAACGTCATTACGGCGCCGGCAGGTATGAAGCTGTAGAGCACGGCGAGCTGACCTTCAGGATCCGACGCCATGCTCGCGAAGGTGAGATCATTGTAGGAGCTGATAGTGAGCTTGCCGTCGCCCCAGAAGCTCGAGTCGGGGTCGCCGTCGTCGGCGACGACCGGCGCCGACAGACTCAGCATCACCACCACCATCGCGGACGCCGAGAATCGACTCATGGTGCCCTCCTGGATTCTCAAGCTGCCAGCTTGTGTGCGCTTGGACTCAGTCTACCACTCGTCCGACGAGGTGGAGGGCCCCAGATAATCACCAGCCACGCGCAGCCCTGTTCGTGCCGCCTCAAGAAGCTCCGCGAAGCCCGGCCCGCCGGCAGCGCGACCGTCTGGTGCCGCCGCTGCCAGCGGTAGAAGTCCGCGCCGCATTGGCCTTTCGGCTGACCTGGCACCGAGGCCGCATCAAGAGTCCACTGCGGCACGGACTCCTCAGGATGCGCGCGGCCCATCCAACGAGCAGAGCCCGGGGCGAAAGCCGACAGCACCGGCCGGATCATCAGCAGCTCGCGCCGGGGCCACGGGCTCCATCACCCCAACCCTCATTGCCCTCGCCGCAGGCTCAGTCCACCCAGAGCCAGCCGGGGGCCTGCGGGATCTCGAAGCCGTCGCCGAAGACATACGAGTTCAGGAGCCGGGCAACGCCGACCGAATCGACATCGGTCGTGAGGGCGACGATACCGGCCAGCACGATGCGGCCGTTCTGGAGGGCGACCCGGTACGCGCGGTCGTGGGCAGGCGGCGGCACCAGGTCGAAGTCCACGATCCGCCAGCCCGGCTGCGACGGCACGAAATCGCCGTCAAAGCTGCCGTCAGGAAGCAGCCGCGCCACGGCCATGGCATAGTCGCCACCCACCGGCATCGACGAGCCCGCCACCACGATCTTCCCGTCTCCCTGCACCTCAACGCTCTCGAGCCCGTTCCACGTCCACCCGTTGAAGTCGAAGGTCAGCTTGCCGTCGCCGCTGAAGTCCGGGTCGAGCACGAGGACGCCGGCCGCGTTCCAGTGCAGCACCGCGATCGCGTGCGCCGTCATGACAAACCGGCCAGAAAGCTGCGCGCTCCCGACCACCACGATCCGGCCGTCCCCGGTCACGGCGACGGCCTTCGCATCATCGTTGTTGTCACCACCGAGGTCGAAAGGCACCGCGACCACCCCGGCAATCGACCCGCCAGGCTCGAAGTCAACGACCCAGAAGTCTGGCCCACTGGCGATCGAGACGACGTGACCGTTCGGCGCCACGGCCGAGTCGATCCCATAAGCCTCGACCGGGAAGGCGTCGGGCGGGGCGCAGTACGTCGGTCCCCAGCTCCCGTCGGGCTCGAGCGAGATGACGTGGGCACGGCACCCGTCCGGGCCCCCGCTCAAGGCGGAGCCGGTGACGAGCGTGTTGCCGTCGGCGAGGGCGCGCAGCCGGGAGTAGCTCTGCAGGCCCGCCATGTCCCAACCCGAAAGGGTCACGATCCCATCACCGCCGAATGCGGTGTCGAGAACGCAGTCCGGGTACTCGTAGGCGAGAGCGAACCACGCCTCCCAGTCCATCATCCCGTCGCTGTACGACGCGCTGGCGACGACGAGCAGGCGCCCGAAGGCATCAAAGGCGGCATCCCAGACCCGAACGTCCCCCTGGCTACCGGGGAGTACGCAGGCCCCCCCGAGGGACACGTCTCCAACACTGCGCCAGACGCCGATCCCGACGCCTCCGGTCGGCGGAATGTAGCTGTACGCCACCGCGAGCCGGCCACCCGGGTCGGTCGCGAGGCCGCCGAAGCTCACATCGGCGGTGGCGTCGACGGTCATCGTCCCGTCCATCCAGAATGAGGGATCGAGGTCACCGTCATCGGCGAGTAGGGGTGCCGAAAGCGACAGCAGGAGCAGCAGGCCGAGTTGAGCCCGACGAGCCATGATCAACCCCCTCCTTGAGAAATGGAGCGAAGACCAATCCGCGAATTGAGTCTAGCTTCGACGGAAAGGGCGCGCAACCCCCAAGAAATTGCCCTCCCGCACACCCTCCGCCGCTGCACCCGCCCTCGCTTCGGAGTGGCTTTCGCCGAGGCATCCGTCCCGGATCGGCGCCCGGCAGTTCGATCACCGCCGTTACGATCATCGGCACGCCGGAGTGCAGAGTCGGCCGCTTGACGCCTACAGCAGCTTGGACGCGTTCTTGAGCAGCTCGACCTTGCGCACCCGCTCCCGGAAGCGGCGGGTCGAGGCGAGCGCGTCGAGGTGCTGGTAGCGGTCGAGACCGGTGCCGTAGAGCAACGGCACCGCCGAGCTGATGAAGCGCGAGAAGTCCTCGTCGTAGGGATAGTGCCACGCCGACGCTGGCTGCCGGCCGTCATCGGCGAACACGTACTTGATGCAGACCACCTCGTGGAGGCCGAACGGCCCGTGGGCGCGGCCGATCCCGCTCTCACGCAGGCCGCCCCAGCACGCGCCGGGCTCGCCGGCGGCCACGATGCCGTGCTCGTTGATCCCCACCGCGCCGGCCTCGAGCTCGCGCTGGAAGCGYTCGGCKGTCGCCTTCGACATCGTCCAGCCCGASGCCGCSAGYCCGAARCGGGAGTCGTTGGCGCGCCGGATSCCCTCRTCRAYGTCGGCGACGCGCACAATCGGCATYACCGGTCCGAACGTCTCCTCGCGCATCACCTCCATGTCGTCGGTCACGTCGACGAGCACGGTCGGGGGATAGAAGTAGCCGACGCCGGCCGGGCGCTCGCCGCCGGTCAGCGCGCGCGCGCCGCGGGCGAGCGCGTCGTCGACCTGGGCCGCCACCGTGTCGCGCTGCTCGGCGGTGGCGAGCGGTCCGCAATCGGTGTCTGCAAGGCTCGGATCGCCGACGTTGAGGGCCTCGGTCAGCTCCACGATCCGCCGCACCAGCCGGTCATAGACCTCGTCGACGACGTACACGCGCTCGACCGAGGCGCACGACTGCCCGGTGTTCATGAACGCCGCCCACACCAGGCCGTGGGCCGTGCGCTCGAGCGGCGCGTCCGCGGCGACCACGGCGGCGTCCTTGCCGCCGAGCTCGAGCTGCGACGGGGCAAGACGCTCGGCGCAGCGCCGCGCGACGTGACGGCCGACCTCGACCGAGCCGGTGAACAGGACCTTGGCCACGTCGGGGTGGTCGAGCAGCACGTCGGTGGCCGAGCCGGGCAGCGCCACCGCGTTGAACACGCCCGGTGGGAAGCCGGCGCGCCGCGCCTGGTCGGCCAGCATCAGCCCGGTCACCACCGAGGCCGAGGCCGGCTTCATGACCACCGTGTTGCCGGCGACGAGCGCCGGCACCAGCTCCCACATCGGGATGCCGACCGGGTAGTTCCAGGGGGTGATGATCGACAGCACCCCGAGCGGGTCGAACCGGTAGCCGGCCCGCCAGTGGGACAACAGCAGCACCTCCGGCGTCTCAGGCCGGAAGGCGAGGTGCTCGGCCGCGGTGCGCTGCCAGTACTCGAGGGTGGCGCAGCCGGGCACCACGTCGACCAGCATGGCCTCCGCGATCGGCTTGCCCATCTCCGCCGAAGCCAGCGCCGCCAGCTCGCCAGCCTCCGCGACCATGATCTTGAGCCAGCGGCCGAGCAGCGCTGTCCGCTCCTCGACCGGGGTCGCGGCCCATCCCGGGTACGCCTTGCGGGCCGAGGCGATCGCCCGCTCGGCGCCGGCGCGGTCGAGGGCCGAGACGGTGGCGAGCTCGGCCTCGGTGGCGGGGTTGATCGAGACGATCGAGCCCGGTCCGGCGACGTCCAGGTTGTCGACAATGGAGCGTGTGATGAGCTTCATGGCTGCATTGTAGTCCATCGACGCGCTGCGGCAATGCGCTGAACCCTGTCCGTCTTCCTCTCCGTCTCCGTGCCCGT
>PQAJ01000188.1 GCA_003105185.1 Holophagae bacterium
CTGGAAGATCGTCTTCGACCGCGGCTGCCCCGACTGCGACTGCCCGCCGCCGGTAATCGCTGGCGGCAGCTGATCCGGCGCGCCGCCGTCTTCCGCGGCACCGGCCACGGCCCCGGGGTGCGCCGCGACTCCGGCCGTCCTAGTCGACGCCTCTCAGGTCGTTGAGCAGCCAGCTGGCTCGGGCAAAGGCCGGGAGGTGACCACGGCGGGCGCGGTCGTTGGCCCACGCGAGAACGGCCGGGTCGCGGGCGGCGTCGGTGCAGAGCTTGTGGGGCGACGGTCGGATCCCGACCCGGAGCAGGTCGAGGCGGTCGGCGTCCCAGCAGGTGCCGACTGTGGCGTCCTGGTCGCGGCAGCCGTCGGTGTGGCAGGCGCACGCTCGCACCAGGGTCCGGAGCAGATCGGGCCGACCGTCGAAGCGCGGCCCCAAGAGCGCGGCCGCGAGCTCGGCGCCGCGCGCGCCGTGGCGCGGGTCGTGGCCGTCGTTGACGCGGCACGCGTCGTGGAAAAGGGCGAACAGGCTGACCACCTCGGGATCGGCGCCGGTGACCGATGCCACACGCAGGCCGGCGTCGAGCACGCGCGCCCAGTGGCCGACGCCGTGGATGCCGGTCCAGGCCAGCCGGTACTGGCCGCGGATGGCGCCGAGCAGCTCTCGGAGCTGATCGCCATCGAGGGGCAACTCGGGCCTTGGGGGAACCGCACGACCCGGCACGCCCCATCGTACCGCGGCGGCGATGTGACCGCCGCCGGAGTGCCGGCCGGGTCCCCCTGCTACGAGAACGAGCGGCGGCTGAGGAAGGTGAAGCCGCCGTCGACGACCTCGATCGTTTCGACCTCGCTCGAGACCACGCTGCCCGTCGAGTCAAGGTATTCGACGCGCAGCTCGTGGCGGCCGGGGGGAAGGCGCAGGCGGGCGACTGCCAGCCGGTCGGGCAGGGTCAGCCAGCAGCGGGTGTCGGCGCGCTCGGTCAGCACGCCGAGCAGGTTGACGACGGCGCCGGCCGTCTCGTCCTCATTCTCGACAGCCTCGGCCACCGCGTACTTGGCGATGGCCCGCACAAAGGTCCGGAACAGCATCTGCCCGCGCTCGGCCTCGAAGGTCGCCGCTGCGCGGCGCGACAGGTCGTCGGCCGGCTCCGAGGCTGCCGCGGCTCCCTCGGCCGAGAGCCGCACGGCTGCCACCTGACCGGTGGTCGGTGGGGTCATGACCGGCACTGCGACGGTGAGCCAATACTCGACGTCGACGTCGTACCCATTCGACCAACCCGGCGACGCTCGGTTGACGAGCTCCCAGGCCCAGTCGTCGTTCGAGCCGTAGTGGTGGTCGATGTCGAGGATCGGGACGTTGAGGATCACCTGGTCGCGGGCCGCCACCCAGCCCGACTCGAGCACGAGCACGACCTCGCCGCCGGCCCCGGCGTCTGGAGCTTCGTCCGCCGGCGGGAAGAGTCCGGGTGAGGCAGCGCGCAGCTCGTCGACCTCGCTCGAGAAGCCGTAGGCGAGGCCGACCCGCGCGAGATCGCGGCCGAGCGCCACCGGCGGCGCGATGCCGGTCAGCTCGCCACCCGACAGATAGGCGCGGGCGGCATTGCGGTAGGCGACGAAGGCATCGTTGCCCGCCCCCTCCGACTCGAAAAGCAGGCCCGCGAACCAGTGCAGGAAGCCGCTGTCCTGGAGCCGCCGGGCGGCCTCCCGGTCCTCCGGACGCTTGATCTCGCGCAGCGTCGCCTCGACTGCGCCCGCCAGTGCCAGCGTCGCCTTGCGCGCCTCGACCTGGGCGGCGTCGGGGTCACCGAGCGACAGGTAGTTGAACGCCCGGTAGAAGGGCACCATCGCGAGCTCGTACGGCTTGCCCCGGTAGTCGACCGCGAGGTCGTTGACGATCAGCGACGCCGCCGCCTGCGAGATGCTGCGGGTGTAGAGCGACGCGGCGAGGTCCTCGGCCTGCTGGAAGGTCGCGTTCGACTCGTCGAAGCGGCCGCCGTAGTGCAGCACGTGGCCGCGCTGCAGCAGCTGGAGCAGACGGTCGGTACCGCCCTTGCGAGCCTCGATGTGGGCGAGCGCGGCCTGCCAGTCGCTGGTCGTGAGCTGCGAGCGCAGCTCGAGGTTGGAGGCGACGTAGGTCGCGCAGCCGGCGGCGGCGAGCAGCAGCACCACCGCCGGCAGGCCGAGCGGCGCCCGCCCGGCAGCACGGCGCGTCAGCGCTCGCATCCCCGGCCTACGGCTTGTACTTGCTGCGGCCGACGAACTTCTTGATCTTGGTGAAGCCGGTCCACACCTTGACGTTGCTCTCGAGGTCGACCAGGTAGCAGTCGACCTGGTAGTACTTGACCTCCTTGCCGTCCTCGGCGTCGAACTGGGAGTTGACCTCGCCGATCAGCATGTAGTCGGCGCCGCGCTCGAGGCCCCAGGCCTTGACGGTGTCGTCCGAGGCGAACTGCTGCTGGTCCTCGCGTTCGCCGCGGATCTCGTCGCGCTCCTCGGCCGAGGCCACCACCGTCACCCGGCTCGAGTTGATGAACGAGCGCTCGAGATCGGCAACCAGGGTCTTGACGGCGATGTGCTCGGGCGTCTTGTTGCGGATCGTGCCGATGATCACCGTGGGCTTCTCGGCCTTGGCGAGCACGAAGTTGTCGACCCACGGCGTGGCGAGGGACTGGTCGACCAGGGCCTGGGCGGCCTGCTGGCTGTCGGTGTCGTTCCAGCGGCCGGAGAGGTCGATCTGCTCCTCGGTCGGCACCCGTGTGACGGTCGTGGTCGAACAGCCGATCGCAGTCGCGAGAGCAGCCAGTATTGCGACGATGCGGATGGTTGACGCGCTCATGATGGCCTCCAAGCCGAGCTGCGCCTCCGGCGCCGCTCGGTATCTGTCGAGTATATCGGGGCCGGGTGCCGCTCGCAGTCCAGGCGCCTCGGGAGGCGGCACCGGCGGTCGCCGATCCGGTGTTCAATTCGCCGGTGGGGGCTGGCGTGACTAGCCCGGATGTCTCACCGACTTTCTACTGCGGCCGGCGATGCACCGCACTCAGCGGTGCTTTCTCGCCTCGGGGTGCTCGCCGTACTGTCAGTACGCCTCCGCGCCCCTCGGGTCGAAATCCCCACTGCGCACGGCGCCTCGCCGCCCTCGCGACGAAACCCGGTGAGATATCCGGGCTAGAGCCGACTAAGATGGGGGGCGATGGCAGCCGACACCCACGACGTGCTCGAGCGCTCGCCTGTGTTCCAAGGGCTCGCGGCTGAGGCGCTGGCCGCGGTCGCGGCGAAGGGGAAGCTCCGGCGGCTGCAGCGGCGCGAGCTGCTCTTCAGCCAGGGAGACGCGGCCGAGGAACTCGCCGTCGTGCTGGAAGGCCGCCTCAAGCTCACCCAGGTCACCGCGGAAGGCCAGGAGGTGATCGTTCGCTACGTAGGTCCCGGCGAGATGTGCGCGGCGGTCGCCCTGTTTCCCGGCCAGGACTACCCGGCCACTGCGGAGGCGGTCGGCGACACCAGCGTCATCGCCTGGCCACGCCGGACCCTCGACGAGCTGGCGCGCGAGCACCCGCAGCTCGCGCTCAACGTGCTGCGCCTCCTCACCGAGCGAATGGGCGAGCTGTCGGATCGGCTGCGCGAGCTCGCCACTGAGAGGGTTGCCCGGCGCGTCGCCCGTGCCCTGTTGCGGCTGGCGCGCACTGCCGGCCGGCGCACCGATCGTGGCGTCGAGATCGACCTGCCGCTGACCCGCGAGGACATCGCCAGGCTCAGCGGCACCACGCTGTTCACGGTCAGCCGCCTGATGGCCGACTGGGAGGAGGCGGGGATCGTGGAGAGCGGCCGTGAGCGGGTGGTCATCCGCTCGCCGCACGGCCTTGTTGCCATCGCCGAGGACCTTCCCGCGGAGTGACGGCGACCCACGCACTGGTGGCCGTGCCCCGCGGCTGGTTCACCACATCCAGTTGATCGGACTGTTTGCCGCCCTCCTGCTGGCGATTGACTCAGCGCAAGGACCGCCCATCGCTGGTCGGCTACAAGGGAGACGGAGGGTGCAGGTGATCGAGCCGTTGATCCACTTGGAGCACACGGTCGAGCAGACGCTCGACCAGTTCCCGTTGCTCGCCGCCGTCTTCGTGCGGCGCGGGATGGCTTGCGCCGGCTGCGCCATGGCCTGCTTCGACACCCTCGCCGAGGCCGCCCGCACCTATGGTCACGAGCCCGACACCTTCCTGGCCGAGCTTCACGCAGCGTCCAGCAATGAGGGCTGACGGCTGCCAGGCATGAACCGGGGCGAGAGGAGAGAAACGATGAACAGGGGTTTCCATCGAACTATCGCGGCCGCCATCGCCGCGGCCGTCGCGCTCGGAGTGGGTGCGGCACGGACCGCCGGCGCGCACTGCGACACGCTTGACGGTCCGGTCGTTGTCGACGCCCGCGCCGCCCTGGCGGCCGGTGACGTGACGCCTGTCCTGAAGTGGGTGCAAGTCGGGGACGAGCCGGAGATCCGCGCCGCATTCGACCGCACGCTGGCGGTGCGGGCGGCAGGCGGTGCCGCGCTCGAGCTCGCCGACACCTGGTTCTTCGAGACGCTGGTGCGCGTGCACCGCGCGGGCGAGGGCGCGCCCTACACCGGACTCAAGCCGGCCGGCGCCGTCGAGCCGGGCATTGCCGCCGCCGACCTCGCGATCGACTCCGGTTCGGTGGACAGCCTCGTTGCCGCGCTGACGGAGCACCTCGACGAGGGGGTGCGCAACCGCTTCGAGCGGGTGGTCGCGGCCCGCGAGCACGCCGGCCACAACGTCGCTGCCGGCCGCGCCTACGTCGCCGCCTACGTCGACTTCATCCACTACGTCGAAGGCCTGCACGTCGCGATGGCCGGATCCGGGCACGGAGCAGCCGCGGCCGAGAACGACGCCCACGCCCACTGATCCGAAGGGAGATCGCAATGCTACCGACTGAGATTCTGAGGCATGAGCATCAGCTCATCCTGATGGTCCTCGACGCCGCCGAGCGGGAGGCGAGGACGATCGCCGGCGGCGGCGTCGCCGACGCCGATCGACTTACGGCGTTTGTCGACTTCATCCGCGAGTTCGCCGACCACTGCCACCACGCCAAGGAGGAGGACCTGCTGTTCGTCCGCATGGGCGAGAAGGGCTTCCCGCTCCAGGGTGGCCCGGTCGCGGTCATGCTTCACGAGCACGAGCTCGGCCGCGCCCACGTCAAGGCGGTCGCCGACAACATCGCCGGCGCAGCGGCTGGCGTTGCGGCTGCGAGGACAGTGGTCGTCGAGCATCTCGCCGCCTACGCGGCGCTGCTCCGCCAGCACATCTCCAAAGAGGACAACATCCTCTACCCGATGGCCGACCAGATCTTCAGCGAGGCGGACCAGACTGCCCTCGCCGCGGACTTCGAGCGGGTCGAGCGGGACGAGATCGGCGAGGGCGTCCACCAGCGCTACGCGGCACTGGCCCGGGAGCTGGCCGGCGGCTGACCGACCGCCCGACTTTTCGGCGTCGCGGGCTGCAGGCGCGGGAGGCGGTGACCGGCGCGGCGCTAGTTCCGCACCAGCTCGACCCGGCGGTTCTGGCTGCGTCCGAGCTCGGTCGAGTTGTCGGCGACCGGCTGTGTCGCCCCGAAGCCTGCCGTCTGCAGGCGCGCGGGGTCGATCCCGGCGGCCCCCAGGTAGGCCTTGACGGACTCGGCGCGCTGCTGCGACAGGACCCGGTTGTGCTCCGCGGCGCCGGTCGAGTCGGTGTGGCCCTCGATCGTGAGCTGCCAGGTCGGCTCGGCCTTGAGCGAGGCCACGACCTCGTCGAGGACCGGCTTCGACTCCGGGCGGATGGTGGCCGAGTCGAGGTCGAAGAGGATGCCGTAGATTCGCGCGCGTCCAGTCGCCGACAGGGTCTTGGTGAGCTCGCCGCTCACCGAGCCCGACCAGTGCGGGCAGCCGCCGACGGCGGCCGACTTCTTGGTGCCGTTCCACTCGCCGTCGGGGAGCTTGGCCTCGTTGCCGGAGCGCCACCAGAAGCCGCGGAAGGCCTTGCCGTCGGGCGTGAAGACCATGACCGCCGGTCCGCGCTCGCTCCGGTCTTCCTTCTCAAACCAGGTGATCTTCATGACCCGGCCCTCGATGGCGCCGTCCATCACGCCGGAGTCGTACTCGTAGCAGCCGACCAGCGCACTGCCCTGCTGGCGGACGTGGAAGTCGCCGTAGGAGGTCGCGTAGGTGCCGGAGATGCCCTCGGGCAGGCCTGCCACCGGCGGCCGCTCGCCGTAGCCCCGGAAGCCGAACAGCTCGGTCCAGCCCTGGTTGCCCTGATTGGTGCGGATGGTCAGCCGCACCCAGCGCGCCGGCACCCGCTTCGCCGCGTCGAAGGCCTGCCGGTCGCGCCCGGCCGCCAGCGTCGCCTGGAGGACCGGGGTGAAGCCGTCGCTCTTGGAGGTGATCGAGACCTCGACCATGACCTCCTTCGCGCCGGCGCCGTCCTCGTCCACGCTCTTGGCGTCGAACTCGAAGCGGTCGATGGTCGCCTCGGCCGCCATCTCGAACACGAACACGTTGCCGGTGATCTTGCCCTCCGGGCAGGCCCAGCCGGTCTCCGGGCTGTCGTCGAGCAGCGCCTCGACGACCCAGCTGCCGTAGCTCTCCGGCTCGACGACCGGGAAGGTGCCCTCCTGGAGCGAGAGGAGATTGACCTGGCCGGCCGGCGCCGGCGTGGCGGTTGCGCACACGATGAGCAGCGAGGACAACGCGAGAAGTCGGCAGCGAGACATCGAAACCTCCATGACGGGGAGCGCCAGCATACGCCAGCCACGGAGCGAGGTGGGGAGTCCCGCACGCCTGGCGGGCGCGGCGCCCGGCGAATCTATGGGAGGTTGCAGGCCGGCCTTCGTCTCTCCGGCCAGGCTCGGCGCGGGCGTTGTGGTCCTCAGGCTTCTCGCCTGCCTTTCGCCGCGGGCGGGATGCCGCGGGCTGAAAGCCCACGCTACGAGGCTCAGAACAGGGGCGCGAGGAAGAGGCCCAAGGTCGCCAGGAAGCCCACGCCCCAGACTGCGGAGCGCAGCGAGGACAGGTCGGCGATGTAGCACGCCACGTATGCCACCCGGGACACCACGAACAGCACCGCGAGCCCAGCCACGAGGCCGTCCGGCGCGCCGACGGCGTCGGCCACCAGCACCGCCGCGGCAAACGGGGCGAAGGTCTCGAAGCCGTTGAGATGGGCCGCGAGAGCGCGCGCCCCCCAGCCGTTCAGCGCCGCCTGCTGCGCCCGCGGGTGGCGGTTGTCGTAGCCGCCTGCCCGCTGCATGGCGAGGGCGATTGGCAGCTTGGTGAGATAGACCACGACCCAGGCCGCGACGATGCACCAGAATTCAGTGGCCACAGCGCCCCCTCCTCGAACGTCCGCTCGCGCGCAGGCCGCGCGGCGAGCGGGGTCATTATGCGCCGGACCGCGCTGCGGGTTGTGCACGACCCTGACCTCACGCTGCGGGGCGTCCCCGTTCCCGGGCCCGTTCCCGCACCCGAAGCCGGTCCGTCAGAGCAGCGCCGCGAGCTGGCTTGATCGATGGCCGGCGAGGTGCCGGTCGGTGTGCTCGCCGTCACCCGTCCAACGCCGAACTGACGGAGGCCGCGCGCAGCGGTGGTATAAGGGGGGGTGCCGGACCGTGCTGGTCCGTCATCCAAGGGAGGGGTTCAATGTTCACTCGGCACACACAGCGCGTGGTGAAGGGACGGATGTTCATCGTCATGGTGATGGCGCTCGCGTTCGGCATGCTCGCCGGCAACGCGATGGCCCAGACCGGGACTCTGACGGGCACGGTGA
>PQAJ01000189.1 GCA_003105185.1 Holophagae bacterium
TCGAGGTCGGCTTCTACGACACGACCGGTGACGCCCGGGGCGTCGCCGTGGCCGGGGCGTACGCCTATGTCGCGGACGGTGATTCCGGCCTGCTGGTGGTCGACGTCTCCAACCCGGCCGCGCCGGTCGAGGTCGGCTTCTACGAAACGCCAGGTTGGGCCTGGGGCGTCGCCGTGTCCGGCGTGTACGCCTACGTGGCGGACGCCTTCGCCGGCCTGCGGGTGGTCGACGTCTTCAACCCCACGGCGCCGGTCGAGGTCGGCTTCTGCAACACGTACGACAACGCCTTGGGCGTCGCCGTGTCCGGCGTGTACGCCTACGTTGCGGCCTACGGCGCCGGCCTGCTGGCGGTCGACGCCTCCAACCCCGCCGCGCCGGTCGAGGTCGGCTTCTACGACACGCCAGGTCTGGCCTCCGGCGTCGCCGTAGCCGGGGCGTACGCCTACGTGGCGGACGACGCCGCCGGCCTGGAGATCCTCACCAGCTGCTCGAGCGAGCTCTTCTCCGACGGCTTCCAGTCCGGCGACACCTCGGCGTGGTCGGCAACGGTGCCGTAGTTCCTCGCCTTGGGTGCCAGGGCCGACGCTTCGGCACGTTGCGAGCTCGAGGGGCGGATGCTCCSCCGGGTTGTSGCTGCAAGCCTTTCGCCAGAGCACGACGCAGGGCGGCGTCGAGTGCCCGGGTGCCAGGGCCGACACTTTGGCACGTTCCGGACGCGAGGTGTGGAGGCTACCCCGGGCGCTCACGGAGAGCCTCGCGCCGAGCTCGACGTCTGAGGGCTTCGGCTCACGCCGCCGTTGACATGGTTGCCGCTGCGCGGCATAGTCGGTGAGGGGATCTCTCCAAGTCATGCCATCGGGTCCGCGTGGTTCGAAGCCGGATTCAGCCGCGGAATAGGGAGTGTTTGTCGACGCGCCGGGCGGTCCCTGGCGCGCGCAGGAGGGAGGTCGATCATGAGGAGGTTGTGGTGGCTGGTCGTGGTGGTCGTGATCTGTGCGGCAGGCGGAGCCTTCGCCTCGGCTGTCGAGGGCCCCTCGACCGTGGACCTCGGATATCCCGAGGCTGGCGAGAGTACGAGCGGGCCGCCGGCGGCGATGCCAATGAGCACCGCTGAGCTTCTCCAGGAGCTGACCCCTGCCGAGCGGCTGAACGCCCGGCTCTCGCTCGAGGGGGTGAGCGGCCTGGGCGAGATCGAGCGCCAGATGGCACTGCAGGTCGAGGCGCTGTGGGCCGAGGGCCGTTTCGACGAGGCGATCTCTCTGCTGTCCCAGCTCGAAGCTGGGGGCGCGAGGCTGGCGGCGGGGATCGCCTGGCGGCAGCCGGTGGCCAGCGAGCCGAAGGTCCGGGGCGCCGACGCGAGGATCGGCGGCACCCGCCAGGGCGCCGAGGACGTGGCGCTCGACTTCGACCAGGAGACCGGCAACCTGTTCGCGGTCGTGGCGTGGCAGGACACTTGGACAATGAACATTTCGACTGACGGCGGGGTCACGTGGTCGGAGACGTACGATTTTGGCAGCAGCGGCCCGGTTGATGCCGCTGTCGTCGACCAGTACCTTTACGTCGCATACAGTCCCGGCAGTAACCGGTCTGCCGCCCGTATGCGCCGGTTCTTCGTCACCGACGGCTTACCCGATGACGCCTACTTCTACCACGAAGTTGCCGACGTCTTCCCCGACACCATCCTCGATGTCTCGCTCGGTGCGGATGTCGAGATCGTCGACGGCCGCCTCTACTTCTACTTTGTTGAAAGCAACAACGCGATCCGGTACTACTACGCCACCGGCGCCGGCCTGGGCTGGACCAACGTCGCGACCGGCGTAACCAATGCCGCGTCGAACTTGGACTTTCACTTCTCCGATGGGACGGACTACTTCTCCTGGATCTCCTACTGGGGCACTGACGGCACGGGCCACTCGCTCGGCCGGTCGCGGGCGGGCACCTGGAGATCGCACACCCTCTCGGTTGTGCCCAACGACGAACGGGTGCGCGTTTCGGCGTACCTGGATAACGTCTTTGCGTCCTACCAGGAAGACTACGCGGGTTCGGGGAGACTGGCCGCGTCGTACGATGTCACCTACAACGAGGGCGCTGATTGGAGTTCCGGGTGGGCCTACCTGCCGGATGCCGGGGAGCCCAACTGCTACGGCATGGACATCACCGCGCGCGGCGGCTGGGGCACGGCGGTGATCTACAACCGGGAGGCGGGATTCGACTCCGTGTACCTCGTGAACCGAGAGGGCTACCAAAGCGGGGTCTGGAACGACCCCATAGCGTTCAATGAGTTTGACGCCTTCTCCGGCGGCCCATCGTTCATCCAGTACCTCAAGCCGTTGGAGGCCTTCGGAGTGGTGTACCTCGCGGGAGATACGTGGGCGACGACGATCCCGTACTTCGACGTCATCGGGGCACTGCCGTTCACCGACGGTTTCGATGACGGCGACACCTCGCGGTGGTCGAACACCGTCCCGTAGGGCGCGGCGCTTGTCAGGCGGGCGGTCCCTGCTACCGGGCCGCGGAAGTCCTCGCCGTGTTTGCCGGGAAGCGATGAGCGTTCTGGAGTATCTGGGCTGGATCGCGTACAATTCGCCGCTGCGAGACTGAGGAGACCGTGATCGAGACCGTTCGGTCGGGACGTGGCGCAGCCTGGTAGCGCACCTGAATGGGGTTCAGGGGGTCCGGAGTTCAAATCTCCGCGTCCCGACCACCTTCTAACTCACAACGCCGCCCGCCGGGCGGCGTTGTTC
>PQAJ01000190.1 GCA_003105185.1 Holophagae bacterium
GGGGCGGATGTGATCTCAACCGCACGCGACGCGCGCGAGTGCGCGGCTGCACACCCAGCCTTCCGAATCCGGACGCTCTCCTCCTTCCATCCGGGTGAGAGGGCCTCATCACCTGTCACCTATCACCTGTCACGGGGTGGGTGTGCGGGCGGGCATGGGTTAGCATTCCCCGCATGATGCAGCCGCGCCCCGTCACGCTGCTTGCGATCGTCGTGCTGGCCGGGCTCTGCTCGGCGCCCTCGTGCCGGGAGGAGGCGAGCCCGCCGCAGGCCCACGCCGAGCGGGTCGTGATGGTCTCCTACGACGGTCTCGGGGCAGACCTCGCCTGGCAGTGGATCGGGACCGGCCTGGCCACGGAGCCGGACGGGCTCGCGGCGATCGCCGGGCAGGGTCTCGCGGTGCGCCGGCTGCGGATGGCGTCGCCGACGCTGACCGCGGTCAACCACGCCACCATCGCCACCGGCCGGCCGCCCTCGTCGACCGGCGTGGTCAGCAACCTCTTCCACCGGCCGGGGACGCCGGTCACCGAGACCGTCGCCGGGTACTCGGTCTCGTACGAGGCGCCTGCGCTGTGGACGGCGGCATCTCGCCAGGGCGTGCGGGTGGCCACCCTGATGTGGCCGGCTGCGGACGCTGGCGCCGTTGACCGCATGGGCGACCTCGGCGTGGTCTGGTCGCACGGACCGCTCGCGCCGAGCGAGGTTCTCGACCTCGACCCCGGCCTGGCCGGGACCACCGGCGAGCTGATCTCGAAAGACGGCGTCGCGGCCCTGCGGTGGGAGCTCGAGCTGCCGCTGGGCAGGGCGGAGCCGGCGTCGGTCACGCTCGAGGTTGCCACCTTCGACGGCACGCCCGACGGCCTGCCACGCGTCGACACCGTCGCGGCGCGAGTCGCAGGCAGCGGCGACACGTGGCGGCTCGCCGGCGAGCGCGAGTGGCTGGAGCTCGAGCTCGACGCGCAGTCGCCCCGCGACGACCGGCCGCGGCGCTACGGGCTGTGGGCCAAGCCGCTCTGGCTCGACCGCTCCCGCGGCGGGCTGCGCCTCTACCGCGGCGCGCTCTGGCGGCTGACCGGCTACCCCGACGACTTCGAGGACCGCATCACCGGGGCCGTTGGCCCCTTCCCGGGGCTGCCGGACCAGCGGCTGCTGACCGACTGGTGGCTCGACATGAGCACCGGCATCGACCTCGACACCTTCGTCGAGCAGGCCGAGCGGCTCGACCGCTACCTCGACCGGATAGCCGAGTGGGTGCTGGCGAATGAGGACGTGCGCCTGGTGATGGCCTACCACCCGACGGCTGACGAGTACCAGCACTCGAGCCTGCTCGTGGCCCCCGACCAGTGGGCCTACACGCCGGGCTCGGCGCTGGCGGCGCGCGAGGGTCTGAAGCGGATCGGCCGCTCGGTCGACCGCTCGGTGGCAGCGATGTGGAGCGCGCTCGCCCCCGCGCGCGATGCGCTGCTGGTGGTCTCGGACCACGGGGTGGTGCCCGTGCACAGCGAGGTGCGGATCCTGCTCGCCCTCGAGGCGGCGGGCCTGGTCGAGGTCGCCGAGGACGGCGGCGAGCGCCGGGTCGCGACCACCTCGCCGATGGCGGCTGCGATCAGCGGTGGCTGCGCCCACCTCTACCTCAACCTGGCCAGCCGCGAAACCGGCGGCGTCGTCTCCCGCGCCGAGGCCGGAGAGCTCCTGGCGCGGGCGGCSCGSGCSSTSGCCGACCTCGAGCTCGACGGCCGGCCGGTGGTGGAGCGGATCCTCAAGCGYGCCGAGGCGGCYGAGCTCGGCCTCGAYCACCCCAACTCSGGCGAYCTGRTSRTCTTCCTGCGSCCCGGCTTTGTCGGCTCGTCGCGGCTCGACGGCGAGACGATCGTGCCGTCGTCGMYCTACGGGCAGCACGGCTAYCTGGCGAGCCACAAYGMGATGTGCGGGRTGCTSYTTGCCYGYGGCGCSGGSATCSYGMMGGCSRMGCKCGAGGAGMTSSCGGCGACCGAGGTCGCGCCGCTGGTYGCGAGCTGGCTCGGCTTCGAGCTGCGCTGACGACGGCGAGTGGGCGTGCGGATCGGCAGGCCCGGGTGGTGAGAGGACGCAGGGTGCCGACGATCACCGATGCCGGCCTGACACGGTGCACGAACGTGCGGGCAACCGCGGGATGCGGCCTGGCGAGCTGCGAGTTCACACCAATTTCACATCGCCCTCACGCCCGGCTTACCCGGGCTGGGGATGCTGGCGCCGGCTCGACGGTTGGTCCGCCGAGCCTCGAGGAAGTAGGATCACGGGTACGTCGGAGGAGAAACATGACGCGACGACTGATGATGGTGGGAGTTCTGGTGCTCGGACTGGCGGGTGGGCTTGCGTTCGCCCAGACGAACGATGGGCCTCAGCTCGATCCGCTGCTYGAGCTGCTGGTCAAGAAGGGCGTGATCACTGCGGCCGAGGCGACCGCGCTSCAGGCCGARGCKGMCRCSGAGAAGGCGCRCCAGCMGGCSGCGCMGGYRGCTCCWGYSGCYGCCCCGGCAACGCCKGCGGCGACCCCGGCCCCGGCCGAGCTGCCGGCGGCGCTCAAGGGTCTGAAGATCGGCACCACCACCTACCTGTCCTACCAGGACGGCTCGGCCAACGACAGCTCGGGCGCCGGACAGGACTACAGCAAGTTCGTGCTCAAGCGGGGCTACATCGACGTCCGCAAGGAGATCACCCCGTACTTCAACGCCCGCATCACCCCGGACATCTACCTCGACAGCAGCGGCAACACCAACGTCCGCATGAAGTACCTGTACGGTGCCTTCACCAAGCMGGAGCTCGGCTTCATCGGCAAGCCCTACKTCGAGTTCGGCATGGTGCACATGCCGTGGCTCGACTTCGAGGAGAACATCAACCGCTTCCGGATGCAGGACACSATGTTCATGGAGCGCAACGGCCTCTTCAACTCGGCCGACGTCGGCGTGMTGGTYGCYGGSAACTTCGGCGAGGAGCTCCCCAASGAGTACAAGGAGCGCGTCAACKSGGYSCASGCCGGGMGMTGGGGYTCCTTCKSCSTSGGRCTSTACAACGGCGGCGGCTACAACGCCTCGGAGAAGAACACCAACAAGGTGCTCGAGGGAAGGGTCAGCCTCCGCCCGCTGCCCGACATCGTTCCCGGGCTGCAGGCGTCGGTGTTCGGCATCTCCGGCAAGGGCAACGTCGAGGAGACCGCGACCGTCGACGCCCCGGACTGGGACCTACTCGCCGGCATGATCAGCTACGAGAGCCCGCGCCTGGTCCTGACCGGCCAGTACGAGCAGGGCAAGGGCAACCAGAAGGGCACCGCGGTCGACGCGAGCGGCAACGCCCTTGATCACGACGGCTACTCGTTCTTCACCGAGGTCCGCCTTGACGAGGCGCAGAAGTACAGCCTGTTCGGCCGCTACGATCACTTCGACCCGAACACCGACGACCCGGCGGCCGACGTCACCGAGCGGACGATCCTGGGCTTCGCCTGGCAGTTCATGAAGAACAACTACTGGGTCCTCGACTACGACCGGCTTGACCACAGCGGAAGCCGCGACACCGAGGACCGGATCCAGGTGACGTTGCAGATCAAGTACTGACGAGGCCCGGACGCGTCCTGGAACTGGTGTGCAGCCCGCGTGAACTTCACGGGCGCTTCACACACCCTGTGCATCATGACCGGGGTGGCCGGACGGACCGCGCCTCCCCGACCCACGGAGGTTGACCATGAATCGAACCATGCGTGCCAGTTGTGTAACCGTCCTTGCCCTGCTCGCCGCCAGCGCGGTATCTGCGGCCGGTCCGCAGCTCGATCCGGGCCTGCCCGCGTACGCCAAGGTCGAGGGCCTGCGCGGTACCTTGAACGCCGCCGGCTCGGACACCATGCTCGAGCTGCAGACCCTGATGGCCGAGGACTTCCGCAAGGTCTATCCGCAGGTCAAGATCCAGGTCGAGGGCAAGGGCTCGTCGACCGCACCGCCGGCCCTGATCGAGGGCACCGTGCAGCTCGGCAATATGTCGCGGGCGATGAAGGACCAGGAGATCGACGCCTTCGAGGAGAAGTTTGGCTACCCGCCGACCCGCTTCGATGTCGCGCTGGACACGCTCGCTGTCTTTGTCAACAAGGACAACCCGATCGTCTCGCTGAGCGTGCCGCAGGTCGATGCGGTGTTCTCCAAGACCCGGAAGTGCGGCCTGGCCGGCGACGTGTCGACCTGGGGGCAGCTCGGGCTGACCGGCAACTGGGGCACGGCGCCGATCTCGCTCTATGGTCGCAACGCGGCGTCGGGAACCTACGGCTACTTCAAGGACCATGCCCTGTGCAAAGGCGACTTCAAGGACTCGGTGAAGGAGCAGCCTGGCTCGGCGTCGGTGGTGCAGGGCATCGAGAAGGACCCCTACGGCATCGGCTACTCCGGTATCGGCTACATCACCTCCGGCGTGCGTGCTGTGCCGATCGCCCCGGCTGACGGCCAGCCCGCGGTGGCAGCCTCGGCAGAGAACGCGGCCGACGGGCGCTACCCGCTCGCCCGCTTCCTCAACGTCTACGTCAACAAGGCGCCGGGCCAGCCGCTCGACCGGCTCACCGCCGAGTACCTGCGCTTCATCCTGTCGGCGGACGGGCAGCGGGTGGTGGCCAAGGCCGGCTTCGACCCACTCGACGCGGCGACCGTCGCCGTCGAGCTCGCCAAGCTCAAGGACTGACCGGCCGACACCGCCGTGCTGAGCGAGAAGCAGAAGGACCGTGCCGCGACTGCGGTGATCAGGGTCGGGGGGATCCTGGTCATCCTGGTGGTGGTGGCAATCGTGGTCAACATCGGCCTCGAGGCGCTGCCGCTGTTCGAGGGCGCCTCGAGCGGACCGCTCGACAGGCTGGGTAGTGCAGGGGAAGCGGTGCTCGCGGGCAGCGATCCGCGGCGCGAGGTGGTCTGGGTCCTCACCCGGTCCGGGCGGATCGAGTTCCCTGCCGATCCAGCGCGGACGGCGATCGAACTCACGGCCGGAGCCGCCGTGATCGCGGCCGACCTCGAGATCGACGGTCGGCTTGCCGTTCTCGACGACGCCGGCAGGATCACGGTCGGCTCGCTGCGCTTTCGCGACGAGTGGGCCGATGGCCAGCGGACCACGTCCGTCCGCTGGCGGCCCTCGGCGGAGCCGCTCGAGCTCGGCAGGGACCGGCGCTGGCAGGGTGTGACGGCGACCGGGAGCGACGAGGGCGCGGTGGCAGCGGTGGCCTGGGACGCGGACGGCCAGCTGGCGAGTGCGGCGTGGGACGGCGACAGCGCGAGCTGGGCGCGATTGCAGCCGCCGGTGCTTGGAGGCCAGGTGACCTCGGCCGCCATCTCCCAGGACCTCGTCACCGCCGCGCTCGTCAACGCCGACGGCTGCCTGCGCGTCGTCCGGTTGCCGGAGCTCGACGAGCTCGAGGTCGATGGCCTCACCGCGCCGATCGCCCGGGCGCGCTTCCTGATCGGCGGCGGCACCCTGGTGGTGGCGGACCGCGACGGCGGCGTTGCCATCCTGCTCGAGGTGCCGCGAGTGACCGTCACCAACCGAAGCGCGCAGCCTCTAGGTCTCGGTGGCCGGACCCTCGCGGTGGGCGAGTCGGTGACCGTCTGGGACGACGAGGTCAGCCAGCGGTTCGCCGCGCGACCCGGCGTCGAGATCGCGACCGCCGCTCCCATCTGGCGGGCCGTGCGCACCGCACCCGGCGCTGGCTCCGCTCCGACCGTGATCGCGCCGGGCCACCGCCGCCGCGATTTCCTGATCGGGTCCCAGGACGGGTCGGTGTCGCTCTACTACTCGACGTCGGGGCGCCGGTTGCTGGCCGAACGCTGGTCCGACGCGCCGGTGGCCGCGCTCGCTCTCGACCTTAAGGGCGACGGGGCGGTGGCCGTCGCCGGCGGCGAGCTGCTCCGGCGGTCGATCGCCAACCCCCATCCCGAGGTGAGCCTGCGCACCCTCTTCCTGCCGGTCCACTACGAGGGTCATGCGTCCGCAAAGTGGGTCTGGCAGACCACCGGCGGCAGCGACGCCTTCGAGCCGAAGCTGAGCCTGTGGCCGCTGATTTTCGGCACGCTCAAGGCAACCCTGTACGCGCTGCTGTTCTCGGTGCCGCTGGCGCTGATGGCCGCCGTCTGGGTCTCCCAGCTCGCGCCGGCCCGGCTGCAGACGATCATCAAGCCCACCCTCGAGCTGATGGCGGCCGTGCCCTCGGTGGTGGTCGGCTTCCTGGCGGCCCTGTGGCTCGCGCCGCGGCTGGAGGCGGCGCTGCTCGCGTCGATCGTTGGCGCCGCCGCGCTGCCGCTGTCGGTGGTGGTGGCGCTCGCGATCTGGCGGATCGCGCCCGCCGGCCTGCGGCGAAGGATCCCGATCGGCGGCGAGCTGGTGGTGGTGGCGATCTCGGCGGTGGGGGTCGTGACCGCGGCCGTCCTGCTGACCGGCCCGGTGGAGTCGGCGCTGTTCGGCGGCGACTTCCAGCGCTTTCTGTTCACCGAGTGGGGGGTCCGCTACGACCAGCGCAACAGCCTCGTGGTCGGCATCGCCCTCGGCTTCGCGGTGATCCCTGTGATCTTCACGATCGCCGAGGATGCCTGCTCGGCGGTACCGCAGTCGCTGATCTCGGCAAGCCGCGCCCTCGGGGCGACCCGCTGGCAGACAGCGGTCCGATTGGTGGTCCCGGCAGCCAGCCCGGGCCTGTTTGCCGCGGTCATGCTCGGTTTGGGTCGGGCGGTGGGCGAGACCATGATCGTGCTGATGGCGGCCGGGAACACGCCGCTGCTCGACCTGTCGATGTTCAACGGCATGCGCACGATGTCGGCCGCGATCGCGGTCGAGATCCCCGAGGCGCCGGTGGGATTGACCCTATTCCGGGTGCTGTTCCTGACCGGAATCCTGCTGTTCGCGTTCACCCTCCTCGTGACCACCGCGGCCGACGTCGTCGGCAGCTACCTCAGGAAGCGCTATGCGCGGTTCTGAACGACTCCGGGAGCCGATCGTTGCGACCTCCCCGGGCATGGCCCCGGGTCTGGCCGGCATCTGGGCGACCGCGCTCGCCACGCTCGTCGTGCTGGCCATGCTGGCGACCCTGCTCGTCATCGTCGTGGTCAACGCCTGCGCCTGGTTCTGGCCGGCCCGCATCCACGAGCTGCGGCTGTCCAGCGGCGAGGTCCTGGTCGGCGAGCGCGTCGGCCGTGAGGAGATCCCAGCCACAGCCGCCGGCGGCGAGGTGAAGCATCGAGTGCAGCTCAAGGTGGGCAACCGGGAGCTGACAGGCAGCGACTTCGTGTGGGTCCCGGAGCCCGAGATCGCGTTGATGACCGAGCCCCCGGAACTGGTGCGGGTCATTCGCTCCGAGTACGGCGACGCCTTCGGCCGGATCGCGGCGGCGGTCGATGGCAATGGCGCGTCGCTCGATCTGGCGCTGCCGGGCGCGCTCGACCGTCTGCTCGCGGATGGCGCCGGGATGCGTCGCGAGCGCCGCCGCCTCGAACGCGAGCTCGAGCGCGTGCGGCGGCCGTTGACCCTCCTGGAGGAGCGGCTCGACCTGGTGGAGCGGTCGGATCGGGCCGCCACGCCTGGTGGCCGGCGCGAGATCGACGACCTCCGGCTGCGGACCGAGCGGCTCGCCGCGGAGCTGGCGCCACGGCTCAGCGACGTGCAGACGCGGCTCGACGAGACCGTCGAGCGGCTCGGGCGCGCGACCCTGGTCATCGCGGCGGGCGAGCAGGCGCTGGAGATCCCGCTTGGCAACGTCGTCGAGCTGGTCTGGAGCAACCGGCTCGGCCTCGGCGCGCGCCTCTGGCACGCGCTGCGCCACGGAGCCCTGTTCCTGTTCACCGAGCCGCGGGAGGCCAACACCGAGGGCGGTATCTTCCCGGCGCTGTTCGGGACGGTGCTGCTGGTCTTCCTGATGAGCCTGGCGGTGGTGCCGCTGGGGGTGATCACGGCGGTGTACATGACCGAGTACGCACGACCGGGCGTGCTCCTCCGGCTGGCCAGCCAGGCCGTCAACAACCTCGCCGGCGTGCCCTCGATCGTGTTCGGCATGTTCGGGCTGGCGTTCTTCGTCTACGGCGTCGGCGGCGTGATCGACCGCAGCTTCTTCGCCGACCGCCTGCCCACGCCGACCTTCGGCACCGGCGGCGTGCTGTGGGCGTCGCTGACCCTGGCCCTGCTCACGGTGCCGGTGGTCGTGGTTGCGACCAGAGAGGGGCTGCTGGCCGTGCCCCGGAGTTGGCGCGACGGCTCGCTCGCGCTCGGCGCTACCAAGTGGCAGACCATGCGCCGCATCGTGCTGCCGGCAGCCATGCCCGGGATCCTGACCGGTCTGATCCTCGCAGTCAGCCGGGCCGCCGGCGAGGTCGCCCCGCTGATGCTGACCGGTGCGGCCAAGCTGGCGCCGAGCCTGCCCGTGGACGGGACGCCGCCGTTCCTCCACCTGCAGCGCAAGTTCATGCACCTCGGCTTCCACATCTACGACGTGTCGATGCAGTCGCCGAACGTCGAGGCGGCGAAGCCGATGGCCTTTGCGACCACGCTGGTGCTGCTGGCGCTGGTCGTCCTGATGAACCTGACCGCGATCGTCATYCGCCGGCGCCTGCGCCGCGCCTACCGCGGCCAGGCGGTGTAGGAGGAGCCGTGAGCGAGCGAAAGGTGGCGCTCTCCAGTGCGGGCCTTCACYTCTACTACCGGGAGACGCACGCCCTGAAGGGGGTCACCCTCGAGCTGCCCGAGCACCGGATCAGCGCCCTGATCGGGCCGTCGGGGTGCGGTAAGTCGACCTACCTGCGCTGCTTCAACCGGATGAACGACATGATCGAGGGTGTGCGGATCGAGGGTCGGGTGCTGGTCGAGGGGCAGGACATCAACCGGGAAGACGTCGATCTGGAGCAGCTCCGGAAGCGGGTCGGCATGGTCTTTCAGAAGTCCAACCCCTTCCCGATGTCGATCCGCGACAACATCAGCTTCGGCCCCCGCATGTCCGGAATCAGGGGACGGGATCGGCTCGACGCGATCGTCGAGCGGTCGCTGCGCCAGGCCGACCTCTGGGTGGAGGTCAAGGACCGGCTCGACGGCTCGGCCCTCGACCTGTCGGGCGGCCAGCAGCAGCGGCTGTGCATCGCCCGGGCGCTCGCCAACGAGCCCGACATCCTGCTGCTCGACGAACCGGCCTCAGCGCTCGACCCGATCTCGACCGCCAAGATCGAGGAGACGCTGCTGCAGCTGAAGGCCCGCTACACCATCGTCATCGTCACCCACAACCTGCAGCAGGCGGCGCGGGTCGCGGATGTGACGGCCTTTTTCATGCTCGGCGAGCTGGTCGAGTTCTCCGACACCACGACGATGTTCACCAAGCCAGGCCAGCGGATCACCGAGGAGTACATCACCGGGAGGTTCGGCTGATGCCGCGCCTCCTTCGCGAAGCGGACGCCCCCCGCCGCCGGCCGAGCCCGGCCTCCGGCGGGACGCGCCCGGTGTTGCATGCGGCCCGATGTGCCGTATCGTCGTGTCAGGGAGTTCCCGATGCACCGGCAGTTTGAGGAAGAGTTGGAGCAGCTGAAGCAGACCATCCTGGCGATGGCCGGCCTGGTCGAGAGATCGCTCGCCGACGCCGCCGCGGCGCTGGTGAAGCAGGACGTCGAGCTCGCCGAGGCGGTCATCGATCGCGACGACGAGGTTGACCGCCTGGAGATCGAGATCGACCGGCTCGCCACCGAGTTCATCGCCCGCCACCAGCCGACTGCGGCCGACCTGCGGTTCGTGATCGTGGCGATCAAGCTCGGCCCTGAGCTCGAGCGCATCGCCGACGACGCGGTCAACGTCGCCCACCGCGTCCGCCACCTCGCCAAGCTGCCGCTGCTCAAGCCGCTGATCGACCTGCCGAGGATGCTCGCGCTCGCCCACGCGATGGTGAGCGACGCCATCACCGCCTACGTCAACCGCGACCCGGTGGCGGCGCGCGAGATCATCAGGCGGGATGACGAGGTCGACACCCTGTACTGGCAGGTGTTCCGGGAGCTGCTGACCTACATGATGGAGGACCCCTCGAGCATCTCGCGCGCCATCGACCTGATCCTGGTCGCGCGCTTCATCGAGCGGATCGCCGACCAGGCCACCAATATCGCGGAGGAAGTTGTGTACCTGGTCGAGGCGGTGCCCATCCGCCACCAGCACGACGAGCCGAAGAAGCCTCCGGTTGAGGACTGACGCGTCATGCCCGACGAGCGGCTCGTCATCGTCGAGGACGATCCCGATCTCGCGAGAACCCTGACCCTCGCGCTCGAGCGGGACGGCTTCCGGGTGACCGCCTTCCACACCGGACGGCAGGGCCTTGAGGGCATCCTCGAGTCCCCTCCCGACCTGGTGCTGCTCGACCTCAACCTGCCCGACCTCGATGGGCTCAGCCTGTGCCGCGAGCTGCGCGGGACGCCGGCGGTCCAGGACCTGCCGTTGATCATCCTGACCGCCCGTGTCGAGGAGAGCGATCGCGTGCTCGGTCTCGACCTCGGCGCCGACGACTACGTCACTAAGCCGTTCTCGTTGCGCGAGCTCAAGAGCCGGATCCGCGCCCTGCTGCGGCGGCGCAGCCTCGACACCGGCGTGCCGGAGGACTCCTACCGCGACTCTCGCCTGGAGGTCCACCGCGGCTCAATGGAGGTGTTCTTCGACGGCCGGCCGGTCCGGTTGACGGTCCGCGAGCTCGAGCTGCTGTGGCACCTGATCACCACGCGGCCGCGGGTCGCCACCCGCGACCGGATCCTCGAGCGGGTGTGGGGGATCTCGAGCGAGGTCGAGACGCGCACCGTCGACGTCCACATCCGGGCCCTGCGCGCCAAGATCTCGAGCGAGGTCGTGGAGACGGTGATCGGCGCCGGCTATCGGTTCCGGGGGTTCCCGTGACGCGAGGCCTTCACCTCGCGGTGGTCGCGCTCGCCGCCGCGCCCCTGCTGCTGGTCTGCCTGGTTGTGGTGGTGCGGATGGGCGGTACCGCGTTTCCGGCGGTGGCGGTCTGGGCGGTCGGCGTCGCGCTGCTTGAGCTGGTGCTGTGGCGGACGATCGGCAGGCCGCAGCGGGAGCTGCTCGAGGGGCTCGGCGTGACATCGAGCAGCGAAGCGGGCACCAAGGTGCGCGAGCTCGAGCGCGAGGCCGCGGAAGACCGCGCCGAGCGCGAGCGGACGGCGGTGCTGGTCGAGGACCTCTCGTCGGGCCTCGGCGAGGGGCTGGTCGTGGTCGACAACGACCTCAAGATCCGGCTCATCAACCGCGTCGCGCTGCGCTTCTCCGGAGTCGAGCAGGTGCGGACCGGCGCTCACCTCCTCGAGCTGTTTCGCGAGCCGGAGGGAGTGGAGGCCTTCCAGTCGGCGGCCGGCGGCGGCCGCCCGGAACCGATCCTGATCTCCAACCCGCGCGGCCTCTGGGAGGTGCGGGCCTTCCCGGTGCGCGGCGGCGGCGCGGTCGGGCTGCTCTCCGAGGTCAGCCTCATCCGGCGCGCTGCGGAGTTCAGGCGCCGCTTCGTACAGGACCTCTCGCACGAGCTGCGCTCGCCGCTGACCGTGCTGCGGACCACAGTCGAGGCGATGGAGGACGAGCTCCCGGCGGAGTGGACCGAGATGCTGGTCCGCCAGGTCGAGCGGGTCGACCGCCTGGCGAGCGAGCTCAGCGAGCTGGCCACGATCGAGTCCGGCCAGGTCGATCTCGAGCTCGGTGAGGTGGCGCCGGCGGAGGTGGTCCGCGAGGTGCTGGCCGACTTCCGGCCCGAGGCGGCCCGGCTCGACGTCGACCTCCGCTGCGAGGTGGAGGAAGACCTGCGCTGCTGGTGCGACCGCCGCGGCCTCTACCGCGTGCTCTCCAACCTGGTCGACAACGCCGTCAAGTACAACCGCCCCGGCGGCTGGGTGCGGGTGCGCGGCCGCTCCCACGGGGGGTCGGCAGCTCTCGAGGTTTCGGACAGCGGAGAGGGGATCCCGGCGAGCGAACTGCAGGCGGTGCTGCAGCGCTTCTACCGCGTCGACCGCGCGCGCACGCCGGGCCGCGGCGGGCTCGGCCTCGGTCTCGCGATCGTCAAGCATCTGGTGCAGGTCATGGGTGGAACGCTGGCGCTTGACTCGCGGGAGGGCGTCGGCACCACCGTGACCCTCGGCTTTCCGCGCGAGGCGCCGCCCGGCGCCGCCCGCCCGGCGTCCGAGTCGCAGCCGTAGTCCGGATCACGCACCGAGTCTCCGCTGCCGCCGGCTCAACGGCTCGCCCGCGTGCGGCCATCTCGGTTCGCCCGAGCGCCTCGCCTCAACCGTCGGCCTCCCGCAGCCGGTAGCCCACCCCGGGCTCGGTCAGCAGGCAGGCGGGCCGCGCCGGCTCGGGCTCGATCTTGCGGCGCAGGTTGGAGACCGTCACCCGCACCAGGTGGTGCTGCTCGAGGTAGCCCGACCCCCACACCTCGCGCAGGATCTGGCGATGGGTGAGGACGCGGCCGGCGTGGCGCACGAAGAGGCGGAGCAGGTCGTACTCGGTGGGGGTGAGGGCGATCTCCGTCTCGTCGCGGCGAACCCGCCGGCGCGCGAGGTCCACCTCGAGGCCGCCAGCGCGGAAGATCGGCTCCTCGGCCGGGGCCGCGGCCCGGCGCAGCGCCGCTCGAATGCGCGCCAGCAGCTCGCCGACCCCGAACGGCTTGGTCAGGTAGTCATCGGCCCCGGCGTCGAGCGCCTCGACCTTGTCGGCCTCGCGGTCGCGCACCGACAGCACGATGATCGGCTGTCGGCTCCACTCGCGCAGACGTCGGATCACCTCCACACCGTCGAGGTCAGGCAGCCCGAGGTCGAGCACGATGACGTCAGGCCGGAAGGCGGCCGCGGCCGCCATTCCCTCCTCGCCCGACTCCGCCTCGGCCACCTCCATGTCGGCGGCCGCCAGCGCGGTGCGCAGGAAGCGCCGGATCGGCCGCTCGTCGTCGACGACCAGCACCCGGACGGGACTCATCGGACTCTGCCCTCCTCGGATCGACCCAGCGGAAGCTCGAGCACCAGCCTGGTGCCGCCGGTCTCGGCTCGCTCCGCCCACACTCGTCCGCCGTGAGCGTCGACGATACCACGGCTGAGCGCGAGGCCAAGCCCACTGCCGCCGGCCGCATCACCCCGTCGGGCGCGGTAGAACTTCTCGAACACCCGCTCGAGCTCGGTCTCCGGGATGCCCTCGCCGTGATCCCGCACCTCGAGCCGCAAAGCGTCGCCGACAGCCCTCGCCGTCACTTCCACCACGCTCCCGCCGGGCGAGAACTTGAGCGCGTTGTGGAGCACGTTGACCACCGCCTGGGTGAGGAGCGCGGCGTCACCCTCAACGGCGGGAAGGTCGTCTGGAACGTCGAGGCGGATGCGGGCGGACTCGGCCCGGACCGGCGACTGCGTGAGGGCGCTCCCGACCAGCTCCTGCGGCTCGATCGGTTCCCGATGCAGCTCGAGGCGCCCCGCCTCGAGGCGTGAGAGGTCGAGGAGCCCACCAACCACCCGGTCGAGCCGCTCGGCTTCGTCGAAAGCCTCGGCCAGCAAACCAGCCCGCGCGTCGCCGTCCAGACGCTCGCCCTGCTCGCGCAGGGTCGAGAGCACGCCGACGATGGTGGCGAGCGGGGTCCGCAGGTCATGGGAGACCGAGCTCAAGATGGCCCGATGCAGGCGGTCGGCTGCGGTCAGGAGCTCGGCCTCGCGCGCYTGCTCAGCGAGCTCGGCGCGCTCGAGTGCGAGGCCTGTTTGGGTCGCCAGCGCCTCGACCAGCCGCCGCCGGTCGGGYGCCAGCACCTGGCCAGATGCGGGCACGGCAAGGCCGAGCACCACTCCCGGCTCGCGGCCGGCGAGCACCGGCAGCCACAGGTGGCTGGCCGCAGGCAGCGTGTCGGTTCCGCGGCCGGCCGCTTGGCCGTGGCGTGCGCACCAGCGGGCCGCGGCGAGGTCGGTGGCGGCCAGGCCTCCCGCCGGAGCTGAGCCGGACAGCACATCTACTGGCTCCCGGAGCGCCAGCACGAGCCCATCGAGGCCGCTGACCTCGCCCGCCTCCTCGAGCAGGCAGCGAGCCACGTCCACCGGTTGACTGAGGGTGGAGAGTCGCCGGGAGAGGTTCAGCAGCGCCCCGGTCTGCGCCTCGCGGGCCTGTGCCGCCGCGGTCTGGGCGCGCAGGCGGGACACCAAGGTGCTGGTGACCGCGCCGACCAGGAAAAGGCCAAGAAAGGTGATGAGGTACTGCGTGTCGTGCACCGTGAAGCTGTGGCGCGGCGGCACGAACATCACGTCGAAGGCGATCACCGACACGCCGGCGGCGACCAGGGCGGGAACGAGCCCGAGCCGGAGGGCGGCAATGAGCACTGCGACCAGGTAGACCATGACCAGGTTGGTCGGCTCCAGGCGACCGGCAAGCGGAAGGCCGAGCGCCGTGGCCGCCGCCACCAGCGCCAGTGCGTCGACGACCTGCCGCCAGTCAGGCCTCCCTCGCGACGGAGCGCGTGGCAGGTCGGCTGCCGGTACGGCGGCGCCGACGCTGACCACGACTAGGTCGATCGGCGCTGCCTGGACGACCAGGTCGTTGAAGATCGACCGCTGGACGCGGGTGAGGCCTCGCCGCCGCGTGGGCCGACCCACGACCAGCTTCGTCACATTGTGGGTGCGCGCAAAGCGGAGGACCTCCTCCGCCACCGAGGGTCCCTCCAGGGTGGCGACTTGGGCTCCAAGCTGCTCGGCAAGCGCGAGGTCGCGGAAGATCCGCTGCCGGTTGTCCTCGCTCAGCCGGTCGCTCTCCGCAGTCTCGACATAGACTGCGAACCACTCCGCGCGCAGCTCGTCGGCGAGGCGGCGGGTGGCACGGATGAGCTCCGCGCTGTATGGGCTGCCGGCAACCGAAACCAGGAGCCGCTCCGCCGCCGGCCACGGGCCCGGGATCGAGCGCAACATCATGTACGCCCGCATCTGCTCGTCGACGCGCCGCGCCGCCCGGCGCAGGGTGAGCTCCCGCAGCGCCAACAGATTGCCGGAACGGAAGAACAGCTGCGTGGCGCGTGCCGCCTGCTCGGGCACGTAGACCTTGCCGTCGGCAAGCCTCTGCAGCAGCTCCTCGGGCGGCACGTCGACCAGCTCGATCTCGTCCGCTTGGTCCAGCAGACGGTCCGGCACCCGTTCTCCCACCGCGACCCCGGTGATTCGGGCCACCACCTCGGCCAGGCTCTCCAGGTGCTGGACGTTGAGGGTGGTCCAGACCTCGATGCCGGCCGCCAGCAGTTCCTCCACGTCCTGCCAGCGCTTGGGGTGCCGCGATTCGGGCGCGTTGGTGTGGGCCAGTTCGTCGACCAGGGCGATGCCCGGGTTGCGTGCCAACACGGCGTCGAGATTGAGCTCTGTCAGCCGCGCCCCGCGGTAGGTCGTTTCGCGGCGCGGCACCATCTCGAGACCTTCCAACAGTGCCTCGGTCTCGGCACGTCCGTGGGTTTCCACAAGCGCCACCACGAGGTCGAACCCATCGGCCCGACGGCGCCGCGCTGCCTCGAGCATGGCGTAGGTCTTGCCCACGCCGGCCGCGTAGCCGAGGAACACCTTGAGCCGCCCGCGATCACGCTTTCGCTCCTCGTCGGCAGCCAGCTCGAGGAGCTGGTCCGGGTCCGGTCGCGGCTCACTCGTAGTGCCAGACATCGTCACCTCGATGGTAGCGCGGTCTCCCGTCGCCCGAACCGGCGGTCGAGGTCCAGGTTCAGGAGGAGGACGTTGACCCTCGGCTCGCCGAGGAAGCCGAACGACCGGCCGTCGACGTGGGCCGCCACCGCCGCCTGCACCGCCGCGAGCGCCACACCCCGCGCCGCCGCGACCCGCGGCGCCTGCCAGAGAGCGGCATCGGGGCTGAGGTGCGGGTCGAGGCCGCTTGCCGAGGCTGCCACCAGCTCGCCCGGGACCGGATCGGGCGCGCTCGCGTTCTCCCTGCGCAGGCGCGCTGCCTCTGCCGCAACACGATCCCTGAGCCTGGCCGAAGTGGGACCGAGGTTCGAGCCTCCCGACGCTCTGGAGTCGTAGCCCCCAGGGCCCGCGGCAGACGGTCGGCCGTGGAAGTAGCCCGGACTTGCGAACTCCTGACCGATCAGCTCTGACCCGACGACCCGGCCGCCGACCGCCACCATGCTGCCGTCGGCCTGGCGGGGAAAGAGGAGTTGAGCGAAGGCGACGACGGCGAGGGGGTAGATCACGCCGGTGAGGACGAGGGTGACGACGACCATCCGCAGGGCGATCACGAGCTCCGATCGCATGAGGGTCCTCCTACGTGAGCCCGAGGGCAGTCAGCAGCATGTCGACGACCTTGATGCCGACGAATGGCGTCAACATGCCCCCCAGGCCGTACACCAGCAGCGAACGCCTGAGCAACGCGGCCGCTCCGAGTGGGCGATAGCGCACGCCGCGCAGTGCGAGCGGAATCAGCGCCACGATGACGAGCGCGTTGAAGATGACCGCGGCAAGGATTGCGCTGCGTGGCGAGGAGAGGSCCATCACGTTGAGCGGCGCGATCTCGGGAAACGCCGGCAGCAGCATGGCGGGCAGGATGGCAAAGTACTTCGCCACGTCGTTGGCGATCGAGAAGGTRGTCAGGCAGCCGCGGGTCATCAGCAGCTGCTTGCCCACCTCGACCACCTCGAGCAGCTTGGTCGGRTCGCTRTCCAGGTCMACCATGTTKCCCGCCTCGCGCGCCGCCTGCGTGCCGGTGCTCATGGCGATGGCCACGTCGGCCTGGGCCAGGGCCGGGGCGTCATTGGTGCCGTCGCCGGTCATGGCGACCAGCTTGCCCTTGGCCTGCTCTGCGCGGATGAATGCGAGCTTCATCTCGGGGGTGGCCTCGGCCAGGAAGTCGTCGACGCCGGCCTCGGCTGCGATGGCGGCAGCGGTCAGCGTGTTGTCGCCGGTGATCATGATCGTCTGCAGCCCCATCGCCCGGAAGCGGGCGAAGCGCTCCTTGATGCCGCCCTTGACGACGTCCTTGAGGTGGACCACCCCGATCGCCCGTCCGTCGCGCGCAACCAGCAGCGGCGTGCCGCCGCTCCTGGCGATGGTCTC
>PQAJ01000191.1 GCA_003105185.1 Holophagae bacterium
GCACAACCCTCCCCAATACCCTCGCTCGGCGGCGTCCTTGCGGACGCGCCTCCCGGTCAGACATACGAACGCCAAGCCGGAAGGTTTGCCCACAATGCCAACCCGGCGACACCGCGCTTCGTTCCCGAGCGTCCGGCGCCAGGCCGGGCGTGACGTACAATCCGCCGCGACACATGGCCATCATGGACCCTCACCGCATCCCGTCCGGACGCGCCCACCTCGACGAGCACGACCGGCAGCGGCTGCTCCGGCTCGAGCTGCTGGTGGCCGACGGTCGCTTTGACGAGGCCCAGGAGACGGCCGAGGACCTCTGGCTGGAAGCGAACGACGCCCACAAGCTCCTGTATCAGGGCCTGTCCAACGCTCTGACCGCCGTCTGCGCGCGGCAGGCGCGGCAGCTCCGGGGCGCGCACCAGATCGCCGACGCGACGCGCTCGATCCTCGCGCCCTTCCCCCGGCGGGCGCTCGACCTCGAGCTCGACGTCCTGCTCGACTCGGTCCGTGACTTCGTGCTGCGGGGCGAAGGACCGATTCTCCTGCGGCGGCAAGGTGGTGGCCAGGCTCAAGCTCAGGGGTGAGGGCTGCCCGCCCGTCCGTGCCCGTCTCTGTCTCTGTCTCTGTCTCCGTCTCCGTCTCCGACTGGGACGATCCCGGTGGCAATCCGTGGCTCGGGCACGAGCGTGAAGGCGGGCATGGAGACGGCAGCGAAGCCCCTCCACTTGCCCAAGCTCTCTACCCGACCCAGCGGGCCACCTCGTCCAGCGGCCGGCGCGTGCGCCTGGGAGGACCCTCCGCCGGCACGCCGAGCGGGACGATCGCGACCGGCCGCCACCCGGGCTCGAGCCCGAGCGCRCGGTGTACCGACGCCTCATCGAAGGCGCCGACCCAGCACCCCCCGAGACCCGCGGCGGTTGCGGCCAGCAGCAGATTCTCGGTCGCGGCTGCGGTGTCCTGGAGACAGTAGAGATCGCGGCCCCGCGGACCGTAGGTGCGGGCGCTCTCACCGGGCACCGCACACACCACCACTGTCACCGGCGCGGCGGCGACGAACTCCTGGCCGAAGGCAGCGTCGGCGAGCGCACGTCGGTGGGCCGCGTCCGTCACGACCACGAAACGCCAAGGCTGGAGGTTCCCGGCCGACGGCGCCCCCCGCATCGCCTCGAGCAGCTCGACGATCCGCTCGCGGGGGACCGGTGCAGCTTCGAACGAGCGGCATGAGAACCGGCCGGCCAGCACGTCACGAAAGTCCAGGCTCATGGTCCGCTCCCGTCGGTGTTCACTCCTCGCGGATGACGTCGTCCAACCGCCGCCAGGTGGCATCACCGCGCCGCCGCACCGGGGCGTGATCCGCGACTGCCCCCGAACGCCGGAGCTCGGCCAGCTGTTCGATCGAGTACGGCCCGTCAAGGCTGCCGCGCACCATGGCCAACCAGATCCGCGGCGCTCCGGCCGCAGCTTCCGCCGGCTGCGGCGGCGCGCCCGACTCGGCGGCCGCAGGCTGCCTGCCGCGCCGCCGGAGCACGATCGAGCCGGCGATCAGCGCCGCGACCAGGCCAATCCACACCGGAGCCGGCACCCCCGACCCGCGGCGTGCGACYGGCGCGCCATCGACCGCGCCTCCGAGCTGCGAGTTGAGGACGGCGAGCACCCGTTCGGCATCGCCCTCCGCCAGGCGGGTGCCGTCGGGCCCGAACAGGACCAGGTGGGGTATCGCGGAGAGGCCGTRCTGGCGGGCCACCGGGCTCGACCAATCGATGACGTCGATCGTGCGCAGCGCAAGCCGGTCCGGGTGCTGCTCCGCCAGCCGCTCGAGCAGCGGCGTCACGTAGCGGCACGGCGCACACCACTCGGCGAAGAAGTCGAAGACCACCAGCTTGCCGGGCACGAGGTGGTCTTCGAGCGTCACCTCGCGGCCCTGGCTGATGAGCTTCACGTCCGGCGGTTCGACCGCTGCAGACGCGATCAAGGCGACGGCGAGCGTCACCAGCAGCGCGATGAGACTACGGCTCAAGCCGGGCACCGACGTCCTCCGAGCGATACTGTAGCAATGTCGCCGTTGTCGGCGACCCGCAGAGCGTCTGCCCCTGCCCATCTCCGTCTCCGTCTGTCATCATGAGCGAGCCGCACGCCAGGGCGGCGAGTCGAAGGACCTCCTGAGAACACGCCGGGCCCTCCCTTGTCGCGGGCACGGGCACGGAGACGGGCACGCAAACGGACACAGGCACCCGARRGTAGGTCGYGCCCCGCTTCATGATCCGACCGCCAGGATCCGCGTCAGGATGCGCGCAGCGCATCTCGAGGAGCGGGCGGGGCAGCGGCCGACCSMACAACCCGAATCGCGCAAGCCGTCCAGGGGCCTGTGCCCCGCACGCTCCTACCCGTACGGGAACACCAGCGGGTACCGGGGGATCATGAGCTCGCGCGCGGCCTCCTGCTCGGCCGGCCCGGGGCGAACCAGGAGCACGGTGGCCGCCAGCTCGCGGCCGATCGCCGAGGCCGTGCTGCCGAGCCCGACGTCGATCGGGCCACGCTTGCTGTGGGTTCCCATCACCAGCAGGTCGGCGCCCAGCTCCGCGACCACCTCGGCGATGACCTTGCTCGGCCGGCCCTCCCGCAGCACGGTCGCCACCTCGGCCCCGGCAGCGCGCACCGGCTCACAGAGGCGCTCGAGCTTGTCCGCAGTTGTCTCGACTCCAGGCAGCAGCTCGACCGGGGCGTCGACCGAGAGAATCGTGAGCGACGCCCCACACGACCTCGCGAGAAGCGCGGCCAGATCGCGAATGCGGAGGGCGATCGGCGTGAAATCGAGGTATCGCTGCAGCGCGACCGCGGCCACGATCCGTCGGTAGGCCATGGCTCCACCTCCTCCTACGCCATGGTACCGCGATCGACCGCCGGTCGTCGCCGCACCCGCGCCAGGTGACTCCCGGGGGCGTCCGGGCTAGACTGCAGCCAGGGCTCGGCGCGGGCGACCGGCATGCGACGATTCGGAAAGTACCTTCTCCTGGACAAGATCTCGACGGGCGGCATGGCCGACGTCTACCGGGCGAAGCTCGTCGGCATCCGCGGTTTCACCAAGACCCTGGCGATCAAGCGGATCCACCCGCACCTGCTCGAGCGCACCCGCTTCCTGCGCATGTTCACTGACGAGGCGAAGATCGCCTCCCGCCTGGTTCACCCCAACATCGTCCAGATCTACGACCTCGGCGAGGAGGAGGGCATCCCTTACATCGCCATGGAGTACGTGCCCGGCCGCGACCTCTTCCGGGTCGTGCAGAAGCTCGTCTCCAAGCGCCAGCGCTGCCCGTGGCGGCTCGCGACCCGGGTGGTCAGCGAGACCTGCGCTGGCCTTTACTACGCGCACGAGTTCAGGTCCCTCGACGGCCAGCCCCAGGAGATCGTCCACCGCGACGTCAGCCCACGCAACATCCTGCTCTCCTACAACGGCGAGGTGAAGCTGACCGACTTCGGGATCGCCCGGGCCCGCGACCGCGAGGAGCACACCGAGCTCGGGGTGATCAAGGGCAAGGTGCGCTACATCAGCCCCGAGGGCGCCGCCGGCGGGCGGGTCGACGGGCGCAGTGACCTCTACTCGCTCGGGGTGGTCTTCACCGAGATGATGACGATGGCGCCGTTCCGCGAGGCGCCCAACGACATGGCGATGCTGCTCGACGTCCGCCAGGGGAAGTTCGACCGCAGCCGGATCGCCCGCCTGCCCGGGCCGCTCCAGCGAGTGATCGAGCGCGCGCTCGCCGTCGCTCCCGCGGACCGCTACCCGGACGCCAATGCGTTCCGCGAGGACCTGCTGCGAAGCGTCGACGACGACAGCCGTCCGCTGTCGGACGCCGAGCTCAAGCGCTTCATGGCGACGCTCTACGCTGAGGAGATCGCCGCCGAGCAGGACACCGAACACCGTGCCGAGCAACTGTGGCGCGATCAGGACCTGCAGCCGGTGCCCCGCAGCCGTGAGGTGACCGAGCCGCGTCCGGCGTCCACCGAGGGTGGCAATCCGCTGGCCCTCAACCTGCCGGGCGTGCCGCGGGTGCGCGCTGCCGCGCCGAGCCAGCTCGACGTCCGCAAGCCCGATCTCGATGGCGACCTGCTCCACATGCCGGTGCCGCGATTGCTGCAACGGCTGCGCAACGCGCGCGAGACCGGCCAGCTCGACCTGATTCGCGACCCGGTGCGCAAGACAGTCTTCCTCGAGAACGGCGAGCCGTCGTTCGCGATCTCCAACGTCGAGCGCGAGTTTTTCGGCGAGTACCTCGTGGGACGCGGCGCCCTGACCCGAGAGCAGCACGCCGCGGTGCTCGATCGAGCGGCGCGGGAGGGCCTCCGCTTCATGGAGGCCGCGCTCGCCCTGCAGGTGGTATCCCCCAACCAGATGTACCGCTACCTCGCCGACCAGATCCGCGAGCGGATTCTCGAGATCTTCGCGTGGACCGGCGGCACCTACGCCTTCTACCGCGGGCTGCTCCCACCCGAGCCCGGCATGCCGCTCAACCTGCGGACCTTCACGCTGATCCACGAGGGCGTCCAGGACCGGGTGCCGCTGGTGGTGATCCGCCGCGAGCTGGAGCGTTTCCTGCGCTACAGCCTGGTGCTCGACGGCAACGACCTGCCGTCGGACCTCCAGCTGTCCGGGCGCCAGCAGCGGCTGCTCCGGGCCATCGAGTTGGAGCGGCCGACCGCCGCGGATCTGATCCGGCGCGAGAAGGACGAGGAGCAGATCCTGCGCCTCGTCTACATGCTGCACCAGATCGAGCGCATCGACTTCGTCGAGTCGACTGCCTGAGCCAACGGCTCGCCCCACTTCCGCTTCCGCGCCCGCCACGCTCGTTCGCTCCTTCCTCGAGAGCACTTCGCGCCGATTCTCTGAAGGCATTTCCCGAGGGAGCCACCTTCGGCGATTTCGGGTCGCAAGCACGTCTCCAGGAAGAACGTGGCCCCGAAATCGCCAAAGATGGCACGCCCGCAGGACGCGCTTCCCGCGCACTCGGCTCGCCTGCCGTACACTCTCACCATGACCCTTCCCCCCGCCCTGCGGGCCGCAGCGAGATGGCGTCACATCGGGCTGTGGCTGGCCGTGGCCGGCGCCTGCTGGCTGGCAGCCCGCGCGTTCGAGCGCCACACCCAGCTTGCGATCGTCTCGACCGGGAGCCGCATCGAGGTCGCCGCGGACGACTCCTCGATCGCGGTCCCGATGACGGTCGAGTCGGTGCGCCGAATCGAGATTGTGGCCACCGCGTCACCCTTCCCACCCGGCGGCCGCATGCTGGAGGTCACCCAGGGACAGAGGTCAGTGCTCGTCGACCGCCTGCCGGCCCGCTTCGAGCTGCCACCAGGAAAAGCGGCGCCGGTCGGCGACTGGGAGCTCGACAACCACGCAGGGACCGGCCTCGGCTATGCCCGTGAGATCGAGGTCTCCGGCCCCTTCGAGCTCGCCGCAACCTTCACCGGCCGGCCACACCAGCACCTGCTAGTCAACTTCGTCGGCAGCCCATCGTTCTCGGTCAGCTTTCGTCGCGGCCTGATCAACAACGATCTCTTCATCTGGGACTCCGACTGGCGGCCGCTGGCCGTCACCAACATCGCTCCGCAGCCGGCCGCGGACGCCCTCGCAGCGCTGGCGCTCCTCCTCGACCCGGCCGCGGCCGCGGCAGGCATGATCGCCGGCTTCCTGCTGATCCTGCACCTCGCACCGGGCCGTGCAGTCGTGCAACCGACGCGGACCGGCGGTGGACGCGTGCTGACGGTGGCCGCCGTCGCGCTCGCGGCGGCGGCGACGGCAAGCTCGCTGTGGATGGCCAGCGCGGTCCTGGAGCGTCTGCCCCACCTGCCCGACGAGACGGTTGAGCTGCTGCAGGCGAGGTGGCTGAGCGAAGGCCGCCTCTCCCAGGCCGCAACCGCGATCCAGGACCACCTCGACATCCCGTTCACCTATGTGGCCGCCGGCCGCTGGCTCGCCCACTACCCCCCGGGCTGGCCGCTGCTGCTCGCCGCCGGGCTCGAGCTCGGCGCCCCGTGGGCGGTGGCGCCACTGCTCGGAGGCCTGTACGTGCTCCTGCTCTGGCGGCTCGGCCGCGAGCTCTTCGACGGACCGACCGGCGTGATCGCCGCCGGCCTCGCCGTGCTGTCGCCGATGTCCCGGATCGTCTTCTCGAGCCACCTGTCGCACGCCGGGAGCGCGACCGCGATCGTGCTCGCGCTGCTGCTGGTGGCCATCGCGCGCCGGCGCTCCTCGCCGGCCCTCGCTGCATCCGGCGGCCTCTGCTTCGCCCTCGCCTTCGCCATGCGGCCGCTGGCCGCGGTGGCGGTAGCCGTCCCGGCCGCAGCCTTCCTCCTCGACGGATCGACGACCGGCCGCGGGCCTCGCCGAACGGGCGTGCTGCTCGGTGCGGCTCTCGGGGGCGTGGTCGGCACCCTCCCCCTGCTGTGGGCGAACCTGGCGCTGACCGGCAGCGTGCTCCATCTCCCCTACACCCTGGCCAAGGGCTCGATGTACGGCCTCGCCAACCTCCCGTTCGGCATCCAGAACATGGACGCGATCCTCGCCTCCACGGTGCCCGCCCTCTACGGGTGGGGGTGGGGCTCATCCTGGGTGTGGATCTTCCAGGCATTGCCGCTCGCCTTCGCCTGGATTCCGTTCCTGCTGCGCCGGGCCGGCCGCGCCGAGGTGGTGCTGCTCGGCGTCGTCGCCTGCGTTGTCGCCGGTCACCTCCTCACCCGGGCCCACGGCCTGCACGGCTTCGGCCCGCGCTACTACTTCGACGCCTTCTTCGCGCTCTACCTGCTGACGGCGCGCGGCGTCCTCGAGCTCGGGCGGATCGGTGCGGACCCGGCAAGCCCCACCGGCAACCGCGCCGCCGGGAGCCGCGCCACCACCGCCGCCGCGGCCCTCCTGATCGTGGCGCTCTGCCTGCCGGCCGCGCTCGCGCTTCCCGAACGGCTGCGCCTGTACCACGGCTACAACGGCGTCGACGGCTCGCTCGAGCGGGCGATCGCCGAGGCCGGGCTCGAGCGGGCGATCGTGGTCTTCGGCGGGGACGACTGGCAAGACTGGGCGATGGCCTCGCGCCACATGACGGGGCAGCTCGCCCGCGACCTGGTCTTCGCGCGCAGCCTCGACGACAACTCGGCGCTGTGGGCGGCGTACCCGGACCGGCCGGTGTGGGTGTGGGAGGACGGCAGACTCGAGAAGATCGAAGAACGAAGATCGGAGTACTGAAACGTGAAAGATGATGGGTGATAGGGAGTGACCGAGGAGAGGCCGTTTCGGGCAGGGTACGTGCGCCTGGCGCGCTCGGGCGAGCTCGGCGAGCGTGCGCGGGCGCTCGACGCGCTGCTCTCTGACTGCATGGTCTGCCCGCGGGAGTGCCGGGTCGACCGCCGCGTGGAGCTCGGCACCTGCGCCACCGGCGCCGCGGCCTTAGTGGCGTCGTACAACCTGCACTTCGGCGAGGAGCCAGTGATCTCCGGCCGCCGCGGCTCCGGCACCGTGTTCCTGGCCAACTGCAACCTGCGCTGCGCCTTCTGCCAGAACCACGACATCTCCCAGCGGCCGGCCGACTTCGCCGGCCACGAGATCTCCGACGAGACGCTGGCGGCGATCTTCCTCGACCTCCAGGACCGCGGCTCGCACAACCTCAACTGGGTGTCGCCGAGCCACCAGGTGCCGCAGTTGGTGCGCGCCCTCGTCATCGCCGCCGGCCGCGGACTCTCCATCCCGATCGTCTACAACTCGAACGGCTACGACTCGGTCCCGGTGCTGCGGCTGCTCGACGGCGCGGTCGACATCTACATGCCGGACCTCAAGTTCGCCGATCCGGCCGCGGCCTGCCGGCTGTCCGGCATCGAGGACTACCCGGCCCGGGCGCGGGCGGCGCTCCTCGAGATGCACCGGCAGCTCGGCGACGACTGGCTCCTCGCGCCGGACGGAGCGCTGCAGCGAGGCCTGCTGATCCGCATGCTGGTGCTGCCCGAAGGACTGGCTGGAATCGAGGACAGCCTGGCCTGGGTGGCCGGCGAGCTGTCGCCGAGGGTGGCGATCTCGCTGCTCGCCCAGTACCACCCGGCSCAYCGCGTCCGCAGCACSCGYGACTTCCCSGAGCTYGAGCGMCGCATCTCGRASSASGAGTGGCGCGCCGCRGTGGSCGCSCTCGAGCGGCACATGGCCGGCGAYCGCCACCACGTCCAGAGTTRATCACCGGCCGGCGACGGCCGCGTCAACGACGCCACCCCTACGGGACGACGCTCGACCAGTTCGAGAGGTCGCYGGACTCGAAGCCGTCGGCGAAGGGCAGCCCGCCGGCGCCGAGGACCACCGGCACGTGCATGACGATGCAGTGGATGGCGCCCGCGGAATGGATGATGTCGGAGCTGTCGACCGGGATCACCTGGTGGTCCGGGAAGGCCGCCTGGTAGACGGCCAGCGCGGCCGCGTTCTGGGTCGCGTAGCCGGCGAACTCGGACACGAACACCAGGTCGTTGAACACCACCGCGTTGGTGTAGGTGTAGTGGGTGCCGCCGGCGCTCCAGCCCGGTGTCCGGTGCACTGTGTAGCCGCGGGCCGTCAGCTCCGTGGTCATCGCCTCGGTGATGGTGTACGGCTCGCCGTCGGCTGGGCTGTACTGGCCGATGATGACCTCGCGGTCGCCCACCGGCATCATCCACATGTCGATGTGCCGGGTCGAGTCGTACCAGCTCGGGAAGCCGGGCGTGATCTCGAGCTGCAGGCCCTCGTAGCTCGCGAAGAGGTCGATCACCTCCTGCTCGGTCACCCCCGGGTTCTCGTCGAGGATCAGCTCGGTCATGAACGCCTCGCCATCCCCGTAGAGGTGGAAGTTGCCACCACCGTGGACCAACGGCAGGTCGTACTGGGGCTCGCCCCAGAGGGCGCTCAGGAAGTCCGGGAACGCGTCGTCCAGCGGCCGCGGCCGGTTGTAGACGTGGTCCACAATCGCCCGGTGGCCATCCTCGGAGATGAAGCGGGGGCCGTAGTCGCGGATCCAGACCGTGTTCGTCGTGTAGGTGATGAACGCCACCTGGCCGAGGTCCGCACCGGCGCCCTGCAGAATGGAGGTCGCGCTCGCCTGCTGCGACGGGCCCGTCACCACGATGAAGACGGTCGCGTCCGGGTCGCCGGTGGTAATGCCGACGGTCAGCTCGGTCAAGATCGAGTTGAACGACCCCCAGCTGATCAGCAGCCCCTCGTTGACCGCGTACTCGGGCGGCGTCGACACCTCGCCGGTGGGCGGAGCGAGCTCGATCCATGGGTTCGGCAGCGGCAGCGGGAGCGCGCGCTCCGCCTCGGTGAGGTCGCGCGGCAACGGGTTCGGATTGTCGTCGACGATGGTCGCGAGGTACTCCCGCGGCACCCGCTTCGCCTGCTGGGCGCTCGCAGCGCCAGCCAAACCCATCACCACCAGCAGGACGAGAACCCAGGCACAGCGCGCACGAGACATCTCCAGCCCCTCCCCGGGCGAGCGTAGCACGTGCCGACGTTG
>PQAJ01000192.1 GCA_003105185.1 Holophagae bacterium
TCGCGTTTCCGCATCTCCCGACTTCCCGGCAGCGCGTCGGATCCCCGTCTCCCGGTTCTTCGTCGGGGGCCTGAAACGCTCGCTTCCACGCCTGAGTTCACGCCCAAGAGGCGGCGAGCGCAGGTGCCATATACTTGGGGGCTGAAGGTCCGTGAGCTTGTCAGGTCACTCGAGCAGGACGGGTAGTTCCTGGTGCGGACGCGTGGAAGCCACAGGCAATATCGCCATGACACCAAACCCGGCACGGTCACGGTGTCAGGCGCGGCAGGCGCGGACATCCCGATCGGGACGCTGCGGAGCGCTCTCAAACAGGCTGGCCTCCTGGACCAGAAGGGGTGATCGTCATGCAGTACCTGGTCGTGATTGAGGAGGGTGAGACGGGTTTCGGAGCCTATGTCCCGGATCTTCCCGGGTGCATCGCCGCGGCGGCCAGCCGAGAAGAAGTCCTCGCGTTGATTCAGGAGGCGATCGAGTTTCACATCGAGGGCATGCGGGACCACGGTGACCCGGTCCCTCGGCCAGCCTCTACGGCTCAGATCGTCAACGTCGGAGCCGCCTGACAATCCCCTCAGCGATCCCGAACTTGGTGCCCTGAACGGCGCTCACGAAGTCCCGTGCAGCCACGGGGGAGTGAGTGCGCTTCCGGGCTGGTTGGTCTCGAATGCGGATCCGGTCTCGTCCTTCGGACCGCGCCGGGCCGAGAGCCGACGGGAACGGGGACGGGAACGGGCACGGGAACGAATTCGGAAGCGGGCGCGGAAGCGGAATCGGATGCGGGGTGGGCGGCACTCATAGCTCCGACGCGTGTGACGTGTTACCGTAGCCCGCCGGAGGCGACAGCATGGACGCGCGACGCGCTCTGGTCACCGGAGGTGCCGGGTTTCTCGGCTCCCATCTCTGCGAACGGCTCCTGGACGAGGGCCTCCATGTCGTGTGCATGGACAACCTGATCACCGGCAGCCTGGCCAACATCGAGCACCTGTTCGGCCGCGCCGGCTTCACCTTCATCCACCACGACGTCACCAACTTCATCCACGTGCCGGGCCGCCTCGACTACATCCTGCACTTCGCGTCGCCGGCGTCGCCGATCGACTACCTCAACCTGCCGATCCAGACCCTCAAGGTGGGCTCGCTTGGCACCCACAAGGCGCTCGGGCTGGCCAAGGCGCAGGGGGCGCGGTTCCTGCTCGCCTCGACCTCCGAGGTTTACGGCGATCCGCTCATCCATCCCCAGCCCGAAGGCTACTGGGGCAACGTCAACCCGGTCGGGCCGCGCGGCGTGTACGACGAGGCCAAGCGCTTCGCCGAGGCGCTGACCATGGCCTACCATCGCCATCACGGCGTCGACACCCGGATTGCCAGAATCTTCAACACCTACGGCCCCAGGATGCGCGCCGACGACGGCCGCGTGGTGCCCGCCTTCATCTGCCAAGCGCTCGCCGGTGAGCCCCTCACCGCCTTCGGCGACGGCGCCCAGACCCGCTCATTCTGCTTCGTCGACGATCTCATCGAGGGCATCTGGCGGCTGCTTCGCAGCGACCACGCCGACCCGATGAACATCGGCAACCCGGCCGAGATGACGATCCTCCAGTTCGCGCGCGAGATCATCCGGCTCGTCGGCTCGCGGTCGGAGATCGTGTTCCGACCGCTCCCGGTCGACGACCCCAAGGTGCGGCAGCCGGACATCTCGCTCGCGCGCCGGGTGCTGGGATGGGAGCCGGCGGTGCCGCTCGAGCACGGGCTCGCCAGGACGATCGAGTACTTCCGCGCGCACCCGCGCACTGCTGCGCCCTGACCCGCGGCGTCGGCGCGACGGCCGTCGTCCGGTCAGCCGGCGCCGTCGTCGCCGCCAGAGCGCTGGACAAGGAGCCGCTTCAGCTCATCCATGAACTGGTTGACGTCCTCGAAGCGGCGGTAGACGCTGGCGAAGCGCACGTAGGCGACCTGGTCGAGGCGCCGCAGCTGCTCGATGACGCTGTTGCCGATCTCCTGGGTCGAGATCTCCCGCACCTCGCGGGAGGCGAGGTCCGCCTCCACACAGTCCACGATCGCCACCAGATCGGCGCGCGCCACCGGCCGCTTCTCACACGCCCGGAGCAGGCCGTTGAGCAGCTTCTCGCGGTCGAAGGTCTCACGGCGGCCGTCGCGCTTGACCACGCTGGCCGGGAGCTCGTCCACGCGCTCGTAGGTGGTGAAGCGGCGACCGCAGCCATCGCACTCGCGGCGGCGCCGCGTCTCGGCGCCCTCGCGCACCTCGCGCGAGTCGACGACGTGGTTGTCCGAGACGCCGCAGTACGGGCAGATCACGGCGCCCGCTCCTCTCCCTCGGCGACGGCTTCGACGTCGCGCAGCCTCACCCCAACCAGCGGCAGGCAGAGCAGCCCGAGCGCGGTGATCGGGACGAAGCAGATCGCGTGGTAGACGATGGCGACAGCGGTCGCCGTGTTGAGCTCGACGGCGAAGAACGCGGTCAGCCCGAGCTGGATCGCCTTGTGCATGCCGCCGATGCCGCCGGGGGTCGGGATGGCGAGGCCCATGACCGACAAGGTGACCAGGAAGTAGGCGGCGCGCAGCGGCAGGTCGATGCCGAAGGCGAGCAGCGTCACCCGCACCTGCCAGTAGATCACGTACCAGATGACCAGCGACGCGCCCATCGTGACCAGCAGGTCGCGCGGTCGTTGCAGGACCCGCAGCCCGTTGAGGAAGTGGTTCAGGAAGCTGGCCACGGGGGCCCGCCAGCTGCTGCGCAGGCGTCCGATCGGGCGGGTGGCGATGTCGACGAACTGGCCCTGGAAGCGGAACAGGCCGAGAATCACCAGCGTCCCCACGATCAGGCCGGCCCCCGCGACGTAGCCCGAGTAGCTGAGGATCCTGAGGTTGTGCTGGGCTTGGGCGTCGAGCTGTCCCATCGCGGGCGGGAAGACGACGAAGATCAGGAAGTAGAGGACGACCGTCCACAGGTCGAACAGGCGCTCGGTGAAGATCGAGGCAAGGGTGCCGGAGAACGGCAGCTTCTCGCGCCGGGCGAGGACGATCGGCCGGATCAGGTCGCCGACGCGCGCCGGCAGCAGGGTCATCGCCGCGTAGCCGACCGCGACGGCGATGACCGCGCCCGAGTGCCGCACCCGGCCGACCGGCTGCAGGATCAGCTGCCAGCGGATCGCCCGCAGGTAGTAGTTGAGCAGCGCGATGGCCACGGCAGCCACGATCAGCCCCGGCCGCGCCTGCCGCATCGCCGCGCCCACCTGCTCGAGGTTGACGTTCCACAGGAAGATGGCGAGCAGCACCACCATCAACAGGAGCGAGGCGCCGATCCGGACCGCGTGTTGTCTCACCTGTCCAGGGTAGTATGATGACCCGGTGCCGACAACCGAGACGGAGATCGAGGCTGGTGCGGCGGAGGTGCGGCTCGAGGTCCGGTCGCACCCGCGCTGCCTCGAGCACCGGACCGGGCTCGGCCACCCCGAGCAGCCGGGCCGGCTCGCTGCGATCCTGCAGGCGCTGGACCCGCCTCCGGACGCGCGCTGGCGGCTGCTCCCCGAAAGCCCGCTGCCTCCCGAGGATGACATCCTGGGCGTGCTCGAGTGGGTGCACGACGCGGCCTACATCGAGCGGGTTCGCTCGGCGTGGTCCTCGGGGAAGGGATGGCTCGACTCCCAGGACTGTGTGGTCTCCGAGGGGAGCTTCGCGGCCGCCACCGCGGCGGCCGGCCTCGCCCTGCAGGCGGGCCTCGACCTGGTGAACGGCCGGGTCGAACGGGTGTTCGTGGCCGCCCGCCCGCCGGCGCACCACGCCGAGCGGGCGCGCGCGCGCGGCTACTGCCTGTTCAACGCGGTCGCGCTCGCCGCCGAGGTCATCGTGCGAAGCTGGAACCGGCCGGTGTTGATCGTCGACTTCGATGCTCTCCACGGCAACGGCACCCAGCAGCAGTTCTGGGAGCGCGGCGACGTCGGCTACCTGTCGGTGCACCGATTCCCGTGGTTCCCAGGAACCGGCACCGCGGACCAGGTCGGGGCCGGTCCCGGGCTCGGGACGACCCGCAACATCCCGCTCGCCGAGGGTGCCGATGACGAGATCTTCTGCACCGCCCTCGAACGCGGGCTGGAGGAGCTGGCGACCCGGCTGCAGCCGGCGGCGCTCGTCCTGTCGGCCGGATTCAACGCCCACCATGCCGATCCCACCGGCGGGATGCGGCTGACCGGCGAAGGGTTCCGTCGCCTGACCCGGGCGGTGATGGCGGCGGCCCGGGCCGTCGCCGGGGGCCGCGTGCTGTCCATCCTGGAGGGCGGATTCGCGCCGGCCGCACTGGCCGAGGGCGCCCGCGCCCACGTCGAGGAAATGGTCGATCCGGACGGACCGGGAACGAATGTGCGAATGGCAGTCAATTAGTGGCGGAATCTGATCAGGAAAATACCGCGGCTATGCCGTGGATTTGTGATCACATTTCGAACAGTTGAGCCCCGTCACATTTCGCCCCGAGTCGGCTCAAAACCTGAGAAATTCCTGTGTATGATGGGTTTGACCACAGAGTGCGCTGTGGTATATCATGACTGTGAACGGTTTCGTTTGCTCCGAACCATGTCCCTGGGAGGAAGAGCAATGCGACAGATTGTGATCAGCGGGGCACTCGTTCTGGCGGCCCTCATGATGACGGTGAGCGCGTCGGCCGACGTCATGTTCTGGCTCGACACGCCGCAGCCGAATGCCACGGTGTTCGGCCTCCAGCAGGTCTCGGGGTACATCCTGGGTGATGGAACGCAGTGCGGCGCTCCCTGGCAGTGGCCGCAGTGCGACTGGGGCGACTCCACCGTCCTCGCCGTCGACCTCTACATCGACGGCGGCTATGTCGCCACGGCCGATCTCTTCCAGCCGCGGTACGACATCCTCCTCGCCTACCCCTGGTACGCGGGGACGCCGTTCGAGAGGCCGGGCTTCGCCACCTCCTTCGACTCCCGCAACTTCTCAAACGGCCCGCACACCTTGTTCGTCCGGATCGCCTTCGCGGATGGTACGGAGCAGGACTACGGCCAGCGCTCGGTGATCGTCAACAACCTGCTCAATCAGGCCCCGTTCGGCGAGCTCGAGATGCCGGGCCCGAACCAGCCGATGAACGGCGTCTTCCCGGTCACCGGCTGGGCGCTCGACGACGGTGAGGTGAGCCAGGTCGAGGTCCTGGTCGACGGCCTCGTGGTCGGCCAGGCGGTCACCGGGATGCACCGGCCGGACATCGGTCACCGCTTCCCGGACCACCCCGACGCCGAGTTCGCCGGCTTCGTCCGCATGCTCAACACCACGGTGTTCACCAACGGCATCCACTCGGTGTCGATCCGGATCACCGATGACGACGGCACCGCGCGCGTCATCGGCCGCCGCTTCGTGCAGACCTTCAACACCGGCTACAACCTGCCGCCGTTCGGCAGCATCGACGAGCCGATCCCGAACCACATCATGTTTGCCAAGGGCTGTTCAGACCCCGGTGGCTGGTCGGTCCCGCCGTTCGAGGACCCGCAGGTCACCGAGCTGATCACCGGCTGGGCGCTCGACGTCGGCTCGCGCACCGACCTCGGCGGCGTCGCCTACGTGCAGCTGCTGCTCGACGGGGTGATCCTCGAGGACACCTACCTCGGCAGCGACTACTGGCCGTGGCTGCGCCTCGACGTCAACTACTATGGCCACCCCCGGATGGACATCCTGCGGATGTTCCCCGACGTCCCGAACGCCAAGGACTCGGGCTTCGCGTTCCGCATGGACGTCTCCGACCTGATCAACCGCCAGGGCTACCGGCAGGGCCTCCACTACCTCAAGATCCGCGCCGGCGACCTCGAGAGCAACGTTGCCGACATCGACCAGATCCCGGTCATCTTCGACTGTGACGACGACCCGGACCGGCCGTCGTTCGGCGACATCTACACCCCGCTCGAGATGGAGATGGTGTCCGGAGACATCGAGGTCACCGGCTACGCCATCGACTACGATGATCCGCAGTTCGTCGAGATCTGGATCGACGGCTCCTTCGTTGCCGTGGCCGACGAGTTCGGCCTGCCGACACCCGAGGTCGAGGACCGGTACCCGTGGCTGCCGCTGTTCATGACCCGCGACGCCGGGTTCCGCCACGTTCTCGACACCACGCAGTTCACCGACGGGCAGCACGTGCTGGTGGTGTGGACCCAGGACTACTTCGGCGGGCGCACCATGATCGGCGAGCGCCGCTTCGTGATCGACAACTGACGCTGGCCCTCAACGTCTGATTTCCACGCCCCGCCTCGGCGGGGCGTTTTTCATGGCCCGGGCGCGGCGCACCACTTTGCTAAGATCGTGGCCGCCGCCACCGGCTCGACACGCCGTCGTCGACCAGGCGTGCGACCCCGAAGGCCAGTCGATGGGAGGCTCGTGACATCAGTGACGACAGTGGCGACGGAGCGGCCCGGCCCGCGAATCCTCGCGCGCGCCGAGCACCCGATCTCACGCCGCGACATCTCAAGAGAGGCGCTCAAAGTCCTCTATCGCCTCGAGCGGTCCGGGTACATCGCGTACCTGGTCGGTGGGAGCGTCAGAGACCTCATGCTCGGGCGCACGCCGAAGGACTTCGACCTCGCGACCAACGCCCGGCCGCGCGAGATCCGCAACCTGTTTCGGAACTCGCGCACGATCGGGCGCCGCTTCCGCCTCGTCCACATCTTCTTCCACGAGACCATCGTCGAGGTCGCTACGTTCCGCGCCAGCCCGGAGCCGCCGGAGGGCCCTGACGACTGGGAGGAAGCCGAGCAGGAGGCCATTGAGGCTGACACCGAGGTCACGGAGACCGCGCCGCTGCCGGAGGAGCCGGAGAGCTGGGGAACCCCGGAGGAGGATGCGCGCCGGCGCGACTTCACGATCAACGCGCTGTTCTACGACATCGCGGACTACTCGGTGATCGATCACGTCGGCGGGCTCGACGACCTGAACGCCGGGGTCATCCGCACCATCGGCAACCCGGACCTCCGCTTCCAGGAGGACCCGGTGCGGATGATGCGGGCGCTCGAGTACGCCGTCCGGCTGGGCTTCTCCCTCGAGGCCGACACGGCGGCGGCTATCGAGCGCAACCGCGACGCGATCCGCACGGTGTCCGGCGCGCGGCTCAACTACGAGCTGTTCGAGGGTCTGCGCTCGGGGGCGGCCGCCGGGATCGTCGCGGCCTGGTGCCGAGCCGGCCTGTTCGACCTCGCCTATCCGAATCTGCGCTGCGACGGCCCGAACACGGCGCGGCTGCTCGAGGCGGTCGATCAGGGCATCGCGTCCCGTGTGCCGCACGCCGACGCCTCCCTGGTCGGTGCCTTCTTCCTCGCACGCTTCCTCCAGGTCGTCCGGGAGATGTCGTCGGACGGCCAGCGGCTCGACAACGTCGAGCTGCTGCAGCGGCTGCGCGACCTGCTCGAGCCGACCGCCGCCGGGCTGCGCCTGTCCAACCACACGGTCCACCTGCTCCACCACGGGCTCTTCACCTTGACCAAGATGGCGCGGGCCCCCGAGCGCGGCCGGCAGGTCGTCAAGCTGAGCCACCAGGACTACTTCCCGGTGGCCTGGCAGCTGCACGGCCTGGCCGCGTCGGCCGGCCTCGTTCAGCCCGAGGTGCACGACGCGTGGGCGCGCGCGCTCAACCGGGTGCGCCAGGACGGATCGGATGATGAGATTGTCGCGGTCGGCGAGGCCCCGCCGAGCCCGCGCCGTCGTCGGCGCTCCCGACGAGGAAGACGGCGGCGATGACCGCGCGACGCGACCCCGCGGCCCGCATCGAGGAGTTGCGGCGGACCATCCGCCATCACGACCGGCTGTACTACACCGAGGCCGCGCCGCAGATTCAGGACCTCGAGTACGACCGGCTGTTCGCCGAGCTGCGCCGGCTCGAGGAGGAGCACCCGGAGCTGACGTCCGAGACCTCTCCGACCCAGCGGGTCGGCGGAGAGCCGCTCGAGGAGCTCCGCCAGGTCGCGCACTGGACGCCGATGCTGTCCCTCGACAACAGCTACTCGAAGGACGACCTGCGGGTGTGGCACCGACGGATGTGCCGCGAGCTCGGCGAGGAGCCGTTCGGGCTCGCCGCCGAGCTCAAGATCGACGGGGTTTCCATCTCGCTGGTGTACGAGGACGGGCGCCTGGCGAGGGCGGTCACCCGCGGCGACGGGCAGGTCGGCGACGATGTCACCGCCAACGCGCGCACGATCCGCGGTCTGCCSCTSGAGGTCGACGGCGCGCCGCCGCTCGTCGAGGTGCGCGGCGAGGTCTTCATGCCCCGCAGCGTCTTCGAGCTTCTGAACCGGCGGCGGCGGGAGGCCGGCGAGACCGAGTTCGCCAACCCGCGCAACGCGACCGCCGGCGCGATCCGGCTCCTCGACCCCCGCGAGACGGCGCGGCGGCGGCTCTCGGTGTGGTGCTACCAGCTCGAGCGGGCGGCAGGCTGGCGGCAGGACAGCCACGTTGCGTCGCTCGAGCGGCTACGGGCCGCCGGCTTCCCGGTGAGCCCGGCGGTCCGCAGGTGCGGCGGCCTCGACGAGGTCGAGAGCTACATCGAGGAGTGGCAGGGCCGGCGGTCGGAGCTCGACTTCGACACCGACGGAATCGTGGTCAAGCTCGACAGCGCCGGCCAGCGGGCGGCGGTCGGCGCCACCGCCCGCGCCGTGCGCTGGGCGGTGGCCTACAAGTTCCCGCCCGAGGGCGTGACCACGCGCCTGCTTGACATCGTCGTCCAGGTCGGGCGGACCGGCGTCCTGACCCCGGTCGCCATCCTCGATCCGGTGGTCGTTGCCGGGTCGACCGTGTCGCGGGCGACGCTGCACAACTTCGACGAGGTGGCCCGGCTCGACGCCCGCGTCGGCGACACGGTGTGGGTGGTCAAGGGCGGAGAGGTCATCCCGAAGGTCGAGGGGGTGGTCCTCTCGGAGCGCCCGGACGGAGCCGAGCCCTACCCGATTCCGACTCGCTGCCCGGCCTGCGCGGCCGCGGTCGAGCGCCGGGCCGGTGAGGTGGCGGTGCGCTGCCCCAACCCCGACTGCCCGGCGGTGGTGGCGTCGCGGCTGCGCCACTTCGTGTCGCGCGGCGCCATGGAGATCGAGGGTCTCGGTGGCGAGCGGCTCGACCAGCTGGCCAGGGGAGGCCTGCTGACCGACGCGGCGTCGCTGTGGGACCTGAGGACCGAGCAGCTCGAGCCACTGCCGGGATGGGGCAAGCTCTCCGCCGCGAAGCTGATGGCCGAGCTCGAAGCCGCGCGGGCGCGACCGCTCGAACGGCTGTTGTTCGGTCTCGGGATCCCGCTCGTCGGCGAGCGCGCGGCGCGGGCCCTGGCGCGCGCCTTCGGGAGCGTGGCCGGGCTCGCCGCAGCGACGGCCAAGGAGCTGGAGGAGGTCGCCGGGATCGGCCCGGTGATGGCCGCCTCGGTGCGCCGTTGGTTTGCGGAGCCCGGCAACGCGGCGCTGGTCGCCCGCCTGCGCCAGCGGGGAGTCGATCCGACCGAGGAGGTCGTCGCGGCGGGCGGAGGGGAACCGGACCGGCCGCTGGCCGGCGCGACCTTCGTGATCACGGGGACGCTGAGCCGGCCGCGGCCCGCCTTCCGCGAGCGGCTGGAGGAGCTCGGGGCGACGGTGGCTGGGTCGGTATCCGCCCGGACCTCGTTCCTGGTGGCCGGCGGCGACGCCGGGAGCAAGCTCGCACGAGCGCAGCAGCTCGGCGTTGAGGTCCTCGACGAGGCCGGCCTGGAGCGGCTGGTCGAGGAGCGAACAGGGAGGGCGCTGTGGCAGCGGTGATCTTCGTGGTGGATGACGACGACGGCTCGCGCGAGGCGATGGCCCGGGCGCTAGCGCGGGTTGGGCACGAGGTCCATCAGTTCCCGGCGGCGGAGGAGGCCCTGGCCCGGGTGCGCGCCGGGGCCACGGTGGACGCGGTGGTGTCCGACGTCAAGATGCCCGGCATGGACGGTTACGAGCTCCTGCGCGAGGTCCGCTCGCTGCGTCCCGACCTTGCGTTCCTGCTGGTGACGGCCTATGGCGAGGTCCAGGGTGCGGTGGTCGCCCTCACCGAGGATGGCGCCGACGACTATCTGACCAAGCCGGTCGAGATGCAGGAGCTGCGGCAGCGGGTCCAGCTCCACCTCGAGCGCCGCATGCTGCAGCGCGAGAACGTCGACCTGCGGCAGCGGGTCGACAAGCTGTACGGATTCGAGAACATCATCGGCCACTCGGCAGCCATGGAATCGCTGATCGAGCGGCTGCGCCTGGTGGCGCCGGCGCCGTCGACGGTGCTCATCGTGGGCGAGTCCGGCACCGGCAAGGAGCTGATCGCCAACGCCCTCCACCAGAACTCGCCCCGCGCCGACGGGCCGTTCGTCCCGGTCAACTGCGGCGCCATCCCGGGCGAGATCCTGGAGTCCGAGCTGTTCGGGCACGAGCGGGGCGCCTTCACCGGCGCCCACCAGCGCCGGATCGGGCTCATCGAGTCCGCGAACCGGGGCACGCTCTTCCTCGACGAGATCTCCGAGCTGTCGCCGGACCTCCAGGTGAAGCTGCTGCGGGTCCTCGAGGAGCGCCGCGTCACCCGGGTCGGCGGTAACGAGTCGTTCGCGGTGGACTTTCGCCTGGTGGCGGCCACCAACCGGCGGCTCGAGCAGTGGGTCGCCGACGGGAGGTTCCGCGAGGACCTCTACTACCGGCTCAAGGTCGTGACCGTCTACTGCCCAGCGCTGCGCGAGCGCGCCGAGGACATCCCGCTGCTCGTCCAGCACTTCATCGCCGTGTTCAACCAGCAGATCGGGCGCGACGTGAAGGGCGTCCACCCGTGGGTGCTGGGCGCTCTGAAGCGCCAGCCGTGGCCCGGCAACGTGCGCGAGCTGCGCAACGTCATCGAGTCGTTGGTGCTGTTCGCCAAGAGCAGCGAGATCTCGCTCGAGGAGCTGCCTGCGGAGTACCGTGTGCCGGCGCAGCCGGCGCCGGCCGCCACCGGCGGCGTCTGGCAGCCGAGAACGATGGCCGACATCGAGCGGGACGCCATCCTGCGCACCCTCGAGTTTACCGGCGGACACCGCGCGCGCGCCGCCAAGCTGCTCGACATCGGGCTCCGGACGCTGCAGCGCAAGCTGAAGGAGTATGGCGAAATCGGGCCGGGCGACGAGGACGAGGTCGACGACGGCGGTTGAGCGGCGCGTCCGTGAAGCCGTTCGGGCGCGGATCCGGCTGCGTCCTGCGGACTGCGCCGTGACACGAGCGGGCGGAAAAGCGGGCGCGGATTCGGGGACGGGAGCCCTTCGACTCGCGGCGCCGCTCGCTCAGGGCAGGCTCCTCGGGCACGGGAGCTGACCCCTGTCACCTATCACGTATCACCTATCACTCGCGACCAGCGGAAGGGGTGGTTACACTGGTGCGTGAAAGGAGAGCGCATGGAGATTCCGGGCAATGTCTCGCTCTACTGCCCGCTGGTCGACGCCAAGGGCACTGCGGCCATCCTGGTCGCCGTGGATCCGCACGGGTATTACCAGCTCGAGGTGCTGATCAAAGGCAATCGCCACACCATGTTCGTGCCGATCGGGCAGGCCGCGCTCTGCTTCACCGACCCCGAGCCCGAGCGCGAGGACGCGTTCGAGATCGAACGCTGACCGCGGTTTCGACCGCTGAGCCCGGCGCACGCCACGGCGGCGAATAATCGGGGGCCGTGTCGGTGTTACCACTGGCGTGACCCGACCGAGCGACCTCGACGACATGCTGGGCAACGCCTGGCCGACGGTGTTGGAGCACATCTCCGAGGCCGTCCTGGTTCTGGACAGCCAACGCAACCTGCACTTCGTCAACGGACGGGCGCGGCGCCTGCTCGGCTACGAGGGCGGGCAGCGGCTCGGGAGCCGCTGCCGGTTGACGACGCGCGGCGTCGACTGCGAGAACGCCTGCCCGCTGACCTTCGCCCTCGAGAGCAGCCTCGACCGGGTCGAGGACTTTGCGACGGTCTACACCGCGAAGGACGGCCGGCCGCTCCCCCTCAAGGTGACCGTGATCCCGCTGCGTAATCCGGACGGTGGGTTCCGGGGCGCGATCGAGATTCTCAGGCCACGCGAACCCGACCCCGGTTTCCTGCTCGCCGGCCGTGGCGAGCTGGTGGCGGCGCTGCGCCGTCGGGTCGCTGAGACCGCACGGTCGAACGCCCACCTGGTCCTGGTCGGCGACCCGCCGTCGTGCGCGGACGTCGCCCGGGCGATCCACCGCCTGTCCGGCGTCGCCGAGTCGCTGTTTCACACCTGGAGCGGCTCCTGGGAGGGCGTCCCGCAGTGGCCGCCCGGGACCGTGTTCGCTGCCGGGGAAGCGGCGCTGTCACTGCTCGACACCCAGCCGCCGGCCGGCTGGCGGGTGATTGTCGGAGTCTCCGCTGCCGCCAACCCGTCGGTACGCACCGGGCTCGCTCACGAGCGGATCGAGATTCCGCGTGCGGAGGAGCTGGCTGACGACCTGCCGCTTGTCGTCGCTGCCTGGGTTCGGCAGCTGGCGCCGGATCTCGGCATCGAACCGCAGGCCCTGGAGCGGCTGTCGCGAATGGCGCGCGATCTCGGGTTCGAGCGAATGCAGGGGGTGCTGCACGCCGCGGTGGCGGCAGCCGGCGAGCGGTTGGACGAGGCGCATCTGCCCGGCGACGGCTACGGCACGGCGTGGGTCGACGAGGTGCTCCGCGAGCCCGACCCACTGACCGCGCTCGAGCGCTGGGTGCTCAACGAGGTGCTCCAGCGGTGCGGCTGGCGGATGCAGGAGGCGGCCGACCGGCTCGGCATCTCGCGGGTGACCCTGTGGCGGAAGCTCAAGGACCACCGCATCGAGCGGCCGGGCAA
>PQAJ01000193.1 GCA_003105185.1 Holophagae bacterium
CCGAAGGGCTGGTACTCGAGCCGGTCGGTGATCGTCGCGTCGGGTGCGATCACGATCCTCGTGCTGCCGAGGTGATCGTGCGCGAGGAAGCGCGGCAGCGGACTCCCGTCGGTCCAGTCGAGCTGCGCCACCACCTGATCGCCGGCGTGAAGGTAGTCGCGGGACGGTCCGAAATCGCTGCCGGGCAGCAGGCTCCACTCCGACAGCACCGACCCCGCCTCGTCACGAACGAACAGGCGCAGCTCGGCGAGCTGGCCGGCGCCGCTGCGGCGCCAGGAGGCGACCCGCTCGCCGGCCGCGTCGTAGGCATGGCGCCACCGGGTGCCCGAGGACGAGTCCAGCGAAACGAGCAGCCGGTCCTCGTTGGAGAAGGTGAGCTGCTTGGCCCGCAGAGGCCCGAGCGCGGGCAGCGCGGTGAGGTTGCCGCGCGTGCTCCATCCCAGCGACGCGCTCCCGGCCCCGGGCACCGTCAGCAGCTCAGGCCGGTTGTCGTCGGCGGCCCCCCCGAGGCGCAAGGTGAAGCCGCCCCCGTGCCCGGTGTCGGTGTTCACCAACTCGGTCAGGTTGCCCCAGCGGTCCCAGGCGTAGGTCTCCACGGGCGATCCCCCCTCGTGGTACGCCACCAGTCGGTCCAGCCCATCATAGGCGAAGCGGCGCGTGCCGATCCGCTTGACGTTGCCCGCCCCGTCGTAGGCGAAGACGCCTTCCGCCCACCGCTGCTCGGTTTCGGTCGGGCTCTCCGCCCACCACAGCTCCAACTTCCGCGGCCGCGCCATGCCGCTCAGATCCGCGATCTCCGCGAGCCACCCGTAGGTGTCGCCCTCGGACCGGTACTCGGTCCTCGCCACTCGTCCGGTGGCGTGGTAGGAGCGAAGCGCCCCGGCCGCCGCCGACGTGGCCCCTGCCAGCCGCGCATCCGCCGCGCTGAGCCAGCTGCCCTCACTCGACCGCTCCTCGTGGAGCACCTCCTGGCAGCTCGGCGGCCAGGCGCTCCATTGCGGGTGGTCGATGCGGCTCGGATTCCCCCAGCGGTCATAGGCGTAGCTCAGGGAGAGGCGCTCGCCGGCCGCACCGACGCCGCCGATGGCGACCGCCCGCGAGTCGACGCGGCCGCCTGGCCCGCCGTGGCTCCACGCGGTGGTGACGGGCACGTCCTGCGACCCGAATCGGTTGTGCTGCGTCGCCTCGACGATCGCGCCGTAGTCGGGGTCCCCGACTGCAGCCGGCGCCGTCGGGCGCGCGTCGCCCCACAGCCATGCGGCCGCCGGCAGCCCGCCCACCGTCGTCGAGCTGCGGCGCCCGAAGGCGTCGTACCCGATCGTCGAGGTCGTGCCCGCGGTGCGGCTCGACCGCAGGTTGCCGAGGGCATCCCACCCCAGGTAGCTCGTCGATCGCTCGGGCTCGGCTGCGGCGGTCAGGTAGCCCCCCGCCGAGTAGCTCCAGCTCCGGCTCTGCGAGGCGGACGCGCCGGGCTCCCCTTCCCAGAGCCGCGCCGACACCAGCCGGTCCCCGTGGTCGTAGCCGTAGTCCGCCGAGACCAGGGTCCCCGGCGCAATCTCCTCGTCGAGGGCCCGCAGGCGTCCGAGACCGTCCGTGAGGGTGACGGTCGCGAGCCACTGCTGACCGCCCGCAGGGTCGGTCGCGACCGAGCGCAGGACCGTCCGCTGGCCGTCGCCGACGTAGCCGAGGAAGGACTCGCTGCCGTCCGCCAGCCTGACGACAGCCGGGCGGCCGGCTGGATCGTAGCGGATCTCGGTCCAGTCGAGGTCGGCGCAGCTCGACCACTCGGCGTCATCCCGCCACTCGCTCGCGAGCGCGATTCGCGAGGTGTGCGCGAGCCCTGTGCCCTGTCCGGTGCCGCAGGGGTCGAAGCCGTCCCGATAGAGATCGAGCTCCAGCCGGGTGCGCACGCCGGAACCCGATGGATAGCGCTCCTGCTGCCTCGTGAGCCGTCCCAGACCGTCGAAGTCGACCGCCGCGCTCGGATCGGGATCGATCCAGACGGCCTCCAGCCGGCGGCCCCCGCCGACGGAGACCAGATCGTACGCGCTGTCGTGGAGCTCGTGCCGGAGCAGCTGCGAGGCCTCCGGCAGCACCCGGTCGAGGTGGCTGCCGGCCATGGTCGCGCCGTCCACCGACCGCGGCAGCTCGAGCCGCCACTCGCCGCCGACCAGGTCGCCCTCCACGGGAGCGAGCTCCGTCAGCCGGCCCGTGGCGTCGTAGCCGTACGCGAAGCCGCTGCCGTTGCCAGCCATGTGCCAGCGCACGAGGCCGGTGCCCGCGTCGACCTCGCGCTGCCAGCGCAGGAGGGGTGCGCCGCCGCTCTCGAGCTGGCGACGCACCGGCCGGCCGTGGCGGTAGCCGGTGCGGGTGGTGAGGGCGAGCGCTCCGAAACCCGCACCGTAGCCGCCATCGACGGTGGTGAGCTCACGGTTGCCGAGCGCGTCGTAGCCGGAGGTCTCGCGGACGCAGTCGGCGGTGCAGCCTCCGCCGGCGCCCGGGTTGCGCACCTCGACCTGCGGCACGAACCACTTCCGGGAGCCGGACTGGGACAGGTTGAGCCAGGTCCGCGTCCGATACGAGCACGCCCCGGCGTCGCAGACCCGGACGGCGGTGTCGCGGTGGAGAAACCAGCTTGTCTCGGCGTCCCACACCCGGTAGCTGGTCTCCCAGGTCCGGGACACCTCCATTCCAGCGGATGAGCGCAGCGAGGTGAGCGACCGTAGAGAGGGGTTCAGGTAGCTGTCCACCTGGGAGGTCTCGCGGACCTCGGTGCAGTCGATGGTGACCGAGGGCGGTCCGGTCGGATCCGCGAAGACCGGCGGCGAGCAGCTTTCGACATCGGCGACGGTCGAGTCCCCGCTCGCTTCGTCGGTGAGCACCCGCCGCTCGCGAACGTAGGTGTAGCGATCGTCGCCGAAGACGATCGATGGGTAGTCGAGCCCGTACCTGAGCTCGCGGTCGATCTCGGTGTGCCGGAGGACCCGCAGCCCGGGCCCGGTCAGGTCCTCGACGCCGCTCAATGCCCACAAGGTCAGTGCAGCGAGCTCCTCGCTGTCGCCCGCCAGCACGTCGACCGAGAACTCCTCGCGGGTCAGCGGGTGGAAGCGATGGATCTCCGCCACACCCTGTGAACCCGGGCCTGCCGCCCCGCCGGCCGTGTACACGACCGTCCACAGGTACTCCGGGCGAATGAGCCCCTCCGCGTCACGCAGGGCCCAGTCGAAGTCGTACGGCCACGGCCGGAGCTCGCTCGGCCTCGCGAAGTGCGGGCTGACCGCGCAGTTCAGCCCCTGCTGGAACCAGGTCGTCTCCCGGCGCGGGTCACCGCCTTCGGTGGCAGCGTCCAGGTAGCTGAGGGTCCGGCTGGTCACCCCCTCGCTCGCGAGGTCGGTGGAGTGGGTTTCGCCGATCCGCGGCACGGTGGCGCCGCAGGTCAGCCAGAAACGGCAGCCGTCGTCGTCCCCCGGCGCGTTCTCGCAGCGGCCGCGCCCGACCGGGTAGGGCCCCCGGCCGTACTCGACCCTGCCTCCCGACGGCAGCACGACGTCCGACAGCGGCTCCTCGCCCGAGAGCAGCAGCTCGTCGAAGCGGAAGGACGCACCATCGGGGAAACGAATCCCGGTCAGGTGGGAGGCCGTGAAGTCGATCACGTTCGCGGCGTTGCGCTGCTCGAAGCTCCGGCTGTCGAGGGTGAAGCGGATCTCCTCTCGGTCCGCCGAAGCCTGGTTGTCGCCGAGCACCGGGTTGAAAGCAGGGACCAGCACCCGCGCGATCCTCCCGGTGCCGGGGTCGTAGCTGATCTCGACCGACCGCGGCACCTCGCCGCTCGCGGTCACCCGCCGCAACAGCCATGGGCGATTCGGGCTGCAGGCCGACAGCCACGGGGCGGAGGGAGCGGCATACTCGAAGCTGATCCGGTTCGCCGGCCCGGACGCCCGCCACGGGCCGCGCTGGATCTCGCTCAGGTAGAGGCCCGCGGTCTCCACCCGGAAGTTGATGTAGGACAGGTCGAGGTCGGTCTTCAGGACGCGCCGGCTGGAGTCGCAGCCGACCGGCACCACGTGCGCGAAGACGTAGAGGTTGCCGTCGCCATCCTCCATCTCGATCCGCAGCGCCCGTCCGGCACCGTCCACCTGGGTCACCGTGAACCGGTGATTGCTGCCGTCCCTGGTGTAGAAGCGGTCGCCCACTGCCCACTCCCCATCGACCCCCCCGTCCTGGTCATCTCCCGCGAGCCACGGCGGCGTGCCGCTGACGCCGTGCCGGGCGCCGGTGGCGTCCAGGTACGCGGTCTGGCGCGTACTCGGCAAGGTCCTCGCCGGCACGATGCGCGGGGGCCGCAGGTCCCAGCCGAAGCCGTACGCCTCGACGCCGTAGGCGATCTGCGCCTCGAGGATCGCACCTCCGGCCCCTTCGCACCCTTCGTACCCGTCGGGCACCACCGTGCAGTAGCGATGGGTGTGCCAGACCTTCGAGTCGTGCCGCAGCGCGAGCTCGAAGGCGAGGCCGCCGTCCGTGTGCACGGTCCACAGCGGGACCCGGAAGCTCAAATTGCCGTTGGCAAGGTTGATGTTCTCGTAGCTTGACAGGCTGTACCCGCTGCGCTCGTGGCCGCGCGCCTCATGAGCCACCTCGTCGCTGGCCCGCGCAGCGGTGGGCATCGCTGCCGCCAGAGCTGCCAGCCCGCACAGCATCGAGCCCCACCGACCACGCTGCCGTCGATATCCAGCACCTACCATGTCGTCCTCCTCGCCTCAGGGAAGGCTCACGCCCGGAATCGGGCAATCGGCGGCGCCGTCGATCACCTGCACGGTCTCGGAGAAGCTGCCGATCGTGAGGCCGCCCTCGGCGGCCGTGCCGAAGATCCGGTACGAGCCTTCGGAGAGCGGCCGCCACGGCGCCCAAAGCTGGAGGTAGTGGGCGGCGCCGGGCGCCAGGACGACGGTTGCGGCGCCTGACATGACGTGAACCACCGGGCTCTCGTCCAGAGGCCACACCTCGGCTGCTGCGGTCAGCGCCGCGGTTCCGGTCGTGCCGATGTTGCGCACCTCGACGGCGAACTCCACGGCTACCTCCGTCGGTAGCTGGGCCGGCACCAGCCGCCACTGACCGGACTGCAGGATTCGAAGCCCGGTGACGACGTAGACGGGGTCCGGCGTCATGCCGATCTTCCGGTCCGCCGGCGCCTGGGCCGGAACGGTCGGGCCCGCCGACAGCGGCACCACCGCCGCGGTGCCGGGCTGGTGCGCCGCGACGAGGCCGGCGGCGGCCGCCAACGCGGCGACGGAAATGACCATCCGGACCAGCGAGTGGACGCGAACAGAGCTCAGCATCGCAACAACCTCCTTCAGGACGTCCTCTCAGCAACCGTCGGGCCGGCCGGCTTCACACGAGCAGCCGCGACGCCGGTTCGGCCCGGGCAGGTCGGCCTTCGGCCGCGCCGACCTCGAGAACTCGATGACCTCCGCCTCGTGGCAGATGCTGCAATGGAAGAGGTGGCCGTCGGCGGCGCAGAACAGGACCCAGACCTCGGCCGGCGGCCCGTCGAGCGCTTCCGCGGCGAGATCCGGGAAGCGGACCACGACCGACTCCCCGGTCTGCGGGCGCTCGACGATCAGCGACCCGCCCTGGCGGGCGAGCAGCCACTCGTGGCCGCTACCGTCGACCCACCGGCACCGGCCGTCCGGGCCGGTCCCGCCGAGCGGCACCACGCTGCTGTCGGGTGAGCTGTCCATCGGGCCTCCCCTGCGCCGGATCCGCGACCCGGCGCGGCCACGGTCACCGACAGA
>PQAJ01000194.1 GCA_003105185.1 Holophagae bacterium
AAATCGACGAAGACGCCGCCCTACATACGGAGTGAACGGCTCCGCGGCGGTGTAGACTCTCGCCGGTCGGAGGCCACATGACGGCGGATCGCGAGAATCTTCCCGGGGAGACTGCCGGGCGCGCGCGGCAGCTGCTGGTCGAGCTGTGCGCGCTGTCGTCGCCGACCGGCGATGCGAACGGCGTGCGGGCGATGGCAGGGCGGCTCGCCGAGGAGCTCGGCCGCCGCGGACTCGCGTGCGAGACCGAGCTGGAGCGCGGCGCGGACGGCGCCCTCTACCCGGTCCTGCTGACCCGAGGTCCGGCCGCGGACGGGCGCTGCCTGCTGCTCGTCGGGCACATGGACACCGTGCTGCCGGCGAGCCCACCGCGCCTGGACGGCGACCGCCTCATCGCGACCGGCGCCCTCGACATGAAGGGCGGGCTCGCCATGCTGCTCGGCGCGCTCGACCTGATGGCGGCGCGGGGGCAGGCCCTGCCGGCCGGGTTCACGCTGCTGGCGGTGCCCGACGAGGAGGCGAGCGGCGTGATCTCGGAGCGAGTGGTCCGCCGCTGGAGCGAGCGCGCGCGGGCGGTCCTGGTGCTCGAGCCCGGCGAGGCGCGCGGCGACGCCGAAACCCTGGTCGCCGGCCGCCGCGGGCTCACCGAGTGGCAGCTCCAGGTCACCGGCCGCGCGTCCCACTCCGGCCTTGCCTACTGGGAAGGCCGCTCGGCCGTGGCCGCGGCGGCCGACTGGTGCCTCCGGGCGCAGCGGCTGTCGGTTCCCGGCTCCGGCCGTACCGTCAACGTCGGCCGGCTGGTGGCGGGGACGGCCGACTTCGTCGACCGGCTCGCCGAGAACCATGACCTCCTCGGCACCTCGCGCCAGCGCAATGTGATCGCGGACCGGGCGGTGGCCGACGGTGAGGTTCGCTACCTTGCTGGGTCCGAGGGCACGGCCGTGATTGCCGAGCTGAGCGCACTCGCCCGCCAGGTTGCGGCCGAGCACGAGGTCGAGGCGACGCTGACCGCCGAAGCGTCGGTGCCGCCGGTCGACCCGCACGGACCGGGCGAGGCGCTGGTCCGGCGGGCGGTCGAGCTGGCCGCGGCGCGCGGCTTTCGCCTTGAGGTCGAGACCGACCGCGGCGGGATCTCCTTCCCGAACTACCTGGCCGACACCACGAAGGTGGCGGTGGTGGACGGGCTGGGGCCGGTGGGCAGCGGGATGCACACCCGCGACGAGTGGCTTGACCTGCGCTCGCTCGACCGGCGGATCGTGCTGCTCGCCGACCTGCTCGCCACCCTGTGACGCCGTCCCCGCGGCGCGGGGTTGCCGGTGGGCCGTGGGCTCCCCTATGATCGGCGGCGGCACTCCGGCGCACCCGTGAGATCCTTCCGGCGCCGGCCGATCCGAGTTCTCATCACAGGCAGGGGAGGCACCCAGGAAATGGCCGACGCCGCGACCGCGACCGAGCGTAGGTTCCGCATGCCCCACACCCTGGTGATCGTGGCCGGCCTGATCGTGATCGTGCTCCTGCTGTCGTGGGTGGTCCCGTCGGGCACCTATCAACGCGCCGATCGCGACGGCCGGCAGGTGACGGTGCCCGGCACCTATCAGCAGGTGGAGAAGGTGCACCTCGGCCCGCAGTGGCTGATGATCGCGCCCATCCGCGGCTTCCTCGACGGGGCGCTGATCATCGCCTTCCTGCTGATGATCGGCGGCGTGTTCGGGGTGGTCCAGGCCACCGGCACCATCGAGTTCGCGATTCGGCGCATCACCGCGGCGCTGACCACGCGGCCGGCGCTCGAGCGCCTGATGATCCCGGTGCTGATGATCGTGTTCTCGCTTGGCGGCTCGGTCTTCGGCATGGCCGAGGAGGTCATCCCCTTCATCCTGATCTTCGTCCCGCTGGCGCTGTCGCTCGGCTACGACTCGATCGTCGGGACCTCGATCCCGTTTCTGGGCGCGGCCTCCGGCTTCGCCGCCGCCTTCTTCAACCCGTTCACGGTCGGCGTCGCCCAGGGGCTGGTCGGACTACCGCTCTACTCCGGCCTCGGCTACCGGGTCTTGACCTGGGTCGTCGGCACCGGCGTGATCATCACCTGGGTCATGATCTACGCCGCGCGCGTCAAGCGCCGGCCGGAGTCGAGCCCGGTGTACGAGCTCGACCGCGCCCGCGACCTCTCCGCGCTCAGACCGACTCACGAGGTCGAGCCGTGGACCGGCCGTCGCATCGCTGTTATCGCGATTTTCCTGCTCAGCATGGTGGCCCTGGTGTGGGGAATTCTCGACCAGCAGTGGTTCATCGAGGAGATCGCCGCGCTGTTCCTCGCCATGGGCCTGGTCATGGGCGCGGTGGCCGGGCTGCGGCCGAGTGCGATCGCCACCAGCTTCGTCGCCGGGGCCAAGGACATGGTCACGGTCTGCCTGATCATCGCCTGCGGCCGCGCGTTGCTGATCCTCGCCCGCGAAGGCCTGGTCCTCGACACCATCCTCTACGCGAGCTCCCAGGCGATCGGCGGGCTGCCCGGGGTCATGGCCGCCCAGGTGATGTTCCTCGTCCAGTCGGTGATCAACTTCTTCATCCACTCCGGCACTGCCCAGGCCGCCCTGACCATGCCGATCATGGCGCCGCTCGCCGACCTGATCGGGCTGACCCGCCAGACCACGGTCTACGCCTTTCAGCTGTGCGAGTTCATCAACCCAATCCTGCCCACCTCGGCCGTCACCATGGGCGTGCTCGGGATGGCGAAGATCCCGTGGGAGACGTGGGCCCGCTGGTTCCTGCCGCTGATGTTGATCCTGGTCGCGCTGAGCCTCGTGCTGCTGGTGCCGCCGGTGCTGGTGCACTGGGGGCCGTTCTGATGCGGCGGGCCGGGAAATTCAACATGAGAACGACCACCGCCCCGCTCGTTGCGCTTGCTGCGCTCGCCCTCGCCGCGGCCGCTTCCGGCTGTGCGTCCTCTGGGGGCGCTCGGCCGGACACTGCGCCCGAGCTGCCACTCGCAGTCATCGATGCGCACCTCCACACCAACTTCTACGACCGGCTCGACCCCGACAGCCTGGCGATGGACAGCCGTGACGGCCTGGCCGGGGAGATGCGGTCCAACCACGTCGTCGGCGCGGTCTCGATGGACCACCCCGACGACGCCTGGGCCGATCTCGGCGATCTCAACGTCATCCACTGCGTCGGCCTCGACGCGGTCGTGGACGAGGGCAAGCTGGAGGCCGACCTCGCCTCGGGCCGCTACCGGTGCATCAAGATCTTCCTCGGCTACGTCCACCAGTACGCCTACGACCCGGCCTACGAGCCGGCCTACCGGCTCGCSGAGMRGTTCGGAGTCCCGGTTGTCTTCCACACCGGCGACACCGACTCGGCCAAGGCCAAGCTGAAGTACGCCGACCCGTTGACGATCGACGAGGTCGCGGTGGATCACCCGAACGTCACCTTCGTGCTCGCGCATGCCGGCAACCCGTGGATCCAGTCGGCGGCCGAGGTCGCCTACAAGAATTCGAACGTCGTGATCGACGGCTCGGCGTTCCTGATCGGGGACCTCGCGGCGGTCCCCCCGGAGATCGTCGAGACGCAGCTCGTCGCACCGGTGCGCTGGATCTTCGAGTTCGTCGCCGACCCGACCAAGCTGATGTTCGGGACCGACTGGCCGCTGGTCCGGATGGAGCCGTACTTGCGGGCGTTCGCAAGAGCCATCCCGCGCGAGCACTGGCAGGCGGTCTTCCACGACAACGCGGCCCGAGTGTACGGCTTCAAGTGAGAGGAATGACATCGATGCACGTGCGCCTGCTCCAACGCACCGTCATTCTGGCCGCCGCAGCGCTTGCAGCCGGACCGGTCATCGCCGCCAGCTTCAGCCTCCCCGAGGACCACCGCACCCTGACCAAGACGACCTCGTTCGCAGAGATGGAGCTGTTCCTGCGCTCGCTCGACGGCACGGGCGGTGCCAGCGTCTCGGTCGAAGGGACCAGCGCCGGCGGTCACCCGCTGTACGTCGTTCACCTCACCGGCAGCGGCGAGCGGCCGTGGCGGATCCTGCTCTACGCCCAGCAGCACGGCGACGAGGTCTCCGGCAAGGACGCGCTGCTCTACCTGGTGCGGGACATCGCGCGCGACCCGACCTTGCTGCCGCGGGACGTCGACCTGTGGGTGGTGCCGATGGTCAACCCGGACGGCGCCGAGGCCGACACCCGCGCCAACTCGGCGGGCGCCGACCTCAACCGGGACCACATCATCCTCGAGCAGCCCGAGACCCGGGCTCTCCACCGGCTCGCGCGCCGGCTGCGGCCGGCGGTGGCGGTGGACTGCCACGAGTTCGGCCGCGACTCCGAAAGCTGGCTCGGGCGAGGCTGGCTGAAGTGGCCCGACATCACCATGGACTCGCTCGACAACCCGCTCTTCGACCCAGCGGTCCGGGCGGCGGCGCTGCGCTTCCTCGGCACCGCGGCCGAGGCCGAGGCGCGGGCCGGCCACCCGTTCCTGCGCTACTGGGTCGGCGGTGTGCCGCCGGACGAGGAGCAGCGCCACTCGGCGCCCGACATCGACGGCGGGCTCAATGCCATCGGGATGTACGGCGGCCAGTCGTACATCATCGAGGCGGCGGCGCGGCACGCTGAGCAAGGCAGGCGCGACCAGGATCTCGGCAACCGGGTGGACGCCTACCTGGCGCTGTTCCGCGCCGTCCTCGCCGGCGACGGCCATCGCGCCGAGGATCTGGAGGCGATCGAGCAGGCAAGGCGGCGACCGCTGCCGGCCTTCCTGCCCACCAACTACCTGTGGGTCAACCCGGACGCCACGGTCACCGAGTTCCCGGTCATCGAGGCCGCCAGCGGCGGCGTCCTGAAGGTCCCGACCGCGAACCTGATGACGGCGATGGCGGTCAAGCGCACCGTGCCGACCCCGCGCGGCTACGCGGTGATCGGCCCGGCGGCGGCGCAGTTCCGGCTCCTGCTCGAGCGCCACGGCATCCCGTTCGAGGAGCTGGCGACCGGCCGGTCGGTCGAGGCCGAGACGTGCACCCTCGTGCGGGTGGAGGACGAGTTCGACGAGGTCTACAGCCGCTACGAGGGCCGGCAGATCGTCAGCCGGGGCGAGCCCGCGCTGGTCGAGCTTGCCGCCGGGAGCTTGTGGATCCCGCTCGAGGGCGAGGCCGGGCTGCGCGCCGCGCTGGTGCTGGAGCCAGCCTCGCTCTACGGCCTCTACCAGTACCCGACCTACCGCCGCCTGGTGGGCGCCGACGGGGCCCTCCCGGTGCTGCGCGTCGTCCGCTGACGGGGGAACCATGAACGACTCCACCTCATCGTGGCAGGGCCTCGCGGCCGAGCGCGTCCCGGCCTTCGAGCGCATCGAGCTGCTCCTCGTCCGCCTGCCCTTCGTGGCGCCGTTCGCCATCTCGAGCGCGGTGTGGACCGCCAAGGAGGCGCTGCTGCTTCGCTTTGAAGCGGACGGCCTCACGGCCTGGGGCGAGTGCGTGGCCGACCCCGACCCCTACTACGCCTCCGAGACCACAGTCACCTGCCGCCATTGCATCAAGGACTTCCTGCTGCCGCTCGTCGAAACCGGGATTGAGATCGGCGAGCTCGACCGCCGCTTCCGCCGCGTCCGCGGCCACCAGATGGCCAAGGCGACGATCGAGAATGCGCTGGTCGACCTCATCGCCAAGCGCACCGGCCGCCCGCTGCACGAGCTGCTCGGCTTTCCGCGCCGACGCATCCCGTCGGGCATCAGCATCGGCCTGCAGCAGACCCCGGCCGAGCTGCTCGCCGCCGTCGACGAGGCGGTTGCCGCCGGCTACCACCGGGTCAAGATGAAGGTCAAGCGCGGCCAGGACGTCGACTGGGTCCGCGCCGTTCGTGAGCGCTTTCCGGACCTGCCGCTCATGGTCGATGCCAACGGCGACTACACCCTGGACGACGCCGACCACCTGGCCCGGCTCGACGGCTTCGGCCTGACCATGATCGAGCAGCCGCTCTCCTACAGCGACATCTACCAGCACTCGCTCCTGCAGCGACGGCTCGCCACCCCGCTCTGCCTCGACGAGTCGATCCACGACCTCGACGACGCGACCACCGCGATCGCGCTCGGCGCCTGCCGCGTCCTCAACCTCAAGCAGGGGAGGGTCGGCGGTCTGCTCGAGTCGCTCAAGATCGTCGAGCACGCGAGGGCGCACGGCATGCCGGTGTGGTCCGGCGGCATGGACGAGACCGGCATCGGCCGCGCCGTCAACATCCACCTCCAGACCGTGGACGGCTTCACGCTGCCCGGCGACACCTCGGAGACCCGGCGCTACTTTGCCGAGGACATCGTCGAGCCGCCGGTGTTGCTCGACGCCGAGGGCTTCATCGACGTGCCGCACGGCCCGGGCATCGGCGTCACCGTGGTGCCCGAGCGGTTGCGCAGGTACACGATCGACTCGGAGCGGCTGCGTTGAGCGATGGCCACGGGCGAACGCGCCTGCTGTTCATCAGCCCGTTGCCGCGCGGCGCGCGGGCGGTCCACCACCAGAGAGGCAACCCCATGCAACGACTGACCCTGCTCCTCAGCCTCCTCCTCGCTCTCGCCGTCCTGGCCGCCGCAGCCGGCCCGGCTGGCGAGGCAGCGTCCTCGCCGGATCAGGACTTCGTGCTCCCGCAGCCGGTCGAGCCCCTGCCCGAGCCGCTCGCGACAGCGGTCGCCGGCATCGGCGCGCCCGCGCTGGCCGCGCACATCCGCCTGCTCGCCTCGCCGAGCCTGGAGGGGCGCGGCCTCGGCGATCGCGGGCTCGACGCCGCGCTCGAGTACGTCGCGGCGTCGCTCGAGCTGGCGGGCATCGCGCCGCCGAGCGGCGGCGATCCGTCCGGCGGCGCGGCCGCGCACTTCCAGGTCGTGCCGTTGCGCGAGATCTCTGGGCAGCAGGGTGGGGTGACCGTGGTCCGGCAGAGCGACGACCAGACCTGGAGCCGCAGCTTCGCGCTGGGCGTCGATTGCCTGCTGCCGTATCTGGCCCCGCAGACCATCACCGCACCGGTGGTCTTCGCGGGCTACGGCATCCGCGAGCCGGGCCTCGGCCACGACGACTACCAGGGCCTCGACGTGCGGGGCAGGATCGTCCTGCTGTTCGCCGGGCTGCCGGACGGGCCGCAGTGGCAAACCAAGGAGCTCACAGGCCGCTGGAACGCGGAGGACGGCGACGACCGCTATTCCGCCCGCCTCGGGCTGGCGCGCGAGCTGGGCGCGTCCGCGGTGGTGGCCATCGAGCGCGAGGACTGGCTCAAGAAGCTCGAGGACGGCCGCGAGGCCATGGCTCGCTTCTTCCTGCCCTTCGATGCCGCGGCGGCCGCCGGCGAAGGGCCGCCGCTGGCCGTGGCTTCGGCGGCGGTGGCCGAGGCCCTGCTCGGAGCCGACGCCTTGACCGGATCGGCTGTGCCCGCGGTGCCGCACGGGCTGCTGCCAGGGATCAGCGCGACCATCAGCGCGAGCGGGAGCGAGCGCGTCTTCGACAGCCGCAACGTCCTCGGCGTCATCCCCGGCGCCGATCCCGCGCTGCGCGACGAGGTGGTGATGATCGGCGCCCACCTCGACCACCTCGGCCGCTCGGGCGATGTGATCTTCCCGGGCGCCGACGACAACGCCTCCGGATCGGCGGCGCTGCTCGAGATCGCCAAGGCCTTCGCGGCAAGTCCGGCTCGTCCGAAGCGGACGCTGGCCTTCGCCTTCTGGACCGGCGAGGAGGAAGGCAAGTTCGGCTCCGGCCACTATTGCCGCCACCCGGTGTGGCCGCTCGAGCGGACGACCTACCTCAACCTCGACATGATCGGCCACCCCTGGCTGCCGGAGGAGATCGCGAAGCTGGTGGCGGACAGCGGCCTCCAGCAGGGGGGCGACGCACTGGCCGCGATGGCCCCGGCCGACTTCATCGAGCTCGGGCTGCCGGCCGGCCTGCCGGAGCTCGACGCGGCGCTGCGCCGAGCAGCGATCGCGAACGGGCTCGCGCTCCACTTCGACCGCACCCACGGGAAGTTCGGCGGCAGCGACTACCGTGACTTCGCCCGCGCCGGCGTGCCCTTCATCCGCTTCTTCGGCAACTTTCACCCGGGCTACCACGAGCCCTCCGACACCGGCGAGGCACTCGACGCCGCGCAGGTGCAGCGGGTCGCCCGGCTGGCGCTGGCCACGGCCTGGCTGCTCGCCGACCGCTAGGAGTTCGTACCGCATCGGCCTTCTTGGCGGGCGTGGTGGACCGAAGCGATGCCGTGCCGCCACTGCGGCACGAACTCCTCAGGATGCGCACAGCGCATCCACCGTGGGGCATTGGGGGCAGAGGTCGAACGCAACAACCGCCTCAAACCCGCGCAGAGAGCCATCTGCCTCCACGCGCCTCGAGGCCCTGACGGCCTGAGGCCACCCGTTCGCCGTTCGACTGAAAGGTCGCGGCGAAACCTCTCTGGGACGAAATACGTTCCTGATGGTCGGGGTTTGCTAGAATAGCGTATCGGTTTCAGGTCGACAAACGGGCCCTCACGGCGCCGCGGAGTGCGCTCGCAGAGGCCCACGACAAGGGAGGCGCCAGATGCGGAAGCAGGTGTTGGCCGTTGTCGCGTTCGGGTTCATCATGCTCGGCTTGGGCGCGAGTATGGCCTGGGCGCAAAACCAGATTGAAGCGAACTTCAAGTTCGACTTCATGGTCGACGGGAAGACGATGCCGGCGGGAGGCTACGTCTTTCAGGTGGAAGAGGATCGCGTGGTGATGAAGAGCGCGGAGGGCGGCGCGGCCATGAACATCCCGATCGTGACCCGCATCGCCAACCGAGAACTCCCAAAGGTGAAGTTCTTCTTCGACAAGGACCACGACGGCAACTACTACCTGTCGGAGCTGCAGCTCCCCGGCGAAGATGGATACCTGTTCCAGGGATCGGGCCGCCCCCACACCCACGTGGCGGCTGAGGCGGGCGCTGGCAAGTAGTCGGGGCCCCGAACTCGATCGAAGCGACAGCACGGGCCGCCCGCGAGGGCGGCCCTTCTTTCTTTACCACGCGATCTTGGAGGTCTACGGTTCGAGCGCAACCTCGGCGTACCACCCCTTGTCGACGATCCGCGTCCCGTACGGCTCGGACAGCCGCTGCACGAGCTCGATGATCTCACGGCCCCGCGCCGCGCTCGGCAGCCGGGGGACGCCGTAGAGCGGCCCCTCGTCGTCGATGGTGAAGGGGATCAGCTCGACCCTGGTCAGCGTCGCCGCGTTGATCGTCATCCGCACCATCACCCCCTGGAAGATCTCCTTGGGATCGCGGCGGTCCCAGACCGAGACGTTGGCCGGCCGCGCGATTTCGCCGTCCCGCTGGTGGATGAGGTCGATCGGGATCGCCTCTGGGGTCCGGTACTGGTAGATGAAGTTGGACAGGCTGTAGAAGATCGGCTTGCCCTTGTAGATCTCGATCCCGCGCAGGACGTGCGGGCCGCTGCCGATCACCATGTCGGCGCCGGCGTCGATCGCCCGCCGGTACATGATCTCGTCGTTGGGCGGAGTGGTGTCCTGGATGCCGTAGGCCCGGTGGTGGCTGCGGTCGTGGTTGTGCAGCGAGACCATGACGACGTCGTGGTGGCGCTTGGCGAGAGCRACGTCGTCCTCCATGGCCGCGACGTCGGCGGCGAGCAGCCCCTCGACCTTCTCCGTCCCRCCGTCCTCGGTCGCCACCAGRATCTCGGCCGGGTCGATGGTCGCGAGGCACGGCCCTGAGGGGTCGGAGCAGCGGTACTTCGAGGTCCAGTAGCGCATGGTCGAGAGCAGGGCGAAACGCGTGGTCTGGCTCTGCACTCGCTCGGTGTCGGGCGCGCGCGCGTCGGCCAGGGTGAGGCCCGCGCCGGCGTGGCCGATGGCGGCCCGGTCGAGCGCCTTCAAGCAGTCCTGCAGCCCCTCGGGCCCGAAGTCGAGGGCGTGGTTGTTGGCCATGCTGACCAGATTGATGCCGATGGCGGCGAGCTCCCAGACGAATTCAGTCGGCGTCCTGAAGTTGTAGAACACCCGCTGCAGCTCGGGGCGGCCGTTGATCGAGAACTCGAGATTGCCGTAGGCGAGATCGGCCTCCTGCATCAGGCGCAGGAGCTGCTGGTGGTGAGGCTCGGGCAGGGTGCTGATCTGCTGGTTGAAGATCATGTCGCCGACCGCGGTGACGATGATGTCGCCCGGCTGCTCGCGCAGCAGCGCTGTGACCCGCGTTTTCCAGTCGACGCCGTCGGGCTGCTCGGCTGGCTTGAGCACGCGGTTGTACACAGACGTGCTCTGATCGAACACCAGCGGCTGTGGCGTTCCGGCCGGCGCCTGCGCCAGACCTGGCCGAGCGACCGCGACAAAGCTGGTCCCGAGCGCCACCGCGACCGCGAGTCGGCGCCACCCTGCTTGCTTCTTCATTCGCCTCACGACAGCTCCCTCCGCTCGGCGCCGCGCGTTGGGCGCGACCGCCCGGCGCGACGAGGCCAAGCCGTTGCTCTCAGGATAGCAGCGCTGCGACCGAAGCCTGGACATGGGTGAGCGGAGCTCGGTAGCCGGGGAAAATGACCTTCTGCCGGGGCTTCGCCGCTCAAGAAGGGGCGGCGCGAGCTGTGCTATCGTCTCCGGTGGAGCGGTCGATGCGACGGCACCGGCCGCTTCAGAACCACTGACTCGAACGGAGGAGGATGAGATGCGAGCGAAGATTCTGGTGGCGATCGTCGGACTGATCCTGCTCGGCGCGGCCGGCGCCTGGGCTCAAGATTCCATCATCGACAACGTGAAGCAGGCCTGCGAGCCCGAGATCAAGGCTTACTGCAGCCAGGTGACTCCGGGCGAGGGTCGGATGCTGGCCTGCTTCTACGCCTTCGAGGACAAGCTCTCGGGGCGCTGCCAGTACGCCCTCTATCAGGCGGCAGCCGATCTCGAGGACTTTGCAGCGGCCCTGACCCACCTCGCAACCGAGTGCGAGGACGACCTGATGAAGTTCTGCGCCCAGGTCGAGCTCGGCGAGGGCCGCGTCGGCACCTGCCTGCTCGACCACAAGGCCGAGGTCTCGGCAGCCTGCCAGCAGGCGATCGCCGACGTCGGCCTCGAGAAGGTCGAGCAGTAAGAGCTTTCGAGCGCCGGGGGCTCATCAAGACCCCCGGCACTGTCAAGGCTCGTTGCGAGGCGCGCGCAGGGCGAGAGACGCTGTGCGCGCCCTTGTTGTTGGGTTGTCCGGTTGGCCTCACGAACTCCTCGAGATGCGCGCAGCGCATCCCGAGGAGCGCGTGGGGCAGAGACCAGCGACAACGACCACTCCAGGAGAACGTAGGGGGGTCTGGGCCCCACACGCTCCTACGGAACGGTCGCGCTCCAGGCCGCGGTGTCACCCGACTCGAAGCCGTCCTCCCACGGAAGAGCCGACGAGGCCGCATCGCCGACGGTGTAGCTGTACGACGCGCTGGTCGACGGGAAGACGTTGGCCACTGAGACGATCACCTCGGCATAGCCCGAGGCCGCGCTGAACTCGATCTGGCCGTTGTTGGCGGTGTCGAGCGGCACCCACTCCACCTGCGTCGGCAGCGAAGGGTCGATCGCCATCACCGAAACCCGGAAGTCGCGGTCGTTGGCGCCGTCGAAGCCCAGTGTCGGCGCCCCCACGAAGCCGGTCAGGCGGATGTAGTCGGTGGCCCAGTTCTGGGCGCTGCCGGTGCCGGCGTCCGGGTAGCTCGAGTGGGTGCGGAAGGGCACGAAGGGCGGCAGGTCGTCGCCCTCGTACCCGAACTGGCCCGACTGCACCGAGGTGTCGTCGAGGAAGTTGGCGACGCTCCAGTCGCCGAACACGTCCTCCATGGTGACCGTGTAGCCCTGGCCTGTCAGCGCTGTCAGGTAGCCGGCCATGCCGTTCGCGGCGGTGTGGACGAGGTCCCAGATCGTGGGCTGCCCGCCGTACTGCTCGTAGGCGTAGAGCGTCCACAGGTAGGTCTTGATGTAGTCCGCCCACTGTGCGTTCCACGCCGTCAGGCTGTTGTCCGGGTTGCTGTTGAACCCGGAGATCGCGTCGGGGTGGCCGAACAGCCACATCGCGAGCTCGCTCAGCCCCTCCTCGACCCAGGTGTCCTCGTTGGTGTCGTAGTTGTAGTGGATCATGTGCTGGAACTCGTGCGCCGCCACGCCGAGCATGTAGTCGGTCGAGGGCCCGCCGCCGCTGCTGTCGGTGGCCAGGTAGACCACGTCGGCCTCGTTGCTGGCGAACGGTTGGGTGCCGTCCGGGAACTGGTCGAAGACCCAGAAGAAGCCGTCGGACGCGATGTCGAAGCGGTAGTAGAGCAGGAAGATCCGCGGCAGCCCGTCGAGCGGGTTGGGCGGGTCGCCGAAGTGCGTGGTGTCGAGCTCCCAGATCCCCAAGTCGGGGAACTGGCCCAGGCTCTGCTCCTCGAAGTAGAGCAGGATGCGGTCGACATCGGTCTGGTTGATCGAGACGTTCCACTCCTCGTCGTCGACCACGATGTAGCTGTTGGGGCCCATCCCGCGCACCGTGCACGGTTTGAGGGTCGCCGTCGGGTAGCCGCTGAGGTCCCAGATGTACCAGAGCCAGGTGTCGCCGACCTGGGGGTTGGGCGGCGGGGTCTCGCCCACGGTGCGGTTGGGGTGCCAGAGCCCGTCGGCTTCGAGCTGCTCCCGGATCTGCTGTGAGCTCTCGAGCGGCCTCGGCACGTAGGGGTAGTAGCACTGCGAGGCGCCGGCCACCCCGGGCACCGCGAGCAGGGTCGATCCGATGAGGAGAATGATCAGGAACAAGCTCGAGGCCCGGCTATGTCCGGCGATCTCGGGGGTTGGTCGCGCCATGGTCGGTTCCTTTCGGGCCTTTCGCGACGAAATCGGTCGGCGCATTCTCCCACGCATGAGGACGAATCGGAAACCCGGCAGCGCGAGCATCGAACGCGGCGATGCCCCGTCCGCTCGCCGCCGTGGTCTGCTATCGTTCACGCAACCGCCCGCAACGGGCTGGAGGGAGGATCGCATGCTGCGTCACGTGGGCTCGCTGGGTCTGGTGTTGGTGGTCGTGGTCTGCCTGTCGCCAGTGGCGGCAGCGGCGCAGGCTTCGGGCAGCCTCACGGTCGGGGGGGACACCGTCAAGCCGACCGCCGCGGTTGCGATGTGGGCCGAGAGCACCGCGATGTGGAACAAGGGCGCGAAGATCCTCCAGATCTACCTGGCGCCGTCGCCGATCAGCACCGAGGGCCTCGACCAGGCGCTCGATCCGGACGAGTCCCTCCGGGACGGGTTCCCCGGCGACTTCGTCATTCTCACGTTGGACGACAAGGGCGCGTTCTCCATGATCTACGCTTACATCGACGACGGCGCCAAGAACTACGGCTTCAACGAGGGCACCGTCGAGCTCGAGAAGATGGGGCCCGACGTGGTCACCGGCCATGTGACGAGCGGGGGCAAGAAGTCGCTCGGCGACACCCCGATCAGCTTCGACCTGGGCTTCTCTGCGCCGCTCCTGCCGCCGCCGCCGAAGGGCACTGACCTCGGCAAGAACGGCGGAGCGCCCGGGGCCGCCTACCTGGCGTACGTCGCGGCCCTCCGCGAAGGCAACTACGAGGCCCTCCTCAAGCACGCCGACTCGGCCTACGCGGAGGAGCTTGCGGGCACCCCCGAGGAGTACCGGCAGTACACCCTGGACAGCGCCAAGGAGAGCGCGCCCCAGGAGATGGCGGTCAGCGGAGGCCAGCTCTTTGACGGCTATGCCTTCCTGACGGTTGCCGGCAAGGACTGGAGCGGCGACAAGGTCGAGGGCAAGGTCAAGATGGTCCTCGACGGCGACACCTGGAGATACGGCACCGAGGACCTCGAGACCGTTTGGTAGGAGAGTCGACCACTTCGTTCGCACCCGCGTGCCAGGTGCGGCAATTGCCTTCAGGTGCCAGGTGCGGCGGTTCCCTTCGCACTCTTCATGACCACGGGCAATTGCGTCACCTGGCACCGGGGAGGGGAGACAGAGCGCACCGACGAAGGGAAGGCGAATTCGCTGAGTACCTCATCCGGGAGCATTCGCGCG
>PQAJ01000195.1 GCA_003105185.1 Holophagae bacterium
TCGACCACCCGCAGGCCGGCGTTCCAGCCCGCCACGTAGGCGTACGCCCCTGACACGGCGACGCCCCAGGGGGAAGAACCTGGCGTGTCGTAGAAGCCGACCTCGACCGGCGCGGCCGGGTTGGAGACGTCGACCACCCGCAGGCCGGAGTCGCCGTCCGCGACGTAGGCGTACGCCCCGGCCACGGCGACGCCCCGGGCGTAACCTGGCGTGTCGTAGAAGCCGACCTCGACCGGCGCGGCGGGGTTGGAGACGTCGACCACCCGCAGGCCGGAGTCGCCGTCCGCGACGTAGGCGTACGCCCCGGCCACCGCGACGCCCCAGGCCAGCCCTGGCGTGTCATAGAAGCCGACCAGCTCCGGGCAGTCCTGGGCGAGCGCAGGCCTTGCGAGCACAGACGCACCGATCACGACGAGCACCACCACGTGGGCCAGGCGCTTCCGGCGGTTCATGGGTTTCCCCTTTCTGAAGCGTGTTCAGTTGTCCTCAGTGTAGGCCCCGACAGCGAGTATGTCATCAGGGAATGGCGAGGAATTCTGCGGGAGGGAACCAGACGCTCGCGCCGCGTCAGCGAACGAACCCCGGCCGGGTGGCGACGAGGGCGACGGCGTCCGTCATGCTTCCTCGCTTTCGAGCATGGCCGCGACGGCCAAAAGGGCGGCCAGGATGGACACCCCACAAGGGAGGCAGGATGCCTGCGCTACAAGGCCCGCAGGTTGCCTGCGCTACAAGGCCCGCAGGTTGCCTGCGCGAAATACAGGCTGGAAGCCTGCGCTTCAAGGCAGCATGGCTGGGCTACGACCGCTTGAGCTCGGCGACGATCTTGGCGACCTCGGTGCGGACGTCCTTGAGCGTCGCGAGCAGCGGTTGTATGTCGGCCACGGCCGGCTTGTCAACCACCGCCGCCCTTCGTGGGATGCGCGGGAGCTCCGGCTCGGGCTCCGAGACCGCCGGCACAATGACCTCGACGTTTGCCTCCGACGGCGTGTCGGCCGCGGGATCCTGCGCCGCGGCAGGGGCCGGACGCACCACCGCGTGGTGAGCGCCGATGCGCTTGCGCGCGCCGGCGATGGTCAGCCCCTCGTCGAACAGCAGGCGGCGGATCTCGAGGATCAGCTCCACCTGGTCCCGGGAGTAAAGCCGCTGACCGGTGCCGCTCTTGGCCGCTTCGAGCTGCTCGAACTCAGTGCCCCAGAAGCGCAGCATGTAGGGCTGAACGTTCGCAAGCTTGCAGACCTCGTTCAGCTTGAAGCTGTCCTGCCCCTCAGGGAGCACGACCTGATCCGCCATCGTCATCCTCCGCAACCGGCAACAAGGTCAATCGCAGCTGCAGGATAACACGCCGGTTACCGACCCAGGTACCCGGCACCGGAACCTCGATGTCCAGGGCGCGCACCTGTCCGGACTCGGCGATGGCGCCGGTGCCGTGGAGCCGCAGGTGGAGCTGATTGTCCTCGGCTCGCACCAGCCTGTCGAATCTCGGTTCCTGAACCATCACCTGCGGCTCGATCTCCCGGCGCACAGGCGTCGGCTGGTCGTCGACGGCGTCGCCGAACGGTTCGCCCTCGCCGAGCGTGATCAGGTGCCGCGGTTCCACCACCCGGCCAGGAGCGCTGGCCGCAACGTCCAAGAAAGGCTCGACTGGGCCCGGCTCTCGCCAAGGCTGCTCGGGAGCTTCGGCAGGTTCGACCTCGAGCACGTCGCCGGTGTGGGCCTCGTACCAATCTCCGGCATCGAGCGGAGGCGGCGCCACCTCGATGGGCTCACCGACGACGAAACCCTCCTGCTGGGCCGCGGCCTGAATCTCCGCATCCTGCATCGAGATGCCATCCGCGCCGAACGCTGCGGACGGCTCGTCGAGGAACCCCCGCACCGGCTCCGCGGCCGGTTCGGCGGCCCACTCCCCGCTGGGTTCATCGAACCCGGCGGGCTCCGCGACCCGTTGATCGAGCTCGCCCTCGTCGACCAGAACGTACTCCTCAGCGGCTGCCGGTCCAACGTCGCCCGGCTCCCACCAGTCCAGGCCGGCGCCCACCTCTCCGGACGAGGGAGCCTCCGGGGTCACCTCTGCCGGGGCGGCCGACAGACCTGCCAGTTCGGCCTCGAGGGCATCACGCAGCTCGGGGATGTCGCTCGGCGAAGGCTCCGCCGGGGCGGCGCGCGTCGTCCGCGCCCCCAGCACGCTCGCCACCAGATCGTCCACCGTCCCGCGCAGCCGAGCTGGCCACGAGGGCGGCGGTTCGACCTCCCCTGCCGGCGCCTCCACGCCCTCCAAAGGAGCGGCCGCCTCGCCGAAAACGGCCTCGGCGGTGATCGGCTCCGGGGTGAGGTCACCGACCGGGAATGGCGACGAAGGCTCAGCCTGCAGTGCCGCAGCGACTCGCTCGAGCTCGTCGCCCGCGTGGCGATAGTCGGCGACCACCGGCTCGGCCGGTGGCGGCTCCTCGGCCGCATCGAGCTTGTTGACGTCCGTGGTGCTCTCGATGTCGGCGAACGGCATCGCGAAGCCGAAGTCCTCGCGCTCCTTCGACGCCCGTGGCGCCGACGGAAGCGGGGGTTCGGGAGCTGCGGCCCGGATGCCGTCGGGCTCCCAGAACGATTCACCGCCCAGCGACGGCCGCTCATCCTCCACCGGCGAACGTCCCTCCGGGTAGACGCGGGTGGGCACATCGTCCTGGAGGCCGGTCCTGCCGCCGGTGCTGGGGACCGACCGGGCCGCGGGCATCGGCGGCGCCAACGGCCGCCGCGGCTGCAGCGGCGTCACCGGGGGCGGCGGCGGAGCCTTCGCCGGCACCGGCGGCGGGCGCAGCGGCGCCGCGGGGACCTCGACGTCGAGCGGCGCCGGCCGGGCTTCATGTCCGGCGATACCGGCCGCGACCACCGGCTCGTAACGCTCGCGCAGGTTGCGCATCACCAGCTTGACGATCCCCTCGAGCGTCTCCTGAATGCCGACGCCCTCGGTGGCGATCGCCTCGAAGAACGGCACCGAGGACCTGTTGAGGTCGGAGTCGAGGTCGTCGACGCTGATCAGGTCGCCGAGGTCGCGCTTGTTGAACTGGAGGACGTGGGGGAAATCCGCTAGGTCGATGCCCTGCAGCGACAGGTTGTCCTCGAGGTTGCGCAGCGAGTCGATGTTCGAGCCGCGCATCGTGGACTGTGAGTCGGCGACGAACACCACGCCGTCCGCGCCACGGAGCACGAGCTGGCGGGTCGAGTTGTAGTGGACCTGGCCGGGGACCGTGTACAGCTGCAGCGTCACGTCCATGCCGCGGATGGCCCCGATCTCGAGCGGCAGCAGGTCGAAGAAGATCGTCCGGTCACCCTCGGTGGAGAGTGAGATCATCTTGCCGCGCTGGCCGCCCTCGAAGTGGTCGTGGATCCACTGCAGGTTCGTCGTTTTTCCGCACAGGCCCGGACCGTAGTAAACGATCTTGGCATTGAGCTTGCGCAGAGCGTAGTTGAAGAAAACCATCCCCGGGTCCTCAGCGCGGTCTCCCCTTGATCATAACCCGAATCGGCACCCCCTCAAAGCCGAATTCGCTGCGCACCGCGTTCTCGAGGTGGCGCATGTAGGAGAAGTGCGGCTGCGCCACGAGGTTGGTAAAGAGCACGAACCGGGGGGGCGCGGTTCCGACCTGGGTGCAGTAGAACAACCGGGGCTCGCGACGCCCGGCCACCGACGGGGGGTGGGCCTCCCAGACGTCCTTGACGACCCGGTTGAGCTCCGCGCTGGGAACCCGCAGGTTGTGCGCCCGGTGGAGCGCCGCCATTACCGGAAACAGGCGGTGCACGCCCTTCCCGGAGAGGGCCGACAGGAAGACCTGCGGGGCGTGCCGCACGAAGGCCATTTCCTGCTCGATCTGGTCGGTGATGGCGAGGCGGGCAGCCGCGCGGTCTTCGACCAGGTCCCACTTGTTGACGACCAGCACGGTCGCTCGCCCGGCCTCCCAGGCGTAACCGGCGACGTGGGCGTCCTGGCTCTTGATGCCCGCCGCGCCGTCGGTGACGACGAGACAGAGGTCGGCGCGCTCGAGGTGGCGGCGCGCCATCATCACCGACAGCACCTCCGGGCCGCGATCGGTGCGCCCCTTGCGGCGGATGCCCGCGGTGTCGACGAAGCGGTAGCGCACGCCATCGCGCTCCATGACCATGTCGACGGCGTCCCGCGTCGTCCCAGGCACCTCGCTCACCAAGACCCGCGAGACCCCGACCAGCCGGTTGAGCAACGACGACTTGCCGACGTTGGGGCGTCCGATGATCGCGACCTGTACCTCGCCGTCTGCCGGGACGGGCTCCTCGCCACTGCCCCCGCCGCTCCCGAGGTGCGGGTCGAGCGCGTCCCACAGCTCGTCGAGACCCCGGCCGTGCTCGGCCGACACCAGCACCGGCTCGCCGAGGCCGAGGACGCTGAACTCGGGAGCGCCGAGGTCGACGCCCGTGCGGTCGGCCTTGTTGACCACCGCCACCACCGGCACCCCGAGGGCCCGCAAGTAGTTGGCAATGTCCCGGTCCTCCGGTATCGGCCCCGCCTCGCCGTCGAGCAGGAACACGACGGCGTTGGCGCCGCGGATCGCCTCCTCGGCCTGGGAACGGATCAGCGGCACGAAACCCTCCTCGTCCTCGAGGAGCAAGCCGCCGGTGTCGACGACCGTGACCCGACCGCCTTGCGGACGCTCCGCATCGGCGATGATGCGGTCCCTGGTGACGCCGGGCAGATCGTGAACCAGGGCTCGACGGCTGCGGGTCAGGCGATTGAACAGCGTCGACTTGCCGACGTTGGGCCGGCCGACGATCACGATCACGGGCTGGCTGCTCACCCAGCTGCCCCCGGGTCGCCGGCCGGCGTCTCGTCCTCTTTCACCATGCTGCGCGCGATCACCACCCAGCGGCCGTCCATCTGGCGGAGCTGGAGCATGGTTCGCTGGACCGAGCCGTCAGTCCTCCCCTTCTCCTTGCCGCTGAATGCGTCGTAGCGGACGAGGTCCCAGACCTCGACGATCCAGACCGTGGCGTTGACGCCTCGGAACATCGCCACCCGTTCGATCTCGTAGCCGCGCAGCGTCGCATCCAGCCGGTCGCCGGTGGTCACCAGCGAGCGCAGGATCCGGCGCACCGCACCGACCTCGATCGGCGACGCCCACTGCTCGAGCGGCTTCACGTCGAGCGTCGAGTACGACTCGGCGAGTGCGTCCAGGTAGCCGGCAACCGCCGCCTCCAGCTGTGCGCGCTGCTCGGGGCTGGCGGCGGTGTCCTCGCAACCGGCCGCCGCGAGCAGGCCGATGACCAGGGGGAGCACGGCCACCCATCGCCGCAGTCGGTCCATCGAGGTTCCCTTCTCCGGTCGCTCCCGGCAGCGCGAGAATACCACCGCGGCGGCACGGCCGGCGGCGTGACGACACACGGCGGGGGGGCTAGAATCGTGCGACAAGGGAGAGAGCGCCATGAGCGACCCCCTCACGCTGACGTGCCCCCACTGCGGTTCTGCCCTCACCGTCGACCTGGCGGCAGGAGTCGTCGTCGAGTGCACGCCGCCCGCCGTCCACCGGGAGAAGGTCGACTTCGACGCCCGCCTCAAGGAGATCGAGGCCGAGAAGCGGCGCGCCTCGGAGCGCATGGCCGAGGCGATGCGCAAGGAGCAGTCCAAGGGCCGGCTCCTCGAGGACCGCTTCCGAAAGCTGGTCGACGACGCCAAGAAGACGAGCGACGACGGCAAGCCGATCCGGGACATCGATCTCGATTGAAGGGGTCAGGGGATAGGGAGGAGGTCCCCCGCCCGCTTCCGAGCGGTCACTCAGCGAACGCGGGAGTCCACGCCTGCCAGCGACAAAGAAAGGGCGCGGGTCCCCCCGCGCCCTCATTCGATGTCCAGGCCCGGCGTTCGATCAGCCGCCGGTCGCGGTCCCGCTCGCTGGCGCCGGAACCGGCAGGCCCTGGCGCTTGAGCTCGCTGTCGATCGTGCGCGTGAACTCTTCGAACGGCATGGCGCCGCGGATGGCGATGCCGTTGATCAGGAAGCCGGGCGTCCCGGTGATGCCGAAGCTCCGCGCCTCGCTCATGTCCTCGTCAACCCGCGCGCCGAAGGTGTTGCCATCAAGGCACGCGGCAAATGCCTCGGCGTTCATGCCGAGCGCCGTGGCCTCAGTGACCAGGGTGTCGCGGGCGATCTTGTCCTTGTTGGCGAACAGCCAGTCGTGCATCTCCCAGAACTTGCCCTGCGCGTTGGCGCACAGCGACGCCTCGGCGCCAAGCCGCGCCTGGGGGTGCATCGGCAGGGGCAGCTGCTTGAACACGTGCCGGACCGAGTCGCCGTAGCGCTCCATGATCTGGGCCAGGGTCGGCTGGACGCGGCCGCAGAAGGGGCACTGGAAGTCGGTGTACTCGATGAGGGTGATGGGAGCCTTCGGGCCGCCGCCGCGCGTCGGGTTGTCCGCCGCAACCTTCGCCTCGAAGCGCATCGGCTCGAGCAGGATCTCGACGTTCGCCTCGCGGAACAGCCGGTCCTTGAGGTCGGCGTTGAGCTGCGCCTGCTGCTGCTGCTTGAGGTAGCCCACGACCTGCTCGCGGGCCTTCGCGTCGTCCGGGTTGAGACGCGCCCGGTACTGCGTGAGGACCTTCTGGATCTCTTCCTCGGACGGCTCCCCAACCTTGGCGGTGACCTGCTGCTCGGTGTATTGGGCGGCGGTCACTCCCGCGGCCGCCGCAGCGCGCTCGACAAGGCGCTCGTAGATGGTCTGCTCGAGCTGCTGCCGCTTGAGCTCGTACTCCTGCTGGCGCAGTGAGATGAGCTGGGCCTTCACCGCTTCGTCGAGCTCGGCCCCGGTGATGACCTGGTCGGCATACCGCGCCACAACGCCGACATCGCCGGCCGTCTCCCCGGCAGGCGGCTGGGCGCACGCCACCGTGGCGACGAGCAGAATGGACCCTAGAATCAGATGACGTTTCATGGAATTGACCTCCTGTGGTCGACCGCTGCCGGCAAGACGCCAGCCGGGTCGTCCGCCACTATCGCTTTCTCGCTGGCGGACGTCAAGCGCACGGCGCCGGCGGCATCAGCTTCCCAGCGCCCGCAGCGCGCGTTCGAGGCGGTCGAGGCTGTCGACCACCTGAACGCTGACCGGAAGGCCTTGGAGGGCGCGGGCGCCCGACCCGCCCAGCCAAAGCCTGGTCCGTGCCGGTAGACGGCGGCGGATGTCGGCCACCGCGGCGGCGGCGTCTGCAGAGGCCGCGGACGGGCCCACCGACAGCCCGACCGCCGCCGCATCCAGCGCGATCGCAGCCTCGACGACCTCCGCGACGGGCGTGTTGCCGCCGAGGATCGTCGCGCTGCGGCCGGCCGCTGCGATCACCAGAGCCGCGATCTGGAGGCCCATCCGGTGGGGCTCGCCGGGGAGGCCGGCCAACAGCACGGGCCGGCCGGCGCCGACCGCGCCGAGCGAGCTCCGAAGCCCCCGCAGCGTGTCCTCGATGACCTCGGAGATGAAGTGCTCGTGCCGGATCTCGAGGTCCCCGCGGGCCCACGCGTTGCCGACCTCGACCAGGATCGGCTCGATGCGCTCCTGCAGGAAGCGCGCGAGGCCGAGGGTGGCCGAGGCGTGGTGGAGCTCCCCGGCCAGCGCCTCGCGATCGAAGCGGCGACCGGCCTCGAGGATCCGCTGTGCCCAGTCCGGAACCAGCTCGCCGGAGGCTTCGTCCACGCGCCCGCTCTGCCGCAGCAGCTCCTCGACGCGCTCGACCGCCAAGGGCACCACGTCCCCGGCCCGGTACCCGCAGCGCAGCGCCTCGGCGATCAGCAGCAGGTGCCGGACCTGGTCGGCCGTGTACCGCCGGTGGCCCGACGGCAGCCGCACCGGCTGCGGGAAGCCGAAACGCCGCTCCCAGGCGCGGAGCGTGTGCTCGCCAATCCCAGTTCGTCGGGTCACCGCTCCCATCGGCCACAACCGGTCGTGGGCAGCCTGAGAGCCGGCCTCCAGCGGACCGCGGTCGGGACTCCGGTTCATCGCTGACCTCCGGACGGCGTCAGTCCAGTCGCTGCCGCGAGCCGCCCTCCACCCCCGTTGACGAGCTCTCGCACCGCGCGCCGGCTGACATGGTGCCGCCACCAGAACATGGAGCGCAGCACCGTGGCGGCGAACACGCGTCCGACCCAGCGCGGCACACCGTGGGGTGGCAGGAACCACACCTCGTCGATCAGGCGGGAGCGGCCCTCCCCTTCCGCCTCGAAGCGGTGGAGGTGCATCCAGTATGCGAAGGGGGACTCGAGGGCGATGTCGACGAAGCTCGACTCCGCCTGCACGCCGGCATGGAGCGCGACCCACCGTTGTCGCAGCGGCCACGGCCCGACCGTGGCCACCAGCACCGAGCGGTCAGCCACCCCCGAGCCGGGATCGAGCACTTTGAAGAAGCTCAGCGGCGGGCTCAGGCGGCGCAGCGCGTCCGGCGACATGTAGAATGCCCACAGCCGTCGCAGCGGCGCCTCAATGGTCGACTCAACGCGGAAACGGATCGGAGTGTTGTTCTGCATGCTGTCACGCGAGGCCCCGGCGTTGGACTTCTCGTCAAGGAAATCTCAGAAGATCACCGGACTATTCCTGAGATGAAATCTAGACAAACCGAATCCTGCTGTCCACAACCCGGAAGCCGCCGCCCCCAGTGCCCTCAAGGCGGGCTGGCCGGATGACCTCCAGCGTCCCGCCGCTGCGCATCCGAGTCGTCAACAGCGCCCCCATCCGCGACCCCGCGCGCTGGGTGCTCTACTGGATGACGGCGGCTCGCCGCACCACCGCCAACTTCGCCCTCGAGCGCGCGGCGGACTGGGCGCGCCAGCTCGGGCTGCCGCTGGTCGTGCTCGAGGCGCTGCGCTGCGACTACCCGTGGGCCTCCGAGCGCCTGCACCGCTTCGTCATCGACGGCATGGTGGACAACCGGCGGGCGCTGGCCGGGCGCGCCGCCATCTACCACCCCTACGTGGAGCCCGCCCTCGGCGCCGGYCGGGGGCTCCTGGCCGCACTCGCCGAGTCTGCCGCGGTCGTGGTCGCCGACGACTTCCCCACCTTCTTCCTGCCGCGGATGGTGGCGGCCGCCGGGGCCCGGCTGGGGGTCCGCTTCGAGGCGGTYGACGGCAACGGCCTGCTGCCGATGGCGGCGGGCGAGCGCGAGCGCCCCACCGCCTATGCCTTCCGCCGCCTGCTCCAGCGAGCGCTGCTCGCCCACCTCGAGGCCTTCCCGCTCGAGGACCCGTGCCATGACCTCCCGCCGGCCGTCGAGCTGCCGGCCGAGATCACCGCGCGCTGGCCGGCTGCCGATCTCGATCGGCTGACGACCGGGCCGCAGGCGCTGGCTGCTCTGCCGATCGACCACACGGTGGCGATCGCCGACCTGCGCGGCGGCAGCGCGGCGGCTGGGGCGAGGTTGCGCGCCTTCCTCGACACCGGCCTCCGCGGCTATGGCGAGCTCCGCAACCGACCCGACGACGGCGCCGGCAGCGGCCTCTCGCCCTACCTCCACTTCGGCCACCTCTCCGCCCACCAGGCATTCCGCGAGCTGATGCTGCGCGAGGGCTGGTCGCCCGAGAGCGTGGTCCCGCCGGCCAACGGGCGGCGCGCCGGCTGGTGGGGCGCGTCGGCCGACGCCGAGGCCTTCCTCGACCAGCTCGTGACCTGGCGCGAGCTCGGCTTCAACGTCTGTCACTACAACGAGGGTCACCACCGCTGGGAGTCGCTGCCGGGATGGGCCCGCCGGACGCTCGAGGCGCACGCCGCCGACGCCCGCGAGCCCAGCTACTCGCTCGACCAGCTCACCGCCGCGGCCACCCACGACCCGCTCTGGAACGCGGCCCAGCGGCAGCTCGTCCGCGAGGGCACGATCCACAACTACCTGCGCATGCTCTGGGGCAAGAAGATCCTCGAGTGGACCGACGACCCGCGCCAGGCGCTCGAGGTCATGACCGAGCTCAACAACCGCTTCGCCCTCGACGGCCGCGATCCCAACTCCGAAACCGGGATCTTCTGGGTCCTCGGCCGCCACGATCGGCCGTGGGCGCCGGAGCGGCCGATCTTCGGCACCATCCGCTACATGTCATCCGCCAACACCGCCCGCAAGCTGCCCGTCCGCCGCTACCTGGAGCGCTACGCATGAGAATTCTCGTCACCGGAGCGACCGGCTACATCGGCGGGCGGCTGGTGCCGCGGCTGGTCGAGGAGGGGCATCAGGTCCGCGTCCTGGTCCGCAACCCCGGCCGCATCGCCGGCCGTCCCTGGGCCGACCGCGTCGAGCTGGCGGTCGGCGATGTCGAGGCCCCCGCCTCGCTGCGCACCGCATGCCGCGGCGTGGACGCCGCCTACTACCTGGTCCACCTGATGGGGTCGGGGCGGGATTTCCCGGAGCGCGACCGCGCGGCGGCCCGCTACTTCGTCGCTGCCGCCGCCGGCGTCGGCCGCGTCATCTATCTGGGCGGCCTGGTTCCGCAGGGCGAGCGGATCTCGCCCCACCTGGCGAGCCGCGCCGAGGTCGGCGAGATCTTGCGGGCCGGGCTGCCGACGCTCGAGTTCCGCGCCGGACCGGTGATCGGCTCGGGATCGGCCTCCTTCGAGATGGTCCGCTACCTCACCGAGCGCCTGCCGGCCATGATCGCGCCGCGCTGGATCCTCAACGAGGTGCAGCCGATTGCAGTCCGCGACGTGCTGTCCTACCTGCTGCTCGCACTCGAGCGCGGCGAGGCGGGGGTGTACAGCGTCGGCAGCGCGCCGCTGACCTTCAAGGCGATGATGCAGGAGTTCGCGCGGGTCCGCGGGCTGCGCCGGCTGATCGTGCCGGTGCCGGTGCTGGCGCCGAAGCTGGCCGCGCTCTGGGTGGGGCTGGTGACGCCGATCCCGAACCGGCTCGCCGTTCCGCTCATCGAAGGCGTCGTCCACCCGGTGGTCGCCGACACCAGCCTGGCCCGGAGCACCTACCCGGAGGTCGAGCCGACGCCCTACCCTGAGGCCGTCCGCCGGGCGCTGCGGACGATCGAGGCGAGCGGCGTCCAGACCCGCTGGAGCGGTGCGATCGGACCGGACCCGTTCTTCGAGCTCGCCGAGGTCGAGGGCTTGATCCGCGAGACCCGCCGCACCTGGACGCCGGCATCGTGCGAGTCGGTGTTCCGCGTCCTGTCGTCGCTCGGCGGCGACCGCGGCTGGCTGTTCTGGAACTGGGCGTGGCGCCTGCGCGGGGTGCTCGACCGGCTCGTCGGTGGCCCAGGCCTGCGCCGCGGCCGCCGGGACCCGAACGAGGTCCTGCCCGGGGACGCGGTCGACTTCTGGCGGGTCGAGGCGGTCGAGCCGCCGCGCCTGCTCCGACTGCGCGCCGAGATGAAGCTCCCGGGCCAGGCCTGGCTGCAGTGGGAGGCCGAGCCGGAGAACGGCGGCACCCAGCTCGTCCAGTCCGCGCTGTTCGCCCCCAAGGGCCTGAGCGGGACCCTCTACTGGAAGGCCCTCTACCCCGCTCACAAGATCATCTTCTCGGCAATGGTGCGCAGGATCGCCCGCGAGGCCATGGCCCTCGCCGCCGCCCAGCCAGGACCTGGCGGCTA
>PQAJ01000196.1 GCA_003105185.1 Holophagae bacterium
CCTGGATGCGCTGCAGATACTCGCTCGCTGACATACTCCCTCCTCAGTCGGGGATTCTCCGCGATAAACGTCGTCGGCGCAGGCGGCGGCGCCTCATGGCCAGACCCGCACCGAGTCCCACGCCAGCTTGGCGGCGCCGAAGAGCCCGGCGTCCTCGCCGAGGCCGCTCGGCTCGATCCTCACCGCCGCGGCGGCCAGCGGCTGGGCCCAGCGGGCCACCCGGGCGCGAACCGGCTCGAGCAGCCGCAGGTCGGACTGGAACAGCCCGCCGCCGAGGACCACAATCTCCGGGTTGAGGATGCTGACGATGTTGGCGATGCCCATGGCCATGGCCTCGGCGACGTGGTCGAGGATCTCCTCGGCCAGCGCGTCCCCTCCCGAGGCCGCCCGGAACACGGTCTCGGCCGTGATCTCGCCGCCGCTCGAGGCGGCGATCGCGGCGATCGCCGACGGCCTCCCCTCCTCGAGGGCGCGCTGCGCGAGGAGGCCGACCGCGGTGCCCGAGGCCTCGCACTCGAAGCAGCCCCGCTGTCCGTACTCGGCCTTGAAGCGCGGGTCGAGCGCGAACCAGCCCACGGCGCCGGCGATGTCGCCGCTGCCGCGCACCAGCCGGCCGTCGGCCAGGATGCCGGCCCCGATCCCGGTGCCGAAGGCGACGAAGACGACGTTGCGCAAGCCCTGCGCCACGCCGCACCACTGCTCGCCGAGCACGTAGGCGGCGCGGTCGCTGTCGAGGACCAGGGGCAGCGAATTCCGCTCGGCGAGCCTGGCGGCGAGCGGGAAGTGGTCCCAGCCCGCGATGTTGGGCGCCCAGACCTCACCCGAGCCGTGGAAGACCACGCCGGGGATGGCGATGCCCACCGCTGCGACCGGCCCGCCCCCCTCGCTCTCACCGGCGACCGCCACGAGCTCGGCGATCGCCGCCGCGATCTGGGCGACCGGCGCCTGCGGCCCGCTGCGGTCGATCGGGAACCGCCGCTTGGCCTGCATGGCGCCGTCGCCGGCGAAGAGGGCGGCCGAGATCTTGGTCCCGCCGACGTCAACGCCGATGCAGAGACCGGACTCGCGATGCCGAGGTGCTCCCCGCTTCATGGTGCGCCCTACCTGACGAGCAGGACGACGACCTGCTGCGGGTCCAGCTTCTGTTGCACGATGAGCCTCTGATCCTCCACCTCGGGGGTCACGGCCTGACCGGTCTCCAGGTTCTGGACGGCGACGTTCGGCCCGTTCGCCGCGAGCGTAAACCGGGCCGTCGTCGTCATGCCGCCGCGGTTGAAGCCGAACAGCAATCGGTAGCCCTCGCCCTCCAGGACCCGCGCCTCGACCAGGACGCCGGGCTCCGACGACCGCGCCTCGACCGGCTTGGCGATCGCGAGCCACTGGGCCAGCCCGGTCAGCAGGCTGGCGTTGTTGGGGTTCGAGAAGTGGTGGAAGGCGGCACCCACGAACGAGCCGACGATGATCGCGGCGCCCTTGCCGTGCCGCGCGTAGACCATCGCCGGCCGGCCGTCCTCGGTCTCGGCAAGGACCTCGCTGCTGCCTCCGAAGACGTCGAAGCTCTCCTCGAAGAACACCGTGTCGAGCCGGTCGCCCGTGGCGAGGCCCGGCAGGGCCGGGTGGGCCTTCGCGATCGTGATCGCCGAGGCCTTGCGCAGGGGCACGACCTGCGCCTCGCGACAGCCGACGACCTGGTCGAGCCCGCCGCCCGGGATGACCTCGCTCGAGAAGCCCCGCTCGTCGATCCAGCCGAAGCGCGCCTCGGCCAGCATGACGCCGCCGCCCTCGACGAACTCGACGAGCTTCGCCTGGTGCTCCTTCGCCATCTGCACCGGGTAGGGAACGATCACCAGCTTGTAGCCGTCAAGCCCGCCGCTCGCGAGGTCGCGCACGTGCACGAAGTCCACGGTGTAGCCCGCGTCGAAGAAGGCGCGGTGGATGCCCTGCAGCGACTCGGACAGGGTGTTGKAGCCGATCGGTTGGCCCTCGGACGTGAACTGCTGCTGGCCGCCGACCATGTGCGASAGCGGGTTGTAGAGCACGGCGATCTGCGAGCGCGGCGGCTGCGCGCCCAGGAAGAGGTCCATGTTGTCGGTGACGACGCCGGCGACCCGGCCGGCCGCCTCGGCCCTCTCGGTGACCTTGCCGTCGAGATCGACGAGCCCGTAGCCGCCCGACTCGTAGCCCGAGCTCATCGGGTAGTAGGCGTAGATGTTGACCGCGCGCGCGCCGTAGGCCACGGCGGTCCACATCCAGTCGCGGAGGTCGGCGCCCACCACCGGCACGCTCAGCTTCATCCCGAACACCCCGTAGCCTGCCTGCAGCTCGCCGATGTAAAAGCCGCCGTTGCGCAGGGTCATCGAGCGGGTGAAGTCGTGGCCAGACGCCCGGAAGTAGGGCGACCACGGCTCGATGGTCCAGGCGTGCTTGGGGTAGATCGAGGCGCCGTAGTAGTCGACGACGTCGGCCATCTTGCGGTCGTCGGGCGTGCCGTTCCACTCCGGCCGGCTGAACAGCCCGGGGATGGCCGAGTGACTGGTGACCACGCCCTCGGGCACGACCGCCCTGACCGCCGCCGCCTTGGCGGCGAGGTCCTCGGCCAGCTTGTCGGAGATGAACTCCTTCCAGTCGATGTAGTCGGTGTAGGTGAGGATGGTCCCGAAGCGCGGCGGCTCGACCTCCTCCCAGCTCGAGAAGGTCCGGTACCAGGCGCGGTTGAGCGCCTCGAGCGTGCCGTACTTCTTCTGCAGCCAGCCCCGGAACCTGGCCATGGTCGAAGGGCAGTAGCAGAACTGGAGGTAGTCGCCGCTGCCCAGGTGGTAGACCTCGGCCCAGTTGATGATGTGCGGCTCGCTCCACAGGTCCCAGCCATAGAAGGCGGGCTTGTCGGCAACCGCGCGCGCGGCGGCCGCGAAGAACGCGAGCACCTTCTCCCGCACTCCGGGATGGTCGAAGCAGTAGCCGGGCGAAGACTGGGACTTGACCGCGAGCCCGTTGGAGGCGACGAAGCTCGCGTCCGGATGCGCGGCGCCGACCCAGTCCGGCGCCGAGTCCATGTAGACCTGGACGATCAGCTTGAGGCCGACCTCGGCCGCCAGATCGGCGACCGCCTCGAGCGCGCCGAAGTCGTATGTGCCCGGCTCGGCCTCCGCGGCGGTCCACTCGACCCAGCAGCGCACGGTGTTGAACCCGAGCCGCTTGATCTGCTGGAGGTCCTTGCGCCAGAGGGCAACCTTCTCCGGCGTCACCTTCTCCAGCATCGGCGCCCGCGCCGTGCCGCCGGCGTACCAGACCGACATCGGGAAGAACCCGTGGTGGGCGGGCCGCGAGGTGGATTCACCCGGCGGCGTTCCGAGCAGCACGAGGCCGGCGACGATCGCGAGGCCGACGGCGCATTTCACAGCTGTTCTCATGGTCACTCCGCCGCCAGAGTATATCGGTAGGGGCTGCCCCGCCTCCGTCTCCGTCTCCGTCTCCGTGCCCGTGTCGGCTCGTTCGCTCCGTACTCGAGATCGCCGCGCGCCGATTCTCTCAAGACGCTCCCCGAGGGAGCCACCTTTGGCGATTTCGGGCCTCAAGGACTTTGTCACGAGGATCGCGGTCCCGAAATCGCCAAAGATGGCACGCCCGCAGGACGCGCTTTCCGCGTACTCGCCTCGACCCTCGGGAACGGGAACGGGGACGGGAGAGGGACCCTCAAGCCCATCCCCTATCCCCTGGCCTGCAGGTGATACCATGGAATCCCGGACCGCCGTGCGCCAGAGGAGGGATTCGGATGGTTCCAGACCAGCCGCGGGTTGAGCGCGACGACGTCAACTACGAGCACCTCCGCCTCGAGCACCAGACGTACGAGAAGCGGCTCGAGGAGCTCAACAAGAAAGCGTGGCTGACGCCCGAGGAGGAGTTGGAGGCGAAGCGGCTCAAGAAGCTCAAGCTGCACCTCAAGGACCAAATGGAAAAACTACGCCGTACGGGCGCCTGACGCCCCGCGCGAGCCACACGAGTCATCAGATGATTGCACCGGAGGGCTGGCCCTTCGTCTTGGTTCCACTTTGCGCAGCGGCCGTGGCCGGCGCGCTCGGCTGGCTGCCGCTTGCCGTCTGCCTCGCGGCCTGCGCCGCCTTCTGCCTGTTCTTCTTCCGCAACCCGCGCCGGGAATGCTCGGCCTCGGCGGACGTCGCCTGCTCGCCGGCCGACGGCAAGGTGATCGCGTGCGGCGTTGCGCCCGAGGGCATGGCGCCGGCCGGCCTGCCGGTTCGGGTCAGCGTCTTCATGTCGGTCTTCAGCGTTCACGTCAACCGGGCCCCGATCGACGCCACCCTGGCCGAATACCGGTACAGCCCGGGGCGGACCTTTGCCGCCTACACCGACAAGGCGTCGCTGGTCAACGAGCAGAATCTCTCGGTCTGGGAGGGCGCGGCCGGGCGGATCGGCCTCAAGCAGATCGCCGGCGTCGTCGCCCGCAGGATCGTCTTCGACCACGCTCCGGGAGCCGCAGTTCGCCGTGGCGACCGGATCGGGTTGATCCGGTTCGGCTCGCGGGTGGACGTCTTCCTGCCCTCTGAAGCCGAGCTCCTGGTCCGCGTCGGCGACCGGGTGCGCGCCGGATCGAGCCCGCTGGCTCGGCTGGGGGCGTCGTGAGACCGCCGCGCCTCATCCGCCGCAAGAAGAGGCCGGGGCTGCGGCGCGGCATCTTCATCATTCCGTCCCTGTTCACGGTCGGCAACATCTTCTGCGGCTTCTTCTCGGCCGTCGAGTCCAGCCGCGGCCGCATGGAGCTCGCCGCGTTCTTCGTGCTGGTGGCCATCGTTGCCGACATCCTCGACGGCAGGATCGCCCGCATGACCGGCGCGACCTCGAGCTTCGGCGAGATCTTCGACTCGCTCGCCGACGTGATTTCGTTCGGAATGGCGCCGGCGCTGCTGGTCTTCCACTGGGGGCTGTGGCAGCTACCTCGGCCCGGAATCGCCGTGTCCTTCCTGGTCCTGGTCGCGGTCGCCATCCGTCTCGCGCGGTTCACGTCGTCACCCCACGACCTGCATGACTTCGCCGGTCTGCCGAGCCCGGCCGGCGCCGGGGCGATCGCGCTGTTCGTGCTGGTCTCGCCGTCCCCGGTCAAGCACCCGGGTTTCGTTCCTGTGGTCGGCGCGTTCACGATCTGCCTCGCCCTGCTCATGGTGTCCAACCTGCCCTACCGGTCGTTCAAGGATGTCGATCTGCGCCGCCGCTGGCCGGTGACCTCGATCTTTATCATCGCGCTCACCTTCTCGCTGATCACCTTGACGCCCCACGTGCTGTCGGTCATGGCGGCAGCGTACATCTTGTCGGCGCCGATCACGGTCCTGACCAGGCGCCTCCGGCGCCGCCCGGTCTCTCCTGTGCTCGTCGAGCCTCGTCCGGACGGGGAAGAGCATGCCGAAGATTCAGATCATTGACCCGCTGACCCTGCTCGGACGTGAGGTGCTGGCGCTGCTGGCAGGCGACCCCCTCCTCGCCGGAGACCTGTCCTACCACCACACCGCCGACGACGACGAGCAACAGATTGCCGAGCTCGCCGGCGAGCCGGCGCTGGTGCCGCCGATCGACGACGCGAGCGACCTCGAGGGCGTCGACGCGGTGCTGGTCGCGAGCGACATGCCGACGGCGCGGCTGCTTCACGTCAGCCGGTTCTCCGAGAGCCACCCGGACATTCCGATCGTGGTTCTGGGCCGGCTGCCCGGCGACTGGGCCGAGCTGCCGCCGGCTGCAGGCGGCGGTCCCGACCAGAGCGCCGTGCACGTCCGCGTTGCCCACCCCGCCCTGGTCGCGCTGTGGACGGTGGCCGGCGCCCTCGAGCGCCTCACGCCGACGCAGGCCGCCGTCGCGGCGCTCGAGCCGGTCTCCGCGGGCGGCACCGCGGACGTGGAGCGGCTCGCCAGGCAGGCTGCGCAGCGCCTGCAGGGCGCAGCCGTGGAGGAGCTGATCGAAGACCACGTGCTCGCCTTCAATCTCGTCGCCGCCGACGACGAGGACCTCAACCGCGACGCCGCACTGCTGCTCCCTGCCCTCGAGGTCGCAGCTACGCGGACGGCGACCGGCTGCTTCCACGGCCACGTCGCCCAGCTCGCGATCTTCTTCGAGGACGCCGTCGAGGAGCACCAGGTTCTGGAGGCCCTCCGCGAGGACGAGCGGATCGCCGAGCCGGACCTGCCGCTCAGCCTCGACGCCTGCGTCGAGAGCAGTCTGGTCGCACTGTCGATGCCACGGCTGTCGAACGACGGCCGGGTGCTCGCGGTGACCGCGATGGTCGACGGCCTGCGGGTCGGCGGCGCTGCGACGGCGCTGCAGATCCTACGCTCGTTGCTCTAGCGCTCTCCCGGCCCAGGGGACAGGACGCAGGACCTCGGGGCTGGTTCATTGCCCGTCTCCGTGCCCGTGCCCGTGCCTGACGGTACGCCTGCGTCTCGGCACCGACGCGCCGGATACGGAGACGAAAGCGGAGACGGGCACGGAGACGCAGACGGAGAGGAGAACCCTTGCCACCGGTTGCGGGCCCGGCCTACCCGTGACCTCGATCCATTGCCGGGTTAAGATGGTCGCCCGGGCCGAGGCCCGAATACGCCCAGGAGGCCGCGATGAGCAGTCCACTCGACACACTGGAGCCGAGACTCCTCTGGAAGCACTTCGACGCGATCCGTGCGATTCCCCGTCCCTCGAAGCACGAGGAGAAGATCGCCGCTCACGTGGAGGGCTGGGCCCGCGGCCGCGGGTTCGAGGTCCGGCGCGATGCGATCGGCAACGTGATCGTCCGCGTCCCGGCGACCGCCGGCCACGAGCATGCACCGACGGTCATCCTGCAGGGCCATCTCGACATGGTGTGCGAGAAGAACTCCGACGTCGACCACGACTTCATGGCCAAGGGCATCGACGTCGCCGTGGACGGCGACTGGGTGGTCGCCCGCGGCACCACGCTCGGCGCTGACAACGGCATCGGCGTCGCCACGGCGCTGGCGCTCGCCGAGGACCCCGGCGTCGTCCACGGTCCGCTCGAGCTGCTGTGCACGATCGACGAGGAGACCGGGCTGACCGGCGCCAAGAAGCTCGACCCATCGATCATCAGCGGCAAGATCATGCTCAACCTCGACACCGAGGAGGACGGCGCGGTGTACATCGGCTGCGCCGGCGGCGTCGACACCTCGGGCGTGATGAAGGTCTCGCGACATCGCGGGCTGATCGGCTCGACGCCGGTGCGGATCGCGGTCCTCGGCCTGCGCGGCGGCCACTCCGGCCTCAACATCATCGAGAACCGCGGCAACGCCATCCGCCTCGCGGTGCGCGTCGTCCTCGCGGCCATCGCCGCCGAGATCGAGATCGACCTGGTCTCGATCGACGGCGGCTCCAAGCACAACGCGATCCCGCGTGAGGCCTTCGTCGTGGTCCGGATCGACGACTCCCAGCTCGAGCGGCTGCGCGCGGTCGCCGCGTCCTGCGTCGCCGCCTTCCGCGAGGAGTTCGCGGCCACCGACCCCGACCTCGCGGTGACGGTCGAGCCGATCCCGGACGGCAACGGCGTCCTGCGGCCGCTCAACGTGCCCGTCCGCGACCGCCTGCTGCACCTGCTCGACGCGATGCCCCACGGGGTGCTGTCGATGTCCCGCGACGTGCCCGGCCTGGTCGAGACCTCGAGCAACCTCGCAGTGGTGGCGACCGCCGGCAGCTCGGTGCGGGTCGTGACCTCGCAGCGCTCCTCGGTCATGCCTGCGTTGTATGCGGCGCAGCGCCAGACCGTGTCGGTGTTCGATCTGGCGGGGGCGTCGGTCTCGAGCAACGACCCCTACCCGGGCTGGAAGCCGAACCCCGAGTCGGCGATCGTCCGCAAGGCAATTGCGGTCTACCGCGACCTCTTCGGCAGCGAGCCGGCGGTCAAGGCGATCCACGCCGGGCTCGAGTGCGGGCTGCTCCTCGAGAAGATCCCCGGCATGGACGCGGTGTCGATCGGCCCCGAGATCCGGGGCGCCCACTCGCCCGAGGAGCGGGTGCAGATCTCGTCGGTGCAGAAGTTCTACCGGCACACCGCGGCGATCCTCAAGGATCTGGCCTAGGCCTGCGGCTGTCCGGCCGGGGTTTGTGGGTCAGGGGACACGGCCCACCACCCTGGGCGGTGGGCGTGCGCGTTCCCGTCTCCGTGCCCGTGCCCGAATGGGCGCTGGGTTTGGAAGCGTGTCGGAGACGGAGACGGGCACGGATAGGGAGACGGGCAGAGCCACGGGGGTGCCGACGAGATGAGCGCCCATCCCAGCTCCCGTGCACCTGCAGGCGGCCCCTGATCCGCCGATAATGGAGTCGTGACCCGCCTGCCCGCCGACGACCCGCGCCTCGCCCTGGCCGTGCTCGGCATCGCGACCGGCATCGGCCAGGCGCTGCTGCTGCGCGAGGCGATGGCGGCGATGGGCGGCTCCGAGCTGGCCTGGGGCACCGTGATGTCGCTGTGGCTCGTCGGCATGGCGGCCGGATCGCGGCTCGGTGCGCGAGCCGGCGGTCACGCGCTGGGCCGGGCGCTGGCCCCACTCACCCTGCTGCTGGCCGGCACCGGCATCGTCCTCTTCAGAGCGGCGCCGGCGCTGACCGGCGCTGCCAGCGGCGAGACCGTCACCACCTGGCAGGCGGCGTGGCTGTGGGCCGCGGCGGTGGTCCCGCCGGCGGTGGCCGGCGGCCTCGCCTTCCCGATCCTGGCGGGCCGCCTCGGCTGCGGAGGCGCCGGACGCGGCTACGGGCTGGAGGCCGGCGGCGCGCTGTTCGGCGGCGTCGCGCTGAGCCTCGTCCTGGCGCCCCTCGGCACCGCCGCCGCGCTCTGCCTGACCGGTGCCGCGGTCGTCCTCCTCGGCCCGTGGCCCCGCCGGTGGAGCGCATCCGTCGCACTCGCCGCCGCCCTGGCCGGCGCCGCCCTCGTCAGCGGTGACCTGCTCGCCGCGGCGGGCTGGCGCTGGGCCGGCCGTCCCGGCGAGCTGAGGGACTGGCGCGAGACCCGCCAGCAGCGCCT
>PQAJ01000197.1 GCA_003105185.1 Holophagae bacterium
AGCGTGACAGAGATGTGGCGTGTGATCGTCCGGCTGTCACGAGTGAACCGACCGGGCGATCGCACCGAACCGCAATCTCAACCGAGACGATCCGGCGTTCAGGCTTGATCGGTCCCGAAGTGAAAACAGGGAGGAGCGAGACATGAGGAGTTCCCGGTTCCATTCCACGAAGTGGACCCTCGGGGCGGCGCTCGCGGTCATGGTGACCGTGTTCGTCCCCGCGGTCCAGGCCCAGGATGCGCCGATCGACATCGCGGTGTCGGGCGACGCGGTCCCGGGCGGCGCGGTGACGGTCACGTTGACCACCACCGACGGCTCGACCATCCAGAGCGTCGCCTGGTCGCAGGCGTCCGGTGTCACGGCGGCCCTCAGCGGCGCCGGTGACAACCCGCTCACGGTGACCCTCGGCCCGACGGCCGAGTACAAGACTCACCTCTTCGACGTGCTCGTCGAGCCGCCGATCCCGGGTGAGGAGGACTACTACGGTGGCCTGCAGGACCGCTTCACCATCGTGGGCCTCAGCCCGTTCGCGCTCGAGCACGGCGGCCTCGTGGTTCTCGATGCCACCGTGGTCACCAGCTCCGGCACCTACGACATCGAGGCCGAGATTCTGACCACGTTGCCGTGGCCGGTTGCCAACGGCGTCAGCAACGTGCCGGTCGGCGTCACCGTGCTGCTCCACGGCAAGACCCAGGACACCTACGACTGGACGCTGACTGCTCCCGGCGGCTCGACCGCGGCCCTGACCGACGCTGCGACCCAGAACCCCTACTTCACGCCGGATGTGACGGGCAGCTACACGCTCCACGTCACCAACCTGGAGACCTCGGAGCAGGTGACCATGGTCATCTACGCCGGCACCTGGGTGGGCGTGATCGTCGGCCAGGACGCCTCCGGCAACCCGGTCGCGGATGCGATGTGCACCGGCTGCCACGGCGCCACCTTCGGGATCTGGGCAGCGAGCGGCCACGCCGAGATCTTCAGCGACAACCTGAACACCAGCACCCACTACGGTGAGGGCTGCCTGTCGTGCCACACCGTCGGCTACGAAACGACCGTTGACAACAACGGCATCGACGACCAGGCGGACTGGCAGGGCTTCCTGGACTCCGGGATGCTCCACGCCGCTGACCCCAACAACTGGACGACCATGCTCGCCAGCTACCCGCAGTCGGCGAAGCTCGCCAACATCCAGTGCGAGAACTGCCACGGCCCGCAGAACAGCCCCGCCCACACCCAGGGCGCGGCCCGGCAGAACCTGTCCTCCGATGTCTGCGGCACCTGCCACGGCGAGCCGCCGCGTCACGGCCGCTTCTTGCAGTGGCAGCTCAGCGGGCACGCCAACTACGAGCTGGCGATCGGGGAAGGCGAGAGCGCCAGCTGCGCGAGATGCCATACCGCCAACGGCTTCCTGGCCTGGGGACAGATGGACACTCCGTATGATTTCGAGAACACCCCCGAAGTCACCTGGACAGCGGACGAGGTCCACCCGGTGACCTGCCAGGCCTGCCACGACCCGCACGCCGTCGGCAACACCTCGGGCGGACCCGAGACCAATGCGACGGTGCGGATCACGGGTGACACCCCGATGCTGATCGCCGGCTTCGTCGCCGAGGGCGTCGGCAAGGGCGCGATCTGCATGACCTGCCACAACACCCGCCGCGGGCTGCGGAACGATGACACCTATGCGGCGACCACCGATCCCGACCGGGCGCCTCACCTCGGCGCCCAGGCTGACGTGATCATGGGCCAGAACCTCTACTTCGTGTCGGTCGGCCAGCGCAGCTTCCACTCGCTGACCGAGGACACCTGCGTCGACTGCCACATGGAGGCGACGCCGCCGCCGGATCCACTCTCCTACAACCTCGGCGGCACCAACCACACCTTCACCGCGAGCGAAGAGATCTGCTCCGAGTGCCACTCGGTCGTGACGGCCGAGGACGTCCAGGGGCCGTTCGAGGACGCGATGGAAGAGATCGGGACCATGCTCGTGACCGCCTACAGCGACATGGTCTTCGGGCTGCTCAATGACGGCAACTCGATCAACTTCGGCGACGAGCGGACGGTCACCTCGGCCTCCGAGATCACGGCGCTGGCCTTCACCGAGGCCAGCGGCCGCCAGGCGCTGATGCCGACCTTCGCGGACGGCCAGGAGCTGGAGGAGGCGGTGGCGCTGCGCGATATCGATGTCATCCCGGCTGCCGGCGATCCCTACGCGCTCAACACCATCGTCGATGCCTACCTGCTCAAGTCGGGCTGGAACTACCTGCTGCTCGAGACCGACGGCAGCGAGGGCGTCCACAACCCGTCGTGGGTGTCCAGCGTTCTCGAGGCGACCATCGGGGCGCTCGAGGGCGGCGGCATCCCGGGCGGCGGCGGGAACGCGGTCGCCTGCACCAGCCAGTATGCCTACTGGACCGAGATCGCGGCCAACAACCAGGGCTCGGCGGGCAGCGTGTGGCGGACCGACGTGGCGATCAAGAACGTGGCCAACGCGCTCGCCAACGTCGAGTTCATCCTCCACACCGACAACGCCGGCAACATCACCGGGACCGGTGCCATCGACCCGATGGCCCAGGGCATCTTCGAGGACGTGATCGGCGACGCTCTCGGCTTCGAGGGCAAGGGCGCGCTCGAGATCTGCTCCGACCAGCCGCTGGAGCTGGTGGCGCGGATCTACAACACCAGCGCCGAGGGCACATTCGGCCAGGGCCTCGACGGCATCAGCTACGCCGGCCTGGCGAATGGCGGCTCGGCCCGCCTGCTCGGCCTGCGCCAGGTGCAGGGCGAGTTCCGCACCAACATCAACGTGACCAACACCGGTATGGACGAGGCGGAAGTGGGGATCACCCTCTACGCCACCGACGGCAGCGAGGTGCACAACTACTCGCTGACGGTCGGCTCCGGCATGTCGGTGCAGGACCTCGAGCCCTTCCGCACCCGGGCGAACGAGCCCAACGTCGGATGGGGCTTCGCCGAGGTCGAAGTGCTGTCGGGCAGTGGCATCATCACCTCGGCGTCGGTGATCGACTCGAGGACCAACGACCCGACAACCATTCCTCCGAAGATGTAGGAGGTCCCCTCCTCTGAACATCGCGGGCGGCAGCTCCGGCTGCCGCCCGATCTTTTTTCGTGCTCGGGCGGGCCGTTCGCGCGGGACCCGGAAGCGGACCCGGAGGGGCCGCCCGAGATCGGGAGCGGGGAAGGGGACGGGGACGGGAGCAGGGCGGCCGGTAGGAACCGGATCTAGCGCGTCGCCCCGGTCAGTACCGTGAGCACCCGTTCCGTGTCCGCCAGATCCCGGAGCGCGACGTGGGCCCCAGCGTCGAGGAGCTGGCTCCGCGAACTGCGGCCGGTCGCGACGCCGATCGCGGTCGCGCCCCAGGCGAGCGCGCAGTCGACGTCGCGAGGCGTGTCGCCCACGATGACCACGTGACGGCCGAAGCCGATGCGGCGGCCGGTGAGGCGCTCGGCGCGCTCGACGGCGATCGGCGGCAGCTCGAGCCGGTCGGCGCGGTCCGAGCCGTAGGCCCCGAAGGCGAAGTGGCGGTCGAGGTCGAAGGCCGCGACCTTGATCTTCGCGGTGCGCTCGAGGTTGCCGGTGAGCAGCCCGAGCAGCATCCGGGGAACCTCGGAGAGCGCGTTCAGCAGCTCGCAGACTCCGGGCATGAGCGCCGCCGGGGGCGCCGCCATCTCCTCGGCGAACAGACGCTCGTACCGCGCGACCAGCTCGGGTGGGGGAGGAGCGCCGGCCGGCGCCAGCCGGCAGCGGACCAGCGCCTCGGAGAAGAGCATGGGATCGGTCTTGCCATCGGGCACGATGCCGCGGGTCGCGCTCTCGACGCCGTACAGCTCGCGGAACGCCCGGTCCATGGCCCGGAAGCCGGCGCCGCCCGCAGCCAGCAGCGTGTGGTCGACGTCGAACAGCAGGACTCGCAGCGACTCCGGCATCAGCTCTCCGCTGGTTCAGCTCGCGTCCGCAGTTTCGACGGACGTGCGTGTCGGGCATGAGCGCCTGTGCGCGTTCCTGACATGGTCTTCCTGGTTGGCCTTTGCCCCATGCGCTCCTCGGGACGCACTCTTAACATCATCCTGAAGGATTCCGTGCCGCGGTGGCCGCCTGAGAGCGCTTCAGTCAACCACGCGGCCGACAAGGCTGACGCGGCACGGAATCCTAGCGCCAGTCCTTTTCGGGCTCCGGACGGTTGCCGAGGATCCGCTCGATCCGCTCGAGGATCGCGGGCGTCAGCCGTCCCGCGACCTCCATCGCGCCGAGGTTCTCGCGCAGCTGCTCGGTCCGCGAGGCGCCGAGGATCACCGTGCTGACGTTGGGGTTGGCCAGGCACCAGGCGATCGCGAGCTGGGCGAGGCTGCAGCCGAGCTCACCCGCGATCGGCCGCAGCCCTTCGACCGCGGCGATGTTGGCGGGCGCATCCGCCCCGGCGTAGCGGCCGTGCAGCCAGCCGTATCCCTTGAGCGTGGATCTCGTGCCCGGCGGGATGCCGTCGCGGTACTTGCCGGTGAGCAGCCCGCCGGCGAGCGGGCTCCAGATCGTGGTGCCGAGGCCGATCCGCTCATACAGCGGCGCGTACTCGCGCTCGACACGGTCGCGGTGGAGCATGTGGTACTCCGGCTGCTCCATGAGCGGCGGGATCAGACGCTCCCGGCGCGCGACGTGGGAGGCCTCGAGGATGCGCTCGGCTGGCCACTCGCTGGTGCCCCAGTACAGGGCCTTGCCCTGGTCGATGACGTGATTCATGGCGCGCACCGTCTCCTCGACCGGGGTGTGGAGGTCGGCGCGGTGGCAGAAGATGAGGTCGACGTAGTCGAGGCCGAGCCGGGCGAGCGCAGCGTCGGTGCCCTCGAGGATGTGCTTGCGCGACAGCCCGCGCTGGTTCGGCCCCTGGCCCCCCCAGAAGATCTTGGTCGAGACCAGGTACTCCGATCGCCGCCAGCCGGTCTTCCTGAGCGCGGCGCCCATGATCTCCTCGGCGACGCCGTCGGCGTAGACCTCGGCGTTGTCGAAGAAGTTCACGCCCGCGTCGAACGCGGTCTGCATCATCTCGATCGCGGCGTCGAGATCGACCTGGCTGCCGAAGGTGACCCAGGCGCCGAACGACAGCGCGGAGATCTGAAGCCCCGAGTTCCCGAGAGAGCGATACTCCATGGTGATCCCCCTTTTGCACCCGCCGATTCAACCACAGACCGCGGCGTCCGGTCGAGCCCGGATCCGCCGGGCATGGTTCGGGGATCAGGCGCGGGCGGAACGCAGGCGGCGCAGCGGCGCCACCTGGTAGAGGTTGGCGCCGAGCCGCCCGACCACGAGGGCGACGGCCGCGACCACCAGCCCCACCCCGTGGAGGACGAAGATCCCGAAGCAGAGAATGCCGATGACGAGCCCGACCTCGATCAACGTGGCCCAGGTGACGTGGCCGGTCGCCTTGCTGTTGACCAGGATCGCGCGCTGGAACGACAGCAGCACGGTCAGCGCCGGAATGAACACCAGCACGCGGGTCGGGACGATGGCGAACTGCGCCAGCTCTGGGGAGAGTCCCGACACCTTCTGGAACCACACCTGGGAGAGCGGCGTCCAGGCGATGACCCCGAGCCCGAGTGTGACCGCCACGCCGAGGGCGGTCGCGAAGCGGCGCAGCGGCTGGTAGCCCTCGAAGCGGTCGCCGATCAGGGCGACGCTGGCCTCCTGGTAGGCGAGGCCGAGGGCGCGGAAGACGAACACCAGCGAGCCCACCACCGGCAGCACCGCCAGCGACTCCAACGAGGACGGCGCATGGCCCATGAAGAAGGTCACGATCGGCTGCAGGCCGAGGTTGAGGATCGTGGTCAGCGCGAGCGGGTAGTAGAACCTCGCGATCTCGGGGTAGCCGAGCGGCAGGCCGGTGCCCGCGGTCACCTTGAGCTCGGCCACCGRGCGGTGGGCCATGGCGCGGGCGGCCAGCGCCTCGAGCGTGACMCCGGTTGARAGGGCGGCTGCTCCGATCCACGCGCCCTCGATTCCCGGACGGCCGAACAGGGCGAGCGCAGTCACCGCCATGCCTGCCAGGCGGATCACGGTGCCGTAGGCGACGAGCCGGGTGAGGCCCTTCCGGATCAGCACCCCCTGGTAGAAGCGCCGGAAGCCGATCGCGGCCGGCCATGGCAGCAGGAGGGCCACGCTGGTCTGGGCGAGGTGCGCCACCTCGTCGGACAGGCCGAGCAGGCGGTGGGCGAGGAACTCGAACACCGGCGGCAGCAGCGCGACGAGCATCAGCAGCGTGATGCCCGCGTTCAGCGCGTTGGTGAAGTTGCGCATTGCGAGGTAGGACGCACGGTCCCGGACCAGGGCGGTGGCGGCGCTCATGATCATGATGATCGGCGACTCGACCAGCAGCGCGATCGACAGCGCCACACCGTAGGCGGCGAGGTTGAAAGTGGGCTCGGCGAGCCGGGCGATCACGGCCGCCAGGAAAGGTCCTTCGGTCGCCATCATCAGCCAGGTGGCGGCCAGCGGCAGCCAGAAGGCGAGGATCCGACGCTGGGTCAGCTCCGGCGAGCGCTCGCGGTCCACGGCCGG
>PQAJ01000198.1 GCA_003105185.1 Holophagae bacterium
GAGATCCGCCACCCCGACGGGAGCACGGAGCGGTTCGCTTACGACGCCGCTGGGAACACCACCCGCACTGTGGAACGAGCGGGGGCCGAAACCCGCTCGATCTACGACGCCGCGAGCCGGCTGACGAGCTTCACCGACGCGGCGGGACGGGCGACGTCATACGGCTACGACGGTGACGGCCGCCTCTCCGAAAAGCGGCTGGCCGACGGCACGGTGATCCGGTATGCCTACAGCGCCGACGGCGACCTGATCGAGGCGACCGATGGCGTCTTCCCGGTCCGCTACGGCTACGACGCCGGACACCGTCGCACCCTCGTCGAGTACCCGTCCATCAAGCGGAGCCTGCGCTACGAGCACGGCGGGGCGGGCCAGCTGGCTGCGTTCACCGACTCCGAGGGCCGGCGATTCACATACGACTACGATCCCCACGGCCGCCTGGCTGCGATCCGGCTGCCCGACGGCGAGGCGTTCTCGTTCAGCTACGACGCCAGGAACCGCATGACTGGGATCCGGTACCCCAACGGTGTGACCGGCGCCTGGGCATACGACGCCCGCGGCCTGCCGACGTCGATCATCTACACCGGTACGACAGGTGCCGTGCTCGCCGGAGGGTCGTACGCGTACGACTCGGCCGGGAACCTCACCGAGGCGTTCGACAGCCGGTGGCGGGCGACGAGCTACCGCCACGACGCGGCCGGGCGGCTGGTCGAGGAGACGGGTCCGTACGGTGCCACCAGCTACACGTACCTGGCCGGCGGCAACCGCGGATCGCGAGCGGACGGCTCCGGCTCGATCGAGTACCGCTACGAGACGGCCGACCGGTTGGCTCAGGCGGGGAGCGAGACGTTCCGGCACGACGCCGCCGGCAACCTCGTGGAGCGGCGCGGCCCAAAGGGCGTCACCCGCTACGAGTACGACGCCGAGAATCGCCTGGTCAAGGTGATCCAGCCGGACGGCACCGAGACCAGCTTTGGCTACGCGCCGACCGGCGAGCGCATCTGGCGCAGGACGTCCGAGGGTCTGACCTACCTGGTGTCTGACGGCGTCAATCTCCTCGCCGAGCTCGACCAGGACCTCACGCCGCTGCGCGCCTTCCTGCACGCCCCCGGCATCGACCGCCCGCTCGTGATGTTCGAAGGAGGACAGCCTCACTTCTATCACCCCACGGTGCTCGGATCGATCGCCGTCATAACCGACCGCCAGGGAGAGATCTCGGCAACGTACGAGACGGATGCGTTTGGCAGCCTGCGTGCGCAGACCGGCAGCGTGGCCAACCCGTTCGTCTTCACGGCGCGGGAGCTCGAGCCGGGGCTGGGCCTTTACTACTACCGGGCCCGCTACTACGACCCCGCGCTCGGCCGCTTCCTGACCGAGGATCCGTACCCGCCATCCGTGTTCATGCCGGCCGACATGAACCCCTACGTCTACGCGAGGAACGCGCCGACGCGCTACACGGACCCGCTCGGGCTCCAGGGAAGGGCGTCCTTCGCGAGGACTTTCGCAGAGACAGCGCTGTCCCAGACCGGAGCGACCTATGACGTGTACAGGGTTTCCTCCGCCGGGTGGGACGCCGGCAGCGAGATCGGGAAGCTCGGGCGGTCTGTCGCCCGGGCCGCCGCGAGCCCGACAGCTCAGGTCGCCGCGACCCGGCTGACTGCGGAAACGACCGCTCGAGCGGCCGGCCATGCCGTCGGCATGGCAGCCAGCGCTGCTGCCCTCGGCCCGGCCGGACCCGGAACCTACGTCGCGGTGGCGGGCAACGACCTGGCAGACGTCGCCCGGTCGGCGGTGGCCGAGATCGTCCGGCCCACGCCTGGACCGCCGGTGGCCGGCAGCCCGTCGGCGGCTCCGTTGCCAGGGGCAGCTTCCACCACGGGTGGACTTTCGCCGGGGGACACTGCGCTCCTGAGCGCGCTCGCCCGGCTGGCGCCGGCGCCGCCTCAGACCGGAGGCCTCGGGATGGATGTGGCCCGGCTCCGGGAGGCGGTCGGCGGGCCGGGCGGCGGTGCTCGTTCCGGGGTTTCAGTCAGCGGCGGCGACGCCATCGTCGCCATGGTGGCGCAGGCGCAGGCCGAGGCCGAGCGGGTCGAGGCCGTGCTGAAGCGGCAGCTTGCCGAGGAGGCGGCGCGCAACGCGCAGCGCCGCTTCTCCGCCGTGCAGGCCGAGCAAGCCGAGCAGGCCGAGCTGCGGGCCCGCGAGCACGAGCTCGACCGGGCGACGCTCGACGTCACTGGCGATCTGGTCCAGCGTGCCGCGGCCATACGAGGCGAGGCGGAGGCCCTGAAAACCGCACAGGACGCTGACATCCAGGCGATCCGGTCGGCAGCCGCCTCGCTCGAGGCTGCCGACGCCCGGTACCAGAAGACGAACCCGTCCGGCGTCCGAACGCTGTGCGACTCGTGCCTGGCAGTGAGGGGGCAACTCGAGGGCATCGCCACCGCCGTGCCCCAGGCGCGACAGGAGGCCGAAGCCGCGATGCTCTCGACGAGGACCCTGGTCGAAGAGGCCTGCCGTGAGCCGAAGACTGACGGCGCCAGCGAGGGGAGCGACGCGGCGTATGCCCACGCGCGCAGGGTCGGCGAGCTGCTGAACGCCGTGAACGCGCAGGCCCGGCTCGTCCCGGACCTCGAGGCGAGGTTCCGCGCGTGCGCCGCTGAGGTGGACGGATTGAATCAGCGAATCAGCGCCGCTCTCGCCGCCCTTGACGAGGCGGACGGCGTGGCCCAGCGAGCAACGGCGGATGCCGCCGCGGCCCGAGACCGCGTGGGAACGCCAGTCGCGGAGTGCGGGGCGCTGCTCCGGCGCATGGACGCCCTGACGGGCGGAGCGGCAGCCACCGCCGGGGACCGGGCCAACGCGGTGATTGGCCACCGGACCTTCCTCGTCGACGTCTGCAGCCAGCTCGAGGCGAATGCCACGACCGGCGCGGCCGAGGCCGATGCGGTCGCAACCAGGGCTCGCGAGATCCAGGTGCGCATCGAGTCGCAACGGCTCTTCGGAACGGACGCGGAGTGCGTGATCGAACCGTTCCCCACCGAGGAGCTCACGGCCAGCACCAGCCAGGCCGCCGCAGCCCTCATCGGCATCAACGCCGAGACGGGGCGGAACGCAGGGCGCGTCATCAAGTGTCTGAGCCCCGAGTCGGCTCCCGTCGAGCTCCCGGAAAACTCGGAGGGCAGCGAGCCGAAGGCTCCGGACAACGAAGGGGAGTCCGTGCCGGCGCTGGTGGTCAGCTCGACTTTCACCACCACGCCCGCCGAGCCGCCGGCAGCAGCTCCCGCCGGCGGTGCGCAGCCGCCCGCTCTGGTGCGGGCCTCGAAACCGGGTGCTGCGGCACCGCTGCCGACTCCGGCGCGCCCTGGGGCCGACGAGAACCCGGTCACCCAGGTCTACTCGCTGGCGGACGGCTCGACCGTGCAGGGGCAGTATCGCGTGCTGGCTCCGGGCCGCGAGGGTACGGTCGTCGCCTCGGTCGGCTTCCGGGACGGGAGCCGGAAGATCCTCAGCGGCCAGTCGGCGTTCGATGCCTGTGTTGGCCTCGGATACTACGTCCGGGTGCCGGGCATCGCCGGCTGGGCCCGCAGCGGGCTCGCGTTCGCAAAAGACCCGCGCGCTCCCGACATCGCAGCCGCGCCCCCGCCCGCCGAGCCACAGCCCTCGGCGCCACCGCCGTCCGACGGCGGCTCCATACTCGAAGGCCCCGCCAACTATCTCGGGTGCATCACCGTGGTCGACGCGCAGGCCGAGGCCTGCCACGACGCGTGCGTTGAGCGGGAGGGTGGTCGCGAGTGCGGGCAGGCGTGCGACGAGAGATACCAGGAAGGCAAGCAGCGCTGTGATGCCTTGCCCTGAGGCAGAGGGAGTGACGCCATGACCAGAGTCGCTGCCGTCGTGACCTGCGCCGCCGCTGTTCTCTGGGCCGTGGTTGTCGCGTCCGCCGGCGAGTTCGAGGGCCTGACGCCCGGCGTGTCGCGAAAGGCGGACGCCGACCGCGTGCTGGGGCCGCCGGTGCGCGAGGTGGTCCCGGGAACGCGCTACGACTACGACCCTGCGAAGCACGACGCGCGCCGGATCTCGATCACCTTCCGCGGCGACGGGCAGGTCATCGACTCGATTGACCTCTACTTCAAGACCAGCTACCCCAAGAGCCAGTACCAGCAGTGGTTCAAGCTCGAGGCGACGGCGCGCACGGCGTTTGACGGCGACGGCAACCTCATCGAGTACTACTCGACGGCCGGCCTCGCCCTGCACTACACAGGCCCGGACGACCAGTCGCCGGTCGCGTTCTTCAGCCACTTCGACCAGCAGGCGCCGGCGGCGGACGCCCGCCCGATCGCTGCAGCACCGGCCCCCGCAGCGATGCCGCCCTCTGCAGCGGCGCCGGGGCCCCAGGCCGCTCCGCCGCGGTCATACCTCGGCATGCTGCTGGTCACCAACGACGGGCAAGGTGTGAGGGTGTTCGCGGTCTCGGCAAACTCGCCGGCGTCGCGGGCCGGGCTCCAGGCGAATGACGTGCTGCTGGAGCTGGGGAGCACGGGGTTTTATGAGACCCGCGCGCCGGCCCAGCGCTTCGGCGCCATGGCCGGCGCCCTGCCGCCCGGCCAACCGGTCCGGCTCCTCGTGCAGCGCGGCTCCAGCCGCTTCGAGGTCACGCTCACCCCGGAGGACATGAGCATCATCCGCCAGGGCGCTGAGGCGGCGCGCGCAGCGCATGAGCAGGGGCGCCAGCGCATGGTGGCGGGCGACTGGGGGGGCGCGGCCGCCGCCTTCGAGCAGGCGATCGCTCTCGAGCCCCGCGAATCCGCGCACTACGCTGCGCTGGGGGAGACCTATTACCGCCGGGGCGACCTCGCCGGCACGATCAGGGCCCTGGAGCGCGGGGTGGCTGCAGCGCCCTCCTACCGGCTCTATGCCCTGCTCGGCTTCAACTGCCGCGAAGTGGAGCGCTTCGACGAGGCCATCGATGCGTTCTCCAAGGCGGTCGCGCTCATGCCCGCCGACGCCAGGGACATCGCCGTGTTCGAGCAGCTCGGGTTTTCATTGATGAAGAAGCGCCGCTACGCTGATGCGCTGCGCGCCTTCGAGGCGGCCTACCAGATCAACCCGAAGTCGCCGGACGCGGTCTACTTTCTCGGCGGCTGCCATGACGTGCTCGGCAATCCGAGCCAGGCCATCTCCTACTACTCCGCCTACCTCGAGCTGAACCACGGCAACCAGGACTGGAACCGCTACGCTCGCCGCCGCGTCGACATTCTGACCAAGAATCCGCAGGGCGGAAGCGACGCGRCAGGGGAGCTCCTGAAGATGCTCGACGAGCTCATCAAGGCGGCGACAACCGACGACTGACTCTGGCGCGYCGGAGAGGRCTCGCACGCACCCTCAGAATCGACGTGTGGCCGTTGCCGTGGGGGTCGCAGGGTCGACGTGAGCCGAGCCGGAGAGGGGGATGGCTGGCGTACGGCCACTCGCTGGTGACGGTGGGTCGCGTCGCGAGGTCGGAGGAGCGGGGGGCGACGTCAACCGTATGGCTCTGATACTCAGGAGTGACCGTGGCGCGCCGGAGAGGACTCGAACACACCCTCAGAATCGACGTGTGGCCGTTGCCATGGGGATCGCAGGGTCGACGTGAGCCGAGCCGGAGAGGGGGATGGCTGGCGTACGGCCACTCGATTCTGAGGGTGGGTCGCGTTGGAGCAGCTGCCGGCTGCGACAACGTAAACCTCCAGGGACCTTTCAGGAAGTTCGGAACTCGGAAGGGACGGTGGCGCGCCGGAGAGGACTCG